>NZ_DAOLAJ010000177.1:0-2246 GCF_035325185.1 Enterovirga sp. | reverse complement strand
GCCTACGGCATGTTCGGCCATGTCGATGCCGGCGTGCTGCATGTCCGCCCGGCCATCGACATGAAGGACCCGGCCCAGGAACGCCTGATCCGCGACGTGACGGAGGAGGTCGTCGCGCTCACGCAGAAATTCGGTGGGCTGCTCTGGGGCGAGCACGGCAAGGGCGTGCGCTCCGAATTCTCGCCCCGCTTCTTCGGCCCGCTCTATCCTGCCCTTCAGGCCGTCAAGGCGGCTTTCGATCCGCAGAACCAGTTCAATCCCGGGAAGATCGTCGCCCCGCGCGAGGGACGTCTCCTCACCGTCGATGGCGTGCCGACCAAGGGACAGCGCGATCGCGCGATCCCGCCCGAGGTCCGGGCCGGGTTCGACGAGGCGCTCCACTGCAACGGCAACGGCGCCTGCTTCAACTGGGATCCGGACGATGCCATGTGCCCGTCCTGGAAAGGGACGCGCGAGCGGCGCCATTCCCCGAAGGGGCGCGCGCAGCTCCTGCGGGAATGGCTGCGGCTCCTCTCCGAGCAGGGCGTCGATCCCCTCGCCGAGGCCCGGGACCTGCGCGGCGGCCGGGGATGGATACGCTTCCCGGCACGGCTCGGCGCCACCCTCGCGCGGCGCCGCGAGCGCGATTTCTCCGACGAGGTCAAGGAGGCGATGGACGGCTGTCTCGCCTGCAAGTCCTGTGTCGGACAATGCCCGATCAAGGTCGACGTGCCGAGCTTCCGGGCCAAGTTCCTCGAGCTTTATCATGGCCGCTACCTGCGGCCGGTCCGGCATTACGCGGTCGGCTGGATCGAGGCCATGGTGCCCTGGATGGCGAAAGCGCCCGCCCTCGCGAACCTGGCGTCGCATTCGGGCCCGGGCGCGGCCCTCATGCGGGCGATCGGCCTCGTGGAGACGCCGCGGCTCTCGGGCCTCGATCTCGGACGCGAGCTCGCCGCCCGCGGCATCGGCATGGCGGATGCCGGGACCCTCGCGAGGCTCCCGCCCGACGAGCGAGGGGCCAGCGTCGTCATCGTGCAGGACGCCTTCACGAGCTTCTACGAGACGCGGGTCCTGCTCGATCTCCTCGATTTCCTGCGACTGGCCGGCATCCGGCCCTGGCTCGCTCCCTTCCGGGCGAACGGCAAGCCCCTGCACGTCCACGGCTTCCTGGGCGCTTTCGAGCGGCTTGCCGCCGCCAATGCGAGCGAGCTGAACCGTCTTTCGGCGACCGGGATCGACCTGATCGGCCTCGACCCCTCGATGACCCTGACCTACCGGTCCGAATATGCGGCCGCGTTGGCGGAGCGGAACATGCCGCGGGTCCAGCTCGTCCAGGAATGGCTCGCGGCGCGGCCCGATCTCCTCCCGCGCGCGGCAGCACGGCGGGATTATCAATTGCTGCCCCACTGCACCGAGCGAACGACGGCGCAGCCCGCGGTCGGCGCATGGGGCAAGGTGTTCGAAGCCTGCGGGCTCGGGCTCTCCGTCCTGCCCTCCGGATGCTGCGGCATGGCCGGAACCTATGGTCACGAGGCCGAGCACCGGGCGATGTCGGAGCGGATCTACGGGCTGAGCTGGGCGCGCCACGTGGCCCGAGCGGGTGCGGAGGGCGGGCTCCTGGCGGACGGCTATTCCTGCCGCTCGCAGGTCAAGATCATCGACGGAATTCGCCTGCCGCATCCCGTCCAGGCGCTGCTCGACGCGCTGCGCTCCGGGCCGCAGGCAGCGGAGCATGTTCCCGTTCGGTCATCATCATGAAACGCGGCGGCGAAGGATCGTCGTCTGAAGACTGGAGATAGAGGATGTCTGGAGACAAGACGCAGTTCAGGCTCGGCCTCGTCGGCTACGGCGAGATCGGCAGCACGCTCGGCAAGGGCCTCCGCGGCGCCGGGCTCGAAAGCATCTTCTGCTACGACAAATATGCCTTCGACGGCCCCTATGCCGACCTCATCCAGAGCCGCGCCGCAGAAGTCGGCGTGACGCTGGTCCGCTCGAACCAGGAGCTTGCCGATGCGAGCGACCTCATCTTCAGCGTGACGCCGGGCTCGGCCTCGCTCGAGAGCGCCGACGCCTTCGCGCCCTGCCTCTCGGACAAACACACCTTCCTCGACTTCGCCTCCGCCACGCCGAAGATCAAGCAGGGCGTCGCCGCGAAGCTCGCCCCGAGCGGGGCGCTGCTCGGGGACGGATCGATCGAGGGCACGCCGCTGCACGGCTATTCCATGCGGATGCTGTCGAGCGGCCCGGCCGGCGAGCGCGTCCGG
>NZ_DAOLAJ010000176.1:0-2521 GCF_035325185.1 Enterovirga sp. | reverse complement strand
GCTTCGTCGTCGCCAATGCGGCCGTCGCCTCGGACAAGGAGACGGTGGTCTTCCTATCGATCGAGGGCACGCGGTTGTCGCAGAAGGGCTATGCCGACGGCATCCACGAGGAAGGCTTCGCGCCCCTCAAGGAGCTGATGGAGAACTTCGCGGCGGCGGGCGGCACGATCTATGTCTGCTCGCCCTGCTTCAAGAAGCGCGGGCTCGACGAGGACAACCTCGTCGCGGGCGCGAAGATCGTGGGCGGCGCCAAGCTCGTCGAGTTCATGGGCGCGGGCGTGCCCTCGATCAGCTACTGAGGCCGCAAGCCATGAGCCCGCGCGGCATCGCCCTCGTCCTCGCCCTCGTCGGGGGCCTCGGCTATCTCGGCCTGAGCTATCTTCTCTTCGAGATGCCCCAATCGGCGACGGCCGCCGAGGATTGCGGCTTCCTGCCCGATGAGTTCGTGAGCGCGGGCCAGCTCACCTACGAGCGCGGCCAAGCCTGGTGGATCAGCTTCCGGCGCAAGGAGGAGATCTTCTCCGTGCTTTCGGTCGCAACCGCTTTCGGCTTCATCGGCTTCGCGCTGGCGACGGGACGGCGCAACGGCGCGGGCGCGACGACCGGAGCCGCGCTCGGCGGCGGCGTCCTCGCCGTCTCGGCTCTGTGCGTGAGCTGCCTCGCGCCCGTGCTCTCGGTGGTCGGGCTCGGCCTCGCCGGCAGCCTGCTCGCCGGCGTGCCGAAATGGCTGATCTTCCTGAACACGCTGCTGCTGACCGGCTGGGGAACGCTCTACCTCTCCGGCCGCCGCAAGACCGCCTGCGAGCTGCCCGCGCCGCGGGTCGCCAAGGCCTGACCGCCGCCAGAGATCGAGGCAGAGAACGACATGCGTCCGACCAGCCGACTCCTCGCCGTCGCGGCGCTCGCCCTGGCGGGCCCGGCTTCCGCCCAGGCCGATCCGCGCCTGATGCCGCTGGCTCCGGGCGTGCCGATCGCGCATCCCGTGGCGAAGGAGGACCTGCCGCCGCCGCCCTTCTCCCTCTTGGCGGACCGGCCCGTGAATCCGGCCTATGTTCCCGGCCTGCCCGGATTGAAGCAGGCCGTCGCGGTCAAGGACGATTTCGGGCTCAACCGTCCCCCGAAATTCGACGGCGTGCTGATCCGCAAGAGCCGCGTCGAGAACGGCGAGGTCGTGATCCCGCCGGGCGGGCTCGCCTATCTCGAGGATACTTGGGGCGGCGAGGTCGCGTTGCGCGGCGAGCCGCTGCCCGTGCTCGGGCGGATGCCGACCTATATCGACTACGACATGTCGATCGTGATCAAGGAGGACGTGACGATCCCGGCGGGAGGCAGCGTCGCGGTCGGCGGGCAGGTCTACCACTACTACGCGACGGTCGGGCACGAGCGCACCGCCAGCCACGCGCTGCACGTGCGCACCGTCGCGGGCCATGATTGGGAATGGGCCTTCGGCGCGCCGGTCTTCTCGGCCACCCAGCCGGGCTGGTGGGCCGGGCAGGGCGCGAGCGGGTTCACCCAGCTCTACAACCAGGGGAAGCTCCGCGAGGCCGGTCCCCAGAAGCTCGTCTTCGACTGGCTGTCGGGCGTGCGCACGGACCGCATGCTGGCGGGCGAGAAGCTCTTCGCCGGCCTCGCAGGAACAGGCGACAGTTGGACGAGCGGAGCCAAGACCATCCGCGTCGCGGCGATCGACGAGGCGGCTGGGACCTTGCGCATCGAGGTCGTCGAGGGGGGCAAGGTCGTGCTCGACCGGACCCTCGGTCCGATCCAGCCGCAGCGGCTGATCGAGGACACAGCCGCCCGCAAGGCCCTCGTCTTCGAGCATGATGGCGTCGCCGGCTTCCTCTCGCCCTGGCCGGAAGGCTTCAAGGACGGCAAGGCCAATCTGAAGCTCTACGAGCGGACGATCGTCTTCGAATACGGCAAGCCCTATCAGTTCGACGCCAGGTTCACGGCCTATCCGATCGGCTGCCCGACCGGGCACAATTTCGGCTTCATGCTGGTCAATCGCGACGAGATCCGCATCAAGCCCGGCCAGACGGCCGACGGACCGGAGGGCTTCTTCCGCATCGCCGTCGGCAAAATCGAGGGCGACAAGGTTCTCGACTGGCACATCGAGGACAAGGCGGGCAACCGCTCGGTGAATCTGGGCGGCCCGGCCGTGGCGAATGTCGATCTCGTGCTGGGCCAGGGCCGGGTCACCGGCCAGGCGATCCTGAAGGATGTCGGCAAGGCGCTGCTCGGCCGGACCTATCAGGCTGCCGCGCTGTTCTCGCCGGCCGCGGCCAAGGCGGAAGCGCCGCAGGCTCCGGCGGCGACCGGCTCTACCCACGGCGCGCCATCCGCGCCGCCGACGATCGCGGCCGGACTGAGCCCGGGCTTGATCGGCGCGCTCGCCATCGCGGGCATCGCCATTGGCGCGATCGGCTTCGAACTCGGCCGCCGCCGGCGGAGCGCATGACGATGGAGCCGGTCGAAGCCCACGCCCATGCGCCCGATACCGGCTTCGACGGGGGCGATCTCG
>NZ_DAOLAJ010000175.1:0-2566 GCF_035325185.1 Enterovirga sp. | reverse complement strand
GCCGCGCCACGCGCGATGCGCCGGGCAAGACACGGGCGCGCTTCACCAACCTGATCGCCGAGCCGGATGCTGCGGCCGACGCCGTCACCGAGGCGGTCAACGACACTCTGAAGGCCATCGCCGCCAGCCTTCTCATGGAGCAGGTGCTGGCGCCGCGCTTCAACTTCACGCCGAAGAACGCCGGCAGCGGCCCCGTCGAGGGCTTCGACTATGGCGAAGAGGGCTACGATCCGAACAAGACCAATGTCGGGTTCAACGAGCAGACCGGCCAGTTCCAGATCGAGATCAAGGGCCTCGCCGAGCCAAAGAGCAAGGAAGCGGCTCGCATCTGCCAGGAGGACCTCAATGAGGTGATCGCCGCCTTCGTGCAGGACAAGACCGCGCTGGAGCGTGGCCTCTTCGACGAGGAGCTGGTGCCGGAGGAGCTGACCCAGGTCCGCATGGGCAAGATCATCAAGGACAAGTATCCGGAACTCGCCGAGGAAGATCAGGAAGCCGTCCGCCAGCATGCGGTCGCTGCGCTGAATCTCACCCAGCAGGCCAAGCAGATCATCCTTGGTGACGGGACGGGAAGCGCGGCAGAGCCCAGTGCAAACACCGCCCTCATCGACGGCGTGCGGCGCTTTGCGATGGATGTGCGCGAGCTCGACATCGACCTGATCGACCGGATCAATCCCTTCGGCGAGGCCTATGCCATCCTCGCCAAGACCATGAGCGAGGAGAGCCTCAAGCAGGTGGCGGCTGCGATTGCGGCCAAGCGCACCAGCCTGACGCCCGAGGAGGCGAAGGACCTCGCCGTGCGCGCCGTCCGCTTCAAGAAGGAGCGGGGACGGCTCCCCTCGATCAGCTCGACCGATGCCTGGGAGAAGCGCATGGCGGAAGGCGCCGCCGCCTTCGTGCGCTTCAAGGACGAGGGACGCTATGAGTGACCTCGACCTTGACGAGCTGCGCGCCGAACTCGACGAGTTTGCCGTTCCCGAGAAGAAGGGCGGGCGCTCGGCGCGCGAGGAGCGCATCATCGCCGGCTTCGAGGATATTCAGCGCTTTGTCGATCAGCATGGCCGCCCCCCGCAGCATGGCGAGGGCAACGACATCTTCGAGCGCCTCTACGCGGTGCGTCTCGACCGCATCCGCGAACTCGAGGAATGCCGGTCGTTGGTTGCGCCGCTGGACCGCCAGGGCCTCCTGACCGGTGCCGGTGACGCTGGGGCGGCCTCTGCCGATACCATGGACGTCGATACGCTCATGGCGGAGCTGGAAGGGGCGGCGGGCGCGCCCGACATCACCGATCTCCGCCATGTCCGCACCAGCGCCGACAAGCGCGCGGCGGAGGAGATCGCCAACCGCGAGCCTTGCCCCGACTTCGACCGGTTCAAGCCCGTCTTCGCCGGCGTGCAACGCGACCTCGACCAAGGGCTGAGAACCGCGCGCCCGTTCGTCAAGGATGCCGGCTTCCTGAAGGCCGACATCACCGCGGGCCAGTTCTTCATTCTCGGCGGCCAGGTCGCCTACGTCGCGGAGGTCGGCGAGACCTTCAAGGCCCCGAACGGCGAGTTCGATGCGCGCCTTCGCGTCATTTATTCCAACGGCACGCAGAGCAACCTGCTCCGCCGGTCGCTCCAGCGCGCGCTCTACAAGGACGAGGCGGGGCGGCGCATCACCGAGCCGGTCGCGGGACCGCTTTTTGCCGGCGAGAGCACCGAAGGCGATCTGGCGAGCGGGACCATTTACGTCCTGCGGAGCAAGTCGGAGCACCCGACGGTGGCCGCCAATCGCGACGTCCTCCACAAGATCGGCGTGACCGGCGGCGACGTGGCGCGCCGCTTCGGGAACGCCAGGCTCGATCCGACCTTCCTGATGGCCGATGTGGAAGTCGTCGCCACCTACGAGCTCTTCAACATCAGCCGCTCGCGCCTCGAAAACCTCATCCACCGGATCTTCGCCACGGCCCGCCTCAACATCGAGATCAAGGACCGCTTCGGCAACCCCGTCATTCCCCGCGAGTGGTTCCTGGTGCCGCTATTCGTCATCGACGAGGCGGTGGAACGGATCAAGGACGGGACGATCGAGCGCGTCACCTATGACCCCTCCACAGCCAGCTTCCGCGAGGTCGAGCCTCGCCTACCGAGCTGATCCGCAACTGCCGACCGGACCAGATGCCCGGAATTTGACCGTCAGGCTGGCTTCTCGCAGACCCGTACCGCGATCCCCTAGTCAACAGGTTCGGAGAATAGGGGGCCCAAAGAGAGAACGACGCCCGGAGACCGGGGCTTCGAGGTCAACAGCTCGAACCCATGGAACGGCGCGGAATTGCGGGATTCATTTCGCCGGTCGCAAACGCGGAGAAAGTCCCGAACGTTGAGAACTGGCGGAGGGAGAGGAACTGAAATCCAACGTTCTCTCGCAGGATTTCGACCAACTGCGCGGCATTTCGCCCGCTCTGCCTGTTTCGAAGTCGTGGACCGACGAGTTAGGTCCCGCAATAGGGCCAATGATGCTGTTGGAACTGATGGTGCCGTCATCGAGGGACAGCTGACCGCAGCCCCAGCGACCGCAGGGTTACCGT
>NZ_DAOLAJ010000174.1:317-2660 GCF_035325185.1 Enterovirga sp. | reverse complement strand
TATTCTCGACCGGCAGGAAGAGCCGGGCCTCCCCGGCATAGGTGATTTCGAGGCAATCGTGCGGCGCCCCCGCCGCCTCGATCGAGCGCAACCCCTCGAACCGCCCGATCCCGTGATCGACATGGACGACGAGATCGCCCGGCGTCAGCGCGGCGACCTCGGCCAGGAAATCCTGCGGACGCCTCGCGGTGCGCTTCTGGCGCACGAGGCGGTCGCCGAGGATGTCCTGCTCGCCGATGACGGCGAGATCCCCCGCCTCGAAGCCGGATTCGGTGCCCCAGACGGCGAGCACGGCCTTGTTGCGCGGGAGGGCGAGGGTGTCGGCCAGCCGCGCCACGGGCTGCGCGGCGATGCCGTGATCCTCCAGCACGTGGCCGAGGCGCTCGCGCGAGCCCTCGGACCACGCGGCGACGACGACCCGCTTCTTCTCGGCCTGGAGCGCCTTGATATGCTGGGCGGCGGCCTCGAAGACGTTGGCGTTCGGATCGGCCCGCTCGGCGATGAAGTTGCGCCCGCGCCGCGCCTCGAGGTCGATGACGGAGCGATCCCCGCCCTCTGCCTCGGAGAACGGCGTCAGGCGCGCGACCGGCAGGGCGCGCAGGATTCGCGCCCATTCCTCCGGCGAGACGTAGAGCCGGTCGGGCTTGAGCGGCTTGTAGGGCGCCCCGCCCTCCCCCTGGCCCATCGCGGAGGCGCGGGCTTCGTAATAATCCTGCACCTGGGCGAGACGCTCGCCCGCCGCGTCCTCGACCAGCGCGTCGAAGACCACCGGCACGCCCGGCAGGTAGTCGAAGAGCGTGTCGAGCCGCTCGTGGAAGAGCGGCAGCCAATGTTCGAGGCCGGGATAGCGCCGTCCCTCGCTCACCGCCTCGTAGAGGCGGTCGTCGCGCTGCGGGGCGCCGAAGGCCGCGACATAGGCTTGCCGGAAGCGGCGGATCGACTCGGTCGTGATCTGCACCTCGGAGACCGGCACGAGGTCGAGCGAGCGAAGCTGGCCCGTCGAGCGCTGCGTCTCGGGATCGAAGGGGCGGATCGATTCGAGCGTGTCGCCGAAGAAGTCGAGGCGCACGGGCGCGGGCAGCCCCGGCGGAAAGAGATCGACGATGCCGCCGCGCGCGGCATATTCGCCGGGCTCGCGCACGGTGCCCGCGCGCGTCGAGCCGTTGGCTTCGAGCCAGGCGACCAGTTGCTCGACCTTCACCGCATTGCCCGGCGCGGCCGAGAAGGTCTCGGCCGCGATCCTGGCGCGCGGCGGCACGCGCTGGACCACGGCATTGGCCGTCGTCGAGAGGATGCGCGGCTTCTCCTCCGAGGTGCGCGAGCGGGCGAGGCGCGCAAGCGCCGTCATCCGCCCCGAGGTCGCCGTGCTCGTGGGCGAGACGCGGTCATAGGGCTGGCAATCCCAGGCGGGGAAATGCAGCACCTCGATCTCGGGGGCGAGGAACCGCAGCGCGCTTTCCAGCGCCTGGCGGCGCTGACCGTCGCGGGCGACATGCATCAGCACCGCCGCCCCGTCAGCCGTCTGGGACAGGAGCCGCGTGAGGTCGGCGATCAGGAGCGCGTCGAACCCGTCCGGGACGCCGGCGAGCGTCACGCCGCGCCCGCCCTTCAGGATGTCGAGCGCGCGGGCGATCGGGCCCGCAAGGGAGATTTTCGGTCGGGCCATGTCGCATGCGGGCCGCGGGGATGGCGGCCGGTGAAGATGGGTGGGCAACGGAAGAAGCCCGCGGGGCCGAAAGCCGCGCGGGGTCCGCGCCTGTTATAGGGCGGGCGGGCGGCGATGGCGAGCGCCGTTCCCGCGCCGGCCCGAAGATGGCATGAGCGCGGCGGGCCGAATCGCCACCCGGAAGACCTGCGGGACATCCATGAGAATCGCCATCGTCGGCGCCGGGATCGCCGGCCTCACGAGCGCGCTCGCGCTGTCGGGCCGCGGCCACGAGATCACGCTCCTCGAGCGCCGCACGGGATTCGGCGAGACGGGAGCGGGTATCCAGCTCTCTCCCAACGCGACGCGGATCCTCTTCGGCCTCGGCCTCGGCCCCGCGCTCCAGCGCCATGGCTGCGAGCCGGGCGGCATCCGCATCCGCTCGCTCCGGCGCGGCGCCGAGATCGGCCGGGTCGCGCTCGGGGCCACGATGCGCGAGCGGTTCGGCGCGCCCTACCTCGCCATCGCCCGCGCCGACCTGCACACCGCCCTTCTCGATGCGGTGCGGGCGCGCACCGATATCCGCCTCCTCGTCGGCCGGGGCGCGCAGCAGGTCGCGAACGGGGCCGGCGAGGCCGAGATCAGGGGCGAATCGGCGGGGGGGGGGACTGGGACAGAGGACATCATCGAGGATGCTG
>NZ_DAOLAJ010000174.1:0-307 GCF_035325185.1 Enterovirga sp. | reverse complement strand
CGCCACGCTGTCGATCAGAAGCAAGGGCGATTCCGCCGACGGCGTCTGGTCGCGCACGAGGGCCGCGCTCGGCAAGACCCGTCCACCCGCCTATTCCGGCTATGCCGCCTATCGCGCGACGCTTCCCGCCGACGCGCGCCCCGCCGGCCTCGGGGCGGACGAGACGGGGCTGTGGCTCGGCCGGGGCGGGCATGTCGTGCTCTATCCGGTGGCGGCGGGGCGGGCCCTCAATCTCGTCGTCGTCTCCCGGCGGCCGATGCCGGAGGAAGGCTGGTCTCGCGAGGCCGATCCCGGCGAGATCGCGCGC
>NZ_DAOLAJ010000173.1:0-2795 GCF_035325185.1 Enterovirga sp. | reverse complement strand
CGCTTGTGGTCCTGGAGGGCGCCGGCGACGATCTCCGAGGCGGAGGCGGAGCCGCCGTTGACGAGCACCACGACCGGCTTGCCCTTGGTCAGGTCGCCGGGCTTGGCGTTGAAGCGCTGGTTCTCCTCCGAGTTGCGGCCGCGGGTCGAGACGATCTCGCCCCGGTCGAGGAAGGCGTCGGAGACCATGATGGCCTGGTCGAGCAGGCCGCCCGGATTGTTGCGCAGGTCAATGATGTAGCCCTTGATCTTGTCGGGGCCGATCTCGGCGGTGAGCTTCTCGATCTGGGCGCGCAGGCTCTCGTAGGTCTGCTCGTTGAACTGGCCGATGCGCAGATAGGCGATGTCGCCGCCCTCGACGCGGGAGCGGACCGGGCGGACGCGGATGGTGTCGCGGACCAGCGTAACCTCGAAGGGCTCCTTGCCGGCGCGCTGGATCTTCAGCCGGACCGAGGTGTTGACCGGGCCCCGCATCTTGTCGACGGCCTGGTTGAGCGTCAGGCCCTGGACCTGATCGTCGTCGATCTGGGTGATGACGTCGTTGGCGAGGAGGCCGGCGCGGGCGGCGGGCGTCTCGTCGATCGGGGTCACGACCTTGATGAGGCCGTCCTCCATCGTCACCTCGATGCCGAGGCCGCCGAACTGGCCGGAGGTCTGCACCTGCATGTCCCGGAAGCTCTTGCGGTCCATGTAGGAGGAATGGGGATCGAGCGAGGCGAGCATGCCGTTCACGGCCGCCTCGATCAGCTTGCCCTCGTCGGGCTTCTCCACATAGTCCGCGCGGACCTTCTCGAAGACGTCTCCGAAGAGGCTGAGCTGGCGATAGGTCTCGGCCGAGGCCGCCACCGCGCTGGTGGAAAGCATCATCTGCGTCTGCGACGCCAGCGTCGCGGCGCCGGCGCCAGCCGCGGCGCCGAGCAACAGGAGGGACAACTTCCGCATCAGCCTCGAGCCCTTTCGCTCTGAGTTTTCGCCCACCACGGTCCGGGATCGATCGGGGTCCCGTCCCTACGCAGTTCAACATAGAGAACAGGCGAGTCCGTCTCAACGACACCCAAAGCCGCAGCCGGGGCCGCAACCTCGCCCATCTGGGCCACCGGTTCTCCCGCCAGCACGAACTGTCCCACCTCGACCTGAATCGAATCCACGCCGGCCAGCAGAAGATAATACCCGCCGCCCGCATTGATGATCAAGACGCGCCCATAGGACCGGAACGGGCCGGCGAAGACGACCGTCCCCTCTGCGGGCGTGGTCACGACGGCGCGGGGCCGCGTCGCGATGGCCATGCCGCGCATGGCGCCGCCGGCGCCGTCCGAGGCACCGAATTCGCGGAGCGTGCGGCCAGAGGCGGGGCGGACCAGCGTCCCGCGCAGCTCGGCGAAGGCGCGCCGGGGTGCGAGCCGCGCCGGCTCCTCGCGCTCGGCCTCCGCGATCTTCTGCCGCACCTCGCGCGCCCCGGCCTCGGCCGCCTCGCGGGCCTCGGCCTCGCGCCGGGCGGCCTGCGCGGCCTCCTCCTCCATGCGGGCGATCAGGTCGCGGAGCGTCTGCGCCTCCTGGCCGAGGCGCTCGCCCCGGCTGCGCTCGCGCCGCACGTCCTGCTCGGCTGCGGCGAGCCGCTCCTGCCGCGCCTGGATCAGGGCCGCGAGCCGGTCGCGCTCCGCCGCGAGCGACGAATATTCGGCCTGGAGCACGGCCCTGTCGGCGGCGATGGCGCTCCTCAGCCGGGCCAGTTCGCCCAGATCCTCGACGAGCCGGCGCGCCTCGTCCCGCAGGACGGGCGTGACGGCGCCGAGGAGCATCGCGCTGCGCAGCCCGGCCAGGAGGTCGCCCGGCCGCAGGAGAAAGGCCGGCGGCGGCGAGCGGCCGAGCCGCTGAAGCCCCCCCAGGACCTCCGCGAGAAGACCGCGCCGCGATTCGAGGGAGCGGCGAATCGCGTTCTCCTGGAGAAGCAGCGCGTCGAGCCGCGCCTCGGTCGCGCGCGCCCGCTCCTCCGCCTCGCGGGTCCGGCGCCCTGCCTCGACGAGGGCCGCCGCGAGCCGCGGCTGGTCCGCCTTCAGCGTCGCGATCTCGCGTTCGAGGCGGCCGCGCGATTCGGCATTGTCGCGGGCGGTCTGTTCGAGGGCGCGCAGGGCATCCTCGCGCCGCTGCTTCTCCTGCCTCGGATCGTCGCGTGTGCGGACCGGAGCCGCGGGGGTGGCCGGGCTCTGGGCGAAGGCAGGCATAGCGAGGGCGAGCGCGGCGAGAACCGCACCCGGCATTCCCCAGCGACGCCGCCTCGCTGCACCCCTCATGGCTCTCCCGTCCCCGTGCGGTGATAGGGATGGCCCGCGATGATGGTGAAAGCGCGATAGATCTGCTCGAGGGCGAGCACGCGCACGAGCTGGTGCGGCAGGGTGAGGCGGCCGAAGGAGAGCGGCCATTCGGCCCGGCCCTTGAGATCCGGCGCGAGGCCGTCCGGCCCGCCGATGACGAAGGCGACGTCGCGGCCGCGGTCGCGCAAGGCGGCGAGGCGGGCGGGGAAATCCTCCGAGCCGATCGAGGGCACGCCTTCGTCGAGGATGGCGAGCAGCGCGGAGCCTGCCTTGCCCGCGATCGCGGCGGCCTCCTCGGCCTGCCGCTCCTCGGTGCGGCGCCGGCGCGATTCGGGCAGCTCGGTCAGGTCCGGCCCGGCGAATCCCAGCGGCTTCGCCATGGCGGCGGCGCGGGCGCGGTAGCGCTCGGCGAGGTCACGCTCCGGCCCCGCCTTCAGGCGCCCGACGGCGACGAGCTGGATGCGCAAGGAGGCCGGGCGTCAGA
>NZ_DAOLAJ010000172.1:0-2863 GCF_035325185.1 Enterovirga sp. | reverse complement strand
CGGAGCAAGACCGGGCGGCCGCATCCCGGATCACGCCGCCGCGCGACGGCGGCGGGCATAGACGTCCGCGGGGTCGGGAAGACGACCTGCCGCTTGGGTTGCAGGAAGCCCCGGGCGGGCGGGGCGTTCGATCTCCTGGCCCGCGGCTTGGGTTCTACGGGCGCCCCAGATGCGGGACGCGAGTTCGCCGAACGTCTTCGGCGCGGGAGGCGTCACGGGCGGGGTCGCGGCCGGAGCGGGTGCGGCGCCGCCGTGAGCCCCGGCTCGACGGCGGCGAGCATAGATCGCGGCGATGTCGATCTTCATGGGCTTTTACCCTGTGCTTCGGCACGCCGAGCGTAGATCGCTCCGACGTCGATCGGCTTCGGTGCCCGCCCTTCGACATGCATCACGAGGCCATAGGGCGCGTCCTTCGCGCGGGCGCCAAGGGTCGGACGCGACGTCTCCAGCGCCGTCTTGAGGAAGTCGATGACATCCTCGGACGGCATGTCCGGCGCGATGGACATGAGGTTCAAGGCGGCCTTTTCCTGGCCTCGGGCAGCATCGTGCGACAGGACCGCGAAGACATGGGCGCGAGCCTCCTGGCGAGCCTGCACCATGACGCGCGGCGAACTGAGCGCAGCCGCAAGGCCCTCGGCATATCCGGCCGCGAAGAGATCCAGCGCCGGCCCGGCATGGCCGCATGCCGCCGCCGCGGCGCGCCCGTCCGCCCAATCCGCATGCGCGAGGCGCCGCCCGCCCGCGACGGCCGGAAGGCGCCCGCCGTCGAGATCGGCGAGAACCTGCTCAAGCGTCCCGACGGCGTCCGCGAGCCCGGCCTTCACGGCCTCGGCCCCGAAATAAACCGCCGCCTCGGTTGCGCGAGCCGCCCTCGCCGTGAGCCGCGAGCCGCGGCCCCTCCCGACCGTCTCGACGAACATCGACATGAGGCTGTCGACTTCGGCCTGAAGATCAGCCTTCGCGTCCTCCGAAAGCGGCCGTGTCGGATGGGCGTCGGCCTTCTTGGCGCCGGCATGAATGAGCGTGGTGGTGATCCCTTCCTTGTCGAGCGCCCTGCTGAAATCCGCGTGCAGGACGACGACGCCGATCGAGCCGGCAATCCCCGTGGGGATCGTCACGATGCGGCTCGCCGCGGAGGCGATGGCATAGGCGGCCGAGGCGGCCATGCCGTCGATCAGCGCCACGACCGGCTTTTGCGCGGCGAGGGCGCGGACGGCATCCGCCGTCTCGAAGGCGCCGACCGCCTGGCCTCCCGGCGAATCCATGTCGAGCAGGACCGACTTCACGGCCGGGTCCGCACCCGCGGCGCTGATTTGGGCCTTGATCCCCTCGTAGGAGGTCAACCCGCTATGGGCATTGAGCCACGCGCCCCGGTTCACGAGGCTGCCATGCACCTCGACGATGGCGGTGCCGGCCTCGGTGGTCCGGTACAGCGTCGAGCCGCCGCCCGCCCGGCGATGCGTGCCGACGAAGCGCGAGGCTTCCGCGCCCTCCGCTGGCCCCGCCGCGACGATGTCGAGCCCGATCCGACGCGACAGGACGCCCGCGATCGTCTCCAGCTTGGCGGGATGCAGGAGGAGCGGCCGGTTCAAAACCTGATCGGCGAGACGCGCAAGATAGGTCATGCCGCCTGCTCGCTCCCGAGGGCGTGGCTGACGGGCTCGTAGAGGACGACCGGCTGGCGCTCGACGTATACGGCCGCCGGCGCCGCCTCGCGCTCGGCGATTGCGGCCAGGATGCGCTCGGCGCCGCCGTAGCCTCCATCGAAGTCCCAGCCCGCCACCTCGCCGGCCCGGATCGGCGGGAGAGCGATCGACGCCGCAAGCTCGCGGAGATGCCCCCCGTAAGTCTCCGGGAACTTCGTGACCTTCCGGAACGGACGCCGGACCACCGGGGTGTTGGCGGGCGCATACAACGACGCGTTGGGAAGGAAGCCCCTGCCGCCGTCCTGGTCGGCAACGCGGGCGGCCATCGCGCTATCCAGCCGGTTGCCATTCTCAAAGCACCAGCACCACACGATCTCTTCCGCCATGATCCACTCGGGCTCCCGGCCCGGCGCGCTGCGCCACTCTTCGGGCCCCGAGACGTGCTCGGCTGCGGGCAGCTTCGCGTTGATCGCCGCGACGGTGATTTCGGCCTCGGCGACCTGGCGGATCACCGACCGGATATCCCCGAAGAGCGCGGGCAGGCGCGTCTGAAGGGACTCGATCGCCGTCCGGGACAGACGCTCGGCCTCGGCGCGCTCGCAAGCCAGAGCGTCGGCTGCCTCGCGAGCCTCGGCTTCGGCGAGGAGGCGCTGCAATTCGTCACGAAGCGCAATGCCGCAATCGGCGGCGCGATTGGCCGCGGCGAGCTTGCCGTCGAGGGCTTCGACGTCCGAATCCGAGCCCCGGACGAGCGCCTTGCGCCGCTCCGCCTCGATGCGCTCCACCTCAGCCTCGAGAGCGTCCACATCGACGCCGGCAGGCTGCTTGCGGATCGTGGCGGCGGCCTGCGGCTTCTCGGCTGCGCCAAGGACGAAGACCTGAAGGGCGGACAGAAGGTCGGTGACGAGGGAAGGCTTCTTGGGCATGGCGGGAATCATGCCGGAGCGCGCGGCGGGGCGCCACGATCTCAACCCGACACGACCCGACAGTCGCGGCGGGCAAGCCGCTCGGCGAGCCAGGAAGCCCGCACGAGCCACGTCCGTCCGTCACGAACCCCAATGGCCTCGCCCCTCCGCCGGCATAGCGCCTGGACAGCATCCTCGGTGATCTCCAACTCCGCGGCGGCATGCTTGACGGTCACCCATTCAAGCCCGAACGTGTCGCCGTACCGAGCGGCCTCCGCCGCATGCAGCGCAACTGCCACCTCCATGCGGGCG
>NZ_DAOLAJ010000171.1:0-2909 GCF_035325185.1 Enterovirga sp. | reverse complement strand
GGGCTTGCGGGGGTAAGGGCACATCCCCCCCTCCTCGCCGCCGCAATCGCCGCGCCGCGCGCTTCCATCGCCGCGAGCGCCCGCGGATATTCGACGAGCCCCTCGGCGATGATCCATTCCACCGGCGGCGAGCCGGGCGCCGCGGCGAATCGATGCTCCAGATCGTCCCTGACCAAGGCTTCACCCCGAACACGCGCGAGACGGGCCGGCCGGCATGGCAGCCCGAGCGATTCTGACATGGCCCCCGCCGCCCCGGAAGTCGAGCGCCGGCAGGACGGGGCTGCGTGCGAGAAGGCGCGCATGAGGCTTGTGGCCTGAAAGCCGATCTGTTAGACGCCCCTCACCTCCGGGGAGCCCAAGGGCAACCCGCTGCGGCCATGGCGGAACTGGTAGACGCGCTAGCTTGAGGTGCTAGTCCCGAGAGGGGTGGAGGTTCGAGTCCTCTTGGCCGCACCAAGCACGATCCGGCGCTGACGTCCCCGCCCTTCCCGACGATCGCGAATCCGCCTCGCCCCTAATAGATCGCCCATAGGCCGGGAGTGGCGAATTCGACGAGATGGCTGTCGGGATCGCGCACATAGATGCTGCGTCCCCCGCGAGGCCAGTCGGTGCGCCCCTCGACGCTGATTCCCGCCGCCGGAAGCCGGGCTTCGATTTCCTTCAGGGCCTCCTCGCCGACCGCCAGCGCGATATGGACGGGCCCGCTCCCGTCATGGGGAGGAATGGTGCCGCCGGGCAGGCGGACCGTCTCCAGGGTCGTGCCCCGGCGAAAGAGGAGCAGCACGCCGCGCCGGCCGCTGTCGAGGGCGATCAGGCGCGAATCCCCGAAGAGCCGCCTCATCCCGAGCATGCCCTCGTAGAAGGCGGCGGCCCGGTCGAGATCCTCGACATAGAGCGCCGTTTCGAGAACGCCGTCCACGAGGCCGGATCCGGCCTCCGCCGCATCGGCCATGGGATCGCGCTACCACATGTCGAGGGCGATGCGCGCCTCGTCGGACATGCGGCTCTGGTCCCATGGCGGGTCGAAGACCATGTTGACCTTGGTCTCCCTGACGCCCGCCACCGCCGAGACGGCATTCTCGACCCAGAGCGGCATCTCGCCGGCCACGGGACAGGCCGGCGCCGTCAGCGTCATGTCGATCGTGACCGTGCGGTCGTCCGCGATATCGACGCGATAGATCAGGCCCAGCTCGTAGATATCAGCCGGGATCTCGGGGTCGTAGATCGACTTGAGGGCCGCGACGATGTCATCCGTCAGGCGGTCGACCTCCTCCGGCGGCAGGGAAGAGGACGGCGCAGCCGCGGCCGCGATCTCCGTGGAAGCTTCGCTCATCTGAACTCTCGTCTCGTCGCCCGGCATCAGGAGAACAGGCTCTCGGCCCGGGCCAATGCGTCCGCCAGCTTATCGACTTCGGCCATGGTATTGTAGAGGCCGAACGACGCGCGGCAGGTCGAGGTCGCCCCGAAGCGCTCGAGCAGCGGCATCGCGCAATGCGTGCCCGCCCGCACCGCCACGCCCTGCCGGTCGATCACGGTCGCGACGTCATGGGCATGGGCGCCCTTCATCTCGAAGGAGAGGATGGGCCCCTTCCCCCTCGCCCGGCCGAGGATGCGGATCGAATTCATGCGCCCGAGCCGCTCCTGCGCATAGGCGCCGAGGGCTTCCTCATGCGCCCGGATGGCGGGCCGGCCGACCGATTCCATGAAGCGCAAGGCGGCCCCGAGGCCGACGGCCTCGATGATCGGCGGCGTTCCCGCCTCGAAGCGATGCGGCGGATCGCCATAGGTGACCGTGTCCCGCGTCACCGTCCTGATCATCTCGCCGCCGCCCTCGTAGGGGGGCAGCTTCTCCAGCCACGCCTTCTTGCCGTAGAGCACCCCGATGCCGGTCGGCCCGTAGACCTTGTGGCCCGTGAGCACGTAGAAATCGGCATCCAGCGCCTGCACGTCCACGTCGAGATGGACCGCACCCTGGCTGCCGTCCACCATCACCGGCACGCCATGCGCATGAGCGATGCGGATGATCTCCGCGATCGGCGTCACCGTGCCCAGCACGTTCGACATATGGGTCATCGCCACGATCTTCGTGCGCGGCGTGAACAGCTTCTCGAATTCCTCGAGGAGGAAATTGCCCTCGTCGTCCACCGGCGCCCACTTGATCACCGCGCCCTTGCGCTCGCGCAGGAAATGCCAGGGCACGATGTTGGAATGGTGCTCCATGATGGAGAGGATGATCTCGTCCCCCTCCCAGATCGCGAGGCGGCCGTAGCTGTCGGCAACGAGGTTCATCGCCTCGGTCGCCGAGCGGGTGAACACGATCTCGTCGGTCGAGGCGGCGTTGAGGAAGGCCCGCACGCTCTCGCGGCCGGCCTCGAAGGCGTCGGTCGCCGCATTCGCCATGTAGTGCAGCCCGCGATGCACGTTGGCATAGCCGCCGGTCATCGTCGCCACCATGGCGTCGATCACCGCGCGCGGCTTCTGCGCGGAGGCGGCGTTGTCGAGATAGACCAGCGGCTTGCCGTAGACCTCGGCGGACAGGATCGGGAACTCGGCCCTCAGGGCCTCGACATCGTAGGTCATGGAATGAAGCGGCCTCCGGGCCGGCGCCGTGTCCGTCATGGGGACGGAGCCACGAAATAGAGGATCACGAGGAGGAGATAAAAGCCTCCATTGACCAGGATCGCGACCGGGACCGCCCGCGCGGCCGCGGCCCCGAAGGCGGCCATGAGGCAGGCGGCGAAATAGGGTAGCCCCACGCCCGGCTCGATGGCGGTGTAGAGGCTCGGCGGATCGGCCGCGACCATCCTCGCCGGAAGGAGGGCCAGGGCCGCGAGCTTCACGGCGAGGGTGGGAAGCAGCGCGAACCACGCCCCGAGCGCCACGGCCGAGCGCATCCGCGCGAGGCTGGC
>NZ_DAOLAJ010000170.1:0-2918 GCF_035325185.1 Enterovirga sp. | reverse complement strand
GATATCGGGCTGCGGCTTTTTCAACACCCTGCTAGCCGAAACTGGAGTTACGCCATGGATGAAGAAAAATTGAAATCCTTGATCAGTAGCGCAATCGATGAACGCTTGAATGCTTTCTTCGGGCTTCGTGGTGCCCGGCTCGATGGTGGCGATCTGAACAAATTCTTGAGGTTGGCGGCGGCCGCCGATTCCGCCGATTACGCTCTGAAGAACCTTTCATCATCCATGACGTTCAACAACGCCAAGGATCTTCTTACTTACGCGGTAAAGAACGTAACTTTTCCTGGATTAATGCTTGAATTCGGTGTTGCGTCAGGCTCTACGATCAACCATATCGCCTCCCTGCTTTCCTCAACCGTCTACGGCTTTGACAGTTTCGAGGGATTGCCCGAGGATTGGCGCCCTGATTTCAAGAAGGGCGCATTCGCCCGGCAGGCACCGGAGGTTCGGGCTAATGTCGAATTGGTCACGGGCTATTTCGATGCCTCTCTTCCGAGCTTTCTAAGCAGGCATGCAGAGGAGATTTCGTTCTTACATATCGACTGTGACCTCTATTCGTCGACAAAGACTGTATTAGACCTCTGTCGCTATAGGTTAAGGCCAGGAACGATCGTTGTTTTTGATGAATACTTTAATTACGTAGGCTGGCGCGAGCATGAATATAAGGCATTCAAGGAATTAATGATGAATCTTAATTCGTCTGATAAAATTTCTGGCTACGAATACATCGGCTACGTGCCCACACATCAACAGGTAGCAGTGAGGCTTCACTGATGCGGGACCCTCGCAAGTGAGCCAAATTGGAGCCGGAATTAATTTATGGTTAGCGGAAAGCGAGGAACCCGTCCTCCTGTCTACGGGCATAAAATGTGAAGTCATCGCGGAAGGGCTTCGGTCGACAAGGTTGCGGTAAATCCCGTCCTAGAGGCTGGTGAAAAAGCCATGGCGGCCCGTCATTCCGAAGTCTTCCTGAAGTCCCTCTCATCCCCATGAAGTTGAGCCGTGCAGGTCTCGCTTTCTGCATGGTCTATGTGCTCGCCTCCGTGGCGATCTGGGTCTATGCGAGCAACCGGGTTGGAGACCCAAAGGGCACATTCGTGCTCAAGCAGCTCCCGGTCGCTTTCGCGGCTGCCGCAGCCGAGAAGCTCGGGCTATTCCCACTCATGGAGCAGCTGCCCGGTCTGGTGGTATGGGCGATGCTGTTTTTGCCGACAGTTGCCGTGATCTATTGCATCGGCTGGGCGGTAGGGTGGTTCTTCGACGACTTGAAGAACCGCGGATAGTTGGCCTTTTTCACGCCCCCGCTCAGCTCGAAGGCAGGGGAATAAAGGCAAGTTCCCCAGAGCCCAAGTTCTCTGCGTTTCGAGCGGAATCCCGGTTGCGTCCCCCCGCGCGCCGCGTCCATAAGCATGCAACGAGACAGACAGGCCCTTAAGGGAGGGAACATGGATCAGGCGCGCGATACGGATCCTGCCGAGACGCGGGAATGGCTGGATTCGCTCGACGGCGTGATCGAGGTCGAGGGTCCCGAGCGGGCGCATTTCCTTCTGGGCCAGGTGATCGACGAGGCGCGTCGGCGCGGGGCGCCGGTGCCGTTCTCGGCCAACACGCCCTATCTGAACACGATCCCGGTCGAGAAGCAGCCGCACCATCCGGGCGACCGGACGATCGAGCACAAGATCCGCTCGATCATCCGCTGGAACGCGATGGCGATCGTGCTGCGGGCGAACAAGGTCTCCTCGGAACTGGGCGGCCATATCGCGAGCTTCCAGTCCTCGGCGCTCCTCTACGACACGGGCTTCCAGCATTTCTGGCACGCGCCGAGCGAGAATCACGGCGGCGACCTGATCTATATCCAGGGCCACGTCTCGCCGGGCATCTATGCGCGCTCCTTCGTCGAGGGCCGGCTCTCCGAGGAGCAGCTCCTGGAGTTCCGCCAGGAGGTGGGCGGCAAGGGGATCCCGTCCTATCCGCATCCCTGGCTGATGCCCGATTACTGGCAGTTCCCGACCGTCTCGATGGGCCTCGGGCCGCTGATGGCGATCTACCAGGCGCGGTTCCTCAAATACGTCCATAACCGCGGCTTCGCGGATACCGCGAACCGCAAGGTCTGGGCGCTTCTCGGCGATGGGGAGATGGACGAGCCGGAATCGACCGGCGCGATCTCGCTGGCCTCCCGCGAGCATCTCGACAACCTGATCTTCATCATCAACTGCAACCTGCAACGCCTCGACGGGCCGGTGCGCGGCAACGGCAAGGTGATCCAGGAACTGGAGGCCCAGTTCAAGGGCGCGGGCTGGAACGTCATCAAGGTGATCTGGGGCTCGGGCTGGGACCAGCTCCTCGCCGCCGACACGAGCGGCGCGCTCCTCAAGCTGATGACCGAGACGGTCGACGGCGAATACCAGGACTTCAAGTCGAAGAACGGCGCCTATGTGCGCGAACATTTCTTCGGCAAGAGGCCCGAGACGGCGGCCATGGTGAAGGACTGGACGGACGACCAGATCTGGGCGCTCGTTCGCGGCGGGCATGATCCGCTCAAGGTCTATGCCGCCTACAAGGCCGCGACCGAGCACAAGGGCCAGCCGACCGTCATCCTCGCCAAGACCGTCAAGGGCTACGGCATGGGCGAGGCCGGTGAAGGCCAGAACATCACCCATCAGCAGAAGAAGATGGGCGAGACGTCGCTGCGCGAGTTCCGCGACCGCTTCCAGCTTCCGATCTCCGACGAGAAGCTGGCCGAGGTGCCCTTCATCCGCTTCGAGGAGGGCTCGCCCGAGCTGACCTATCTGCGCCAGCGCCGCGCGGCGCTCGGCGGCGCGCTGCCGGCCCGGCAGCGCCAGTCGCAGGCGCTGGAGGTTCCTCCGCTCTCGGCCTTCGACGCGCAGCTCAAGGATACGGGCGGGCGCACGATCTCC
>NZ_DAOLAJ010000169.1:0-2948 GCF_035325185.1 Enterovirga sp. | reverse complement strand
GGGGGGGGCGGGGGGGGGGGGGGGGGGGCGGGGGGGGGGGGGGGGGGGGGGGGGGCGGGGCGCGGGGGGGGGGGGGGGGGGGGGCCCCCCCCCCCCGGGCCCCCCCGGCGGGGGGCCGCCCCCCCCCCCCCCCCCCCCCCCCGGCTCGCCCCGGAAACAAGCCGGGGGGCCCCCCCCCCCCCCCCGCCGCAGGCGGGGGGAGGGCGGCGGTGCGATCCGTGAATCGGCCACTAGATCTTCCAGCCGCCGTGGATGGCCACGATCCCGCCCGTCAGCGGGCGGTGGCTCACCTGCCGGAACCCGGCCGCCTCGATCATCCGCGCGAAGCGGCCGGGAGGTGGGAACTTGCGGATCGATTCGACGAGATACTGGTAGGAAGCGCGGTCCTTGGCGACGAATTCGCCGAGGGCCGGAATGACCTTGAACGAATAGGCTTCGTAGAGCGCGTCCAGCCCCGGCACGTCCACATGCGAGAATTCGAGGCAGAGGAAGCGCGAGCCGGGCCTCAGCACCCGATGCGCTTCGGCGAGGGCGCGCTCGATCCGCGGCACGTTTCGGATGCCGAAGGCGATGGTGTAGCCGTCATAGCTCTCGTCGGCGAAGGGAAGCTCCTCGGCATTCGCCTCGACGAACTCGACCCGCTCCTCGCCGCGCTTCCTCGCCCGCTCGCGCCCGACCGCCAGCATGCCGCCATTGATGTCCGCGACCGTCACCGAGGTCGATGAGCCGCCGGCCTCGGCGATGCGGAAGGCGACGTCGCCCGTGCCGCCTGCGACGTCCAGATGGCGGTAGGGACGCCCGCGCGGCGGGCGCGCCATCGAGACGAGCGCCTGTTTCCAGATCCGGTGCAGGCCGGCCGACATCAGGTCGTTCATCAGGTCGTAGCGGCGCGCGACCGAATGGAAGACCTCGTCGACGCGGCCCTGCTTCTCCCCGAGAGGCACGTCCTCGAAGCCGAAATGCGTCGTGTCCGACCCGCCGCCCATGTGGTTCGTGCCGTGGTTCGCGTCCTGCATCAGGGGGCAATAGCGAAAAGAAGCGGCCGACGCCACGCGGCGCTTCGCGCGCGGTCAACGGCCCGACAAAGCCCGCCCCCGCCAGCCGTTCATCAGTTCCGCCAGATCCTCGGGCGCAAGGCCGTAGCTGTCGGGCAAGGCCGCGTTGCGCCCGCTGATCGCGGCATTGGCCCGCGCGAGGGCGCCGCTCGCCGTGACATCGTCATAGATGACGATCGGGATGTAGCTCGGCGGAATCTCGCCGACAGAGAAATCTCCTATGTCCCGCCAACGCACGAATCGGCGCCTCCAGACATGGCGGGCTTCGAATCCCTCGGCCGTCAGCACCAGGGAGGCCCCGTTGACCAGCAGGAGCGCCAGGAGGGGAAGGGAGAGGCCGGTCACTGCGACGCCGGCCCACAGGATCGGCGTCAGCCAGGGATCGAAGGGCCGGTGCAGCGTCAGCCACAAGAGAACGCCCCAGAAGACGAGGGTCGCGGCGAGGAGAAGGGCCGGCTTGCCCCGCCCCATCCGAAGGATGACGGGGCCGGGGAAACCCGCCAGCAATTCTCCGGGATCCTTCGTCTCGCCCTCGATCAGGCGGGGCCAGAGCTGCCAGGCGGCGACGGCCGCGCAGACGCCGAAGAACAGGATGGCCGGCCAGCCCCCCTCCGCGCCCGTGGCGGCCATGCCGATCCCGGCCGCGACGAAGGCGAGGCTGACGAAGAGAAGCGCATATTGCCCTGTGCGCGACATACGGAGGTCTTATCACGCGCCATCCCGCCGCGCGACGGGTGACGCAAGCGGGCCCGCCCGGTAGACGGGACGGCGGGAGACCCGTTCATGCCCGAGCTACCCGAGGTCGAGACCGTGAGGCGCGGGCTTGCGCCGGCCCTGGTCGGCCGGCGTATCGGCCGCGTCACGCTGCGGCGACCGGATTTGCGCTTTCCCTTTCCGAGCCGCTTCGCGCGCCGCCTCGCGGGAGCCCGCATCGAGGCCCTGCGCCGGCGCGCGAAATATCTGATCGCCGAATTGTCCACCGGCGAGGCCCTGGTGATGCATCTGGGAATGAGCGGCCGCTTTCGGGTCGAGACGCCGGTCGAGGCCGAGGAGCCTGGCGGCTTCTATCACACGCGGCCGCCCCATCCCGCTCACGACCACGTCGTCTTCGAGATGGAGGCGGGTCCGACCGTCATCTACAATGACGTGCGCCGCTTCGGCTTCATGACGCTGCTGCCGCTCGACCGGCTGGATTCGACGCCTCCTTTCGCGACGATGGGCATCGAGCCCCTGGGGCCCGATCTCGACGGTGCCCGGCTCGCGGCGCTGTTCGCCGGCCGGCGCGCGCCGCTGAAGGCGGCCCTGCTCGACCAGCGCCTGGTGGCCGGGCTCGGCAACATCTACGTCTGCGAGGCGCTTTTCCGGGCGCGGCTGTCACCTGAGGCGCCGGCCGGCTCCGTGGCGACCCCGAAGGGCAAGCCGTTCGCCGCGGCCGCCCTGCTCGCGGCGGCGATCAAGGAGGTGCTGGAGGAGGCGGTTTCGGTCGGCGGCTCGACGCTTCGCGACCATGCTCGGGTCGACGGCAGCGCCGGCGCCTTTCAGGAGCGGTTCCGGGTCTACGACCGGGAGGGTGAGTCCTGCATGCGCCCTCATTGCCGGGGCATCATCCACCGCCTTGTGCAATCGGGCCGCTCGACCTTCCATTGCCCCGAATGCCAGCCCGCCCTCGGAGCCGCCCCGCCATCGCGCCTGTGAGGATGGCCAGAAAAGTTCCAACGGTGGCCCGACGAAGCCTGAGGCTGGGAATTATTCCCGTGTGCGATGCAAGAGGCTTGCAATGCGTCCGCCGACGCACTATCCGAACGCCCTCGTCGCCGGATCAAGCTCGGCGAGCATGGGCGCCCGTAGCTCAGCTGGATAGAGCACCAGACTACGAATCTGGGGGTCAGAGGT
>NZ_DAOLAJ010000168.1:0-3102 GCF_035325185.1 Enterovirga sp. | reverse complement strand
GCAGCGCGAACCACGCCCCGAGCGCCACGGCCGAGCGCATCCGCGCGAGGCTGGCGCGGCTCCAGCTCGGCCAGACGAGGGAATGCGCGACCAAAGCTGCGATCCAATAGGCGGCCACCACGGCGAGCCCGATCAGGGCGGTGTCGGTGGCGAGAAGCGTCAGCCCGTGCAGCCGGGAGGGATCGTCGCGGGCGTTCTCGATGGCCGCCCGCCCGAAGCCGCGCGTCTCTGGATCGGCGAACCCCAGGGCCGCCGCGACGAGCCCAAGGAGAACGAGGCGCGCCGTCTCCCCGATCCGCGCCCTCAGAGCCTCGCGCATCGCCTCGCCCGGCGCGGCCGCGCCCCGCCAGAGGTGGCGCAAGGCGAGCGCGGGCCGATAGCCGCCGGCCACGGCGGTCACGGGACGAACCTCGCTCCGGCGAGCTTGCCGAGGAAGCCGAACCCGACCGCCCCCGCCACCGCGAGAAGGATGAGCGCAAGCGGACCGAGAACGGCGATGCCGAAGGCCCGCCCGATCGTGATGTCGCAGGTCTCCGCGAGGCTCGGCACGATATGGGCGGTGACGAGGACGGTGACGAGAAGGGCGATCGTATCGCTCTTCAGCCCGAAGGCCAGCCCGGCCGCGATGGCGCCGAGGATCGGCAGGGTCGCCGACCACCAGCCGAGGGCGAGGCCGCTGCCGAGATCCCGCGCCGCGAAGCGCCCAAGGAAAAGGAGCTTGCCTCCCCCGATCATCAGCAGCCAGCACAGGAGCGACACGAGGATCGAGATGGCGGGATTGCCGACGATGTTCAGCAGCGGGAGCCATCCGGCCCAGTCGGCGGGAACGTCGGAGGGCTGGAAGGGCTCGCGGAGATAGATGTCCACGCCGCTCGCGAGCCCGGCGAGGCCGACCAGCCCCGCCTGCCAACCCCAGCCGAGCGGCCGGGACTCGCGGCGGCGCGCGGGCCGGCGCGCCCTGAAGGCGCCCGCGACCAGATCCTCCCCGGCTTCCCTGAAGGAATAGCCCGCGACGCGCGGCGCCGCCGCCTCAGCGGCGTCCGGCAAGCCAGGACTCCACCGCCGTGACGAGCGCCTCGCGCACGCCCTCATGCGCCACCGCCTCGATGGGCGGGCCGACGAAAGCCTGGAGCAGCAGGCTCTCGGCCTCGGGCTGCGGCAGGCCGCGGCTGCGCAGGTAGAAGAGCAGGTCCTCGTCCAGCGCTCCGCAGGTCGCGCCGTGGCCACAGACCACGTCGTCCGCGAAGATCTCGAGTTCCGGCTTGTTGTTCATCGTGCATCCCTCCGAGAGGAGGAGCGCATCGGACTTCATGCCGCCATCGGTCTTCTGGGCATGGGGGCGGACGATGATCTTGCCCTGGAAGACGCCCGTGGACTGGCCGTCGAGGATCGTCTTGAACGCCTCGCGGCTCGTGCAATGAGGCACGGCATGGTCGACGACGAGCGTCGCATCGCCATGCTGGCGCCCGCGCAGAAGGCCGATCCCGTCGATCTGCGCCGTCGATCCCTCGCCCTTGAAGACGAGGAAGACCTGGTGCCGCGCGGCCGCCGCGCCGATCACGGCATTATGCGTCGCGAGGGTCACGTTCCTGCCGAGCGTCGCCACGAAGGTCGAAAGCGAGAGCGTCTCGCCCCCCTCCCCGTTGAAGCGGACATGATCGACCTTCGCGCCGTCGCCGACGACCAACTCGACCACCGTGTTGGTCTGCGCGGCGATACCGCTTCCCTCATGGCTCTCGATCAGCGTCACCGAGGCGCCCGCCTCGACGAGGACGAGCACGCGGCTCGCGGTCGAGAACGGCCGGTCCGAGCACGAGACGAAGCGCAGGGCGATCGGCTGCTCGACCACTGTCCCCGCCGGCACGCGGATCACGGCGCCGTCATTCATGAAGGCCGTGTTGAGGTCCAGGATCGGGTTGCCCCGCGCCACCTCGACCCGCCCGAGCGAGGCGAGGGCCGGATGCCCCTCGGCCAGGGCATCGGCCAGCGGCACCACCTCGATCCCCTGCGGGAAGCTCGGCCCCTCCGCGAGATCGGTCGCGAGATGGCCGTTGACGAAGGTCAGCCGGCTCGCCTCGATCTCGGCGAAGACCTTGGCGAAGCCGAAAGCCTTCGCGACCTCCGTCGCGCCCGGCTTCGGCGCCGGGGGCGCCGCCTCGCGCATGAGTGCGCGCAGGTCGAAATACTTGAACTCCTCCACCCGCCGATGCGGCAGGCCGCGCTCGCGGAACCCGGCAAGCGCGGCCTCGCGCACGGCGACGTCGCCGGGCAGGCCGCCCTTGAGGCGGTCGAACAGCGCGCCGAGACCCGTCTCGGCGGCGGTCCTGATCTGCGTCACCTCGGTCATGGTCAGGCCGCCTCCGCCGTGCGGTAATCGGCATAGCCGTTGGCCTCGAGTTCGAGCGCCAGCTCCTTGCCGCCCGACTTCACGATGCGGCCGTTCGCCATCACGTGCACGGTGTCGGGCACGATGTGGTTCAGCAGGCGCTGGTAGTGCGTGATGACCAGGAAGGAGCGGTCCTTCGAGCGAAGCGCGTTCACGCCCTCGGCGACAATGCGCAGCGCGTCGATGTCGAGGCCGGAATCGGTCTCGTCGAGGATGCAGAATTTCGGCTCCAGGAGCGCCATCTGGAGGATTTCCATCCGCTTCTTCTCGCCGCCCGAGAAGCCGACATTGAGGGCGCGCTTGAGGAAATCCTTGCTGATTTCAAGCTTCTGGCCGGCGGCGTTGACGCGCTTGATCAGCTCCGGCGTCGACAATTCGTCCTCGCCGCGGGCGCGGCGCTGGGCGTTCAGCGCGGCCTTGAGGAAGGTCATCGTGCCGACGCCGGGGATCTCCAGCGGATACTGGAAGGCGAGGAACACGCCGGCGGCGGCGCGCTCGTCGGGCTCCATCTCCAGGAGGTTCCTGCCGTCGAGAATGATCTCGCCGTCGAGAACCTCGTAATCCTCCTTGCCGGCGATGACGTAGGAGAGCGTCGACTTGCCGGAGCCGTTCGGCCCCATGATGGCCGCGACCTCTCCGTCGGCCACCTTCAAGTTGAGGCCGTTCAGGATGCGGTTGTCCTCGATCTGGACGACGAGATTGTTGATTTCGAGCAT
>NZ_DAOLAJ010000167.1:0-3340 GCF_035325185.1 Enterovirga sp. | reverse complement strand
GCGGCGGATCCGTCGTCTGATGAGAGGGGCCTGCCCTCTGCGCTTCCGTTGCCATCGTCTCCTCCGATCCCGCCGTTGGGCCCGGCTCCCCACGAGGCGCAGCGGTTGCCGGACACTGGAACCGTTCCAGTACGCCGTCAACTTGCTCGATCTCGTTTTCGGAGATGGACGCGAGGCCGATGGAGACTCTGGCCGACGAGAAGCCCACCGGCCGCGCCGGCGGTCCGTCCTCGCGATCCAGGCTCTAGACGCAATACATCCTGAACTTGGCAATCGGCTTCCCACCATCCGGGCTGAGGATGTCAACGACGTCGATAAAGCATTCGCGCCTGTTTATCTTGAAACTTTCTTTCAAATTTATGCGACTTCCTAGTTTTGCATTAAAACCAACCCCGTTTATTGTATAAATAATTAACGAAGACAATTTATCTTCTGGATGCATAATTTTCTGCAACACAAAAAACAGGCGCTCGTCGGTCAGGTCGGTCGTATCGCCGGGAGACATTTCGAAGATCCCGTGCTGGACCATGGCAATGCTGGCGGGCGTGCCGCTTTTGAGCATGACCGCCGGCTTGTCCGGGGACGCGCTGCTCGTCTGTGCGAATGCCCCATGCAATCCGGACATCGCACAGAGGATGATCGCCGAGCTTCGAGCGAAGCAGTTCATGTCAGGACCTTTCTTCGATGAGCATAGCTGAAAGGGAATCGGGGCCGGCGCGCTCGAAGCGTTTCAACGTTCGGAGAAGAAAAGACGCCCCGTAGGGTTCGATCCCCCGGATTTCATCGAAACGCGGAGGATGGGGGCGCCCGGCCAGACGCTGCAGGTGCGATCCGGCCTGGTGCTGCATCGGGCGACCGTCCTGTCGTCGCGGACGAAACTCAGGAAGTCCGGGTGGATGTCCTGCACGCTGGCGCGTTCACGGCTGGCATCGTCGCACAGGATCGCGCCGGGAACGACGTCGATGGATTGGTCGGGACGCCGGGGCAGGAACAGGCAGCCGGCGCCTGCCGCCGAGCCGGCCGGAGACGTGTCCTCCCGCGCCGGCGAGCTCATGCCCGGCGAAGAGGAAGGGTCGCTCCGAGGAGGGGCAGCCGGCGTCGCGTCGGCCCGCGCGGCGGGCTTGGCGGGAGCCTCGGCGCCGGGGGGCGCCGCCTTGGACGGCGCCGGCTTTGCGGCAACGTACTCGGACGCGACTTTTGCGAGGTCTTCGAACCTGAACGCGACCACCGTCAGGAAGATGAGGGTCAGGCTGAAAAGGATCGTGAAGGACGATCGGCCCTGAACGATCCGTTCGATGATCTTCAGGATGTCCGACACCAAGCGCTCCCTCGCAGGTTGTCATGATCCCATAACAGCCCGCAAGGGAGTTTTCGAGAGGAGGCGGAACGGACCTCGCAAGGATCGAGAAAGGCCCGTCGCGAGCCTCTCCCGTTCCGCTTGGGCGTCGCCTGCGGCGCCCGTTGCGTCAGGCCGCGAGCTGGCGCAGCACGTAGGGCAGGATGCCCCCGTTCTTGAAATATTCCAGCTCGTCGAGCGTGTCGATGCGGCAGAGCAGCGGCACTTCCTTGACGCTGCCGTCCGACGACTTGACCTCGAGCGTCATCTTCTTGCGCGGCGTGAGGTCCTCGGCGATGCCGCGCAGGGTGAGCACCTCGTCGCCCTTGAGCCCGAGCGAGGCCCAGCTGTCGGAGCCCTGGAAGACGAGCGGCATGACGCCCATGCCGACGAGGTTCGAGCGGTGGATGCGCTCGAAGCTCTCGGCGATGACGGCGCGAACGCCGAGCAGGTTGGTGCCCTTGGCGGCCCAGTCGCGGGACGAGCCCGTGCCGTATTCCTTGCCGGCCATCACGACGAGCGGCACGCCTTCCTGCTTGTAGCGCATGGCGGCGTCATAGATGGCCATGCGCTCGCCGGAGGGCTGGTGGATGGCGTAGCCGCCCTCGACCACGTTCCCGGCCTCGTCGCGGACCATCTGGTTCTTGATGCGGATATTGGCGAAGGTGCCCCGCATCATGACCTCGTGGTTGCCGCGCCGCGTGCCGTACTGGTTGAAATCGGCGACGCGGACCTGATGCGACTGGAGATACACGCCGGCGGGCGAGGAAGCCCGGATATTGCCGGCGGGCGAGATGTGGTCGGTCGTGATCGAGTCCTGGAAGAGGCCGAGGATGCGCGCGCTCAGGATGTCGGTGAGCGGCGCCGGCTCCTTCTTCATGCCCTCGAAATAGGGCGGGTTCTGGATATAGGTCGAGTTGATCGACCAGCCGTAGGTCTGCCCGGTCGAGACGGGGACGGCCTTCCAGTGGGCGTCGCCCGCGAAGACGTCCGCATAGCGCGACCGGAACAGCTCGGAGGTGATCGTCTTCTCGACGAAATCGGCGATCTCCTGCGTCGAGGGCCAGATGTCCTTGAGATAGACGGGCTTGCCGTCCTCGCCCGTGCCGAGCGGCTCCGTCGCGAGGTCGACCTGGAGGGAGCCCGCCAGCGCATAGGCGACGACGAGCGGCGGGGAGGCGAGGTAGTTCGCCTTCACGTCCGGGTTGACGCGGCCCTCGAAGTTCCGGTTCCCCGAGATCACCGCGCCGGCGATGATGTCGTTGTCGTTGATCGCCTTCGAGATCGGCTCCGGCAGCGGTCCCGAATTGCCGATGCAGGTGGTGCAGCCGAAGCCGACGAGGTTGAAGCCGAGCTGGTCCAGGAAGGGCTGGAGGCCGGACTTGTTGAAATATTCCTCGACCACCTGCGAGCCCGGCGCGAGCGAGGTCTTCACCCAGGGCTTCACCCGCAGGCCCTTGGCGACGGCGTTGCGGGCGAGGAGGCCCGCGCCGATCATGACCGAGGGGTTCGAGGTGTTGGTGCAGGAGGTGATGGCCGCGATCACGACGTCGCCATGGCCGAGGTCGAAATTCGCCCCCTCGACCTTGTAGCGCTTGGCGGCCTGGCCGGGCTTCTTGAACTCGCCTTCCAGCGCCGCCGTGAAGGAGCGCTTGACGTTGTCCAGCTCGACCCGGTCCTGCGGGCGCTTCGGCCCGGCCATGGACGGGACGACCGCGGACAGGTCCAGCTCGAGCGTGTCGGTGAAGACCGGGTCGGGCGTCGAGGCGTCGCGCCACATGCCCTGCTCCTTGGCATAGGCTTCCACCAGGGCGACACGCTCGGGCGCGCGGCCGGAGGTGCGCAGGTAGCCGATCGTCTTCTCGTCGATCGGGAAGAAGCCGCAGGTCGCGCCGTATTCGGGCGCCATGTTGCCGATCGTGGCGCGGTCGGCGACCGAGAGGTCGGCGAGGCCGGGGCCGAAGAACTCGACGAACTTGCCGACGACGCCCTTCTTGCGCAGCA
>NZ_DAOLAJ010000166.1:0-3344 GCF_035325185.1 Enterovirga sp. | reverse complement strand
ACGCTGACCGGCGGCACGATGTTCCTGATGTGGCTCGGCGAGCAGATCACGAGCCGCGGCATCGGCAACGGCTCCTCGCTGATCATCTTCGCGGGCATCGTGGCGCATCTGCCGCTGGCGATCGGCGGCACGCTCGAGCTGGGCCGCCAGGGCGCGCTGTCGACGGGCATCATCTTCGGGGTGGCGGTGATGGCGATCGTCGTCGTCGCCTTCATCGTCTTCATGGAGCGGGCGCAGCGCCGGCTCCTGATCAACTATCCCAAGCGCCAGGTCGGCAACCGGATGTACGAGGGGCAGACGTCGTTCCTGCCGCTGAAGCTCAATACGTCCGGCGTCATCCCGCCGATCTTCGCCTCCTCGCTGCTGCTGCTGCCGGCGACCTTCGCGAGCTTCTCGGGAGACCAGACCGGGACCGGATGGCTTCAGATGGTCTCGGCCTTCCTGGGCCATGGCCGGCCGGCCTATGTGGCGCTCTATGCCGCGCTGATCGTCTTCTTCGCCTTCTTCTACACGGCGATCGTCTTCAATCCGCAGGAGACGGCCGACAACCTCAAGAAGCACGGGGGCTTCATTCCGGGCATCCGTCCGGGCGATCGGACGGCCGAGCAGATCGACTATGTGCTGACCCGCATCACCGTGATCGGTGCGGCCTATCTGGTGATTATCTGCCTTTTGCCGGAGGTCTTGATTTCCTATGCGGCTCTGCCGTTTTATTTCGGCGGAACATCCTTGCTGATCGTGGTATCGGTGACGATGGACACGGTCGCGCAGATTCACGGGCACCTGCTGGCCCATCAATATGAAGGCCTCGTCAAGAAGGCCAAGCTGCGCGGGGCGAGGCGGCGTTAGAATACCCGAGCCGAATCGGATCGGCCGGGGCTTGGGGGGGGCGAGACGATGAGACTGATCCTGTTAGGTCCGCCGGGAGCCGGGAAGGGCACCCAATCGGAGCGGATCGTGGAACGCTTCGGCATTCCGCAGCTCTCCACCGGGGAAATGCTGCGAGCCGCGGTGGCCGCCGGCACGCCGGTCGGGCTCCAGGCCAAGGAGATCATGGCCCGGGGCGGCCTGGTGCCGGACGAGGTCGTCGTCGGCATCGTGGGCGACCGGATCGCCGAGGAAGATGCGCGGGGCGGCTTTATTCTGGACGGATTCCCGCGCACCGTCGCGCAGGCGGAGGCTCTGGACCACATGCTCGCGCAAAGGGGCATCAAGCTCGATGCCGTCGTCGAGCTGAAGGTCGACGAGGACGCGCTGCTCGCGCGGATCGCGAACCGGGCCCGCGAGGCGCAGGCGCGTGGCGAGACCGTGCGCAAGGACGACAACCCGGAAGCGTTCAAGATCCGCCTCGACGCCTACCGGAAGCAGACGGCGCCGCTCTCCGATTATTATCGGGCGCGGAATATGCTTCAGGTCACCGACGGGATGGCGCCGATGGAGGAGGTCTCCAGCTCCATCTCCGAGATCCTGAGCGCGAAGGTTGCAAGCGTCGCTATCTGAGGTGGCTTGACGCGCAGGCCGGCTTTCCCCTGATTCCGTCGAGGCGGGATGGGGGCGTCCCATGGGGTTGCGTATCTGGGCGGCGATCTGTTGCGCCGTCTGCGTGGCGGGTTGCCAGCCGAAAAGCATCGGTTTGCGTTTCGACGCGCAGGAGGCAGCCTATGTCCTCGTCCAAGGGACGGGCCGGATCGAGGGGCAGGCATTTCTGCGCCGCGATTACGGCCGGCTCGTCACGGCGGCCGGGGAGCGGGTCTTCCTCATTCCGGCGACGGCCTATGCGACCGCCCGCTTCAATGCGATGTTCGGCGGCGACATGCGCGCCTATTGGGGCGAGGAGGTCGAGGAGCCGCCGGCCGAATATTACAATTACCGGCGCGAGACGAAGGTGGACATGCGCGGCCGGTTCCTGTTCGAGAACCTGATGCCCGGGCGTTACATCGTCGCGACGCGGGTCTTCTGGACCGAGCCGGCTTCGTATCTGACCCGCGGCGGCGGCATCTACGACATCGTGGAGGTCAGGAAGGGCGAGACCACGCAGGCGGTCATCTCCGGCAAATAGATCTGTCAATGCCGGGCGGGCAGTTCCTCGGAGATCGTCGCGAAGACCTGGCGCAGCCAGTTCTCGGCCTCTTCGGCCCGGGCCTGGGCTTCCCTGGCGCGGGTTTCGGCGGCCCGTGTCAGCGCCTCCGCCCTCTCGGCGCGTGCCTCGGCCGATTTCAGCTCTTCGACCGCCCGTTGCAGGAGGGCCTGGGTCCGGGACTGGCTGTCGCGGACGCGCTCGTCGGCGTCGCGGATGCTGGCCGCCGCCTGCCTCACGAGGTCCAGAGCCGAGGAGATGTCCTGCTCGGTCACAGTCGTCGCCATCCGCTCGCGGGGCTCGGCCACCGCGGGCTGGATTTGAGGACGCAGGCGCAGGATGTTGGCGAAGTCCTCCGGGCCGGGGACGGGGCCGAGGTCCCCGCGGCGGGTCGTGTCGAAATCAGGACGCGTCTTGCGGGCGGGGTTCATGGGCGTCGGTCCGAGCCTTGTCGTTACCTCTTTCTTAACGAACGAGGTTAAGAGCGGGTTAACGCCGGGCGGTCTTCCCTTTTCCCGCGGAGTTCCCTCTCCTTGCCCCTGGGGCCGGCGGCTGCTATCGCTCCCCTTCGCCTCCCTTCCATCTCTGCTTCATAGGACCCCGGACCGATGGCCCGAGAATTCATCTATCACATGCAGGGCCTGACCAAGACCTATCCGAACGGGAAGAAGGTCTTGGACAACGTGAACCTGTCCTTCTATCCCGACGCGAAGATCGGCGTGCTGGGCATCAACGGCTCCGGCAAGTCGACGCTGCTGCGCATCATGGCCGGGATCGACAAGGACTTTTCCGGCGAGGGCTTCGTCGCGCAGGGCGCGCGTGTCGGCTACCTGCCGCAGGAGCCGCAGCTCGATCCGGCGAAGACCGTGCGCGAGAACGTCCTGGAGGGCGTCGCCGCCCAGCAGGCGATCCTGGACCGCTACAACGAGATCGCGGCCGATTATTCGGACGAGGTGGCGGACGAGATGACGCGCCTCCAGGACGAGATCGACGCGAAGGGATTGTGGGAGCTGGATTCGAAGGTCGACCAGGCGATGGAGGCCATGGGAGTGCCTCCGGGGGATTGGGCGATCGACAGGCTGTCGGGCGGCGAGCGCCGGCGCGTGGCGATGTGCAAGCTCATGCTGGAGCAGCCCGAGTTGCTGCTCCTCGACGAGCCGACCAACCATCTCGACGCCGAGACCACGGAGTGGCTGGAGGCGCATCTGCGCAACTATCCGGGCGCGATCCTGATCGTCACCCACGACCGCTACTTCCTCGACAACGT
>NZ_DAOLAJ010000165.1:0-3374 GCF_035325185.1 Enterovirga sp. | reverse complement strand
GGGATGGTTATGCACGAGGATGACGGCGGTCGAGGACAGTTCCAGGGCGCGCCGGACGATCTCGCGCGGATAGACCGGGGTGTGGTCGACCGTACCCGTGCCCTGCACCTCGTCGGCGATCAGGGCGTTGCGCTTGTCGAGGAAGAGCACGCGGAAGCGCTCGGTCTCCGAGAAGGCCATCGCCGTGCGGCAATAATCCAGCACCGCGCTCCAGGAGGAGAGGACCGGCCGCTTGGCGACCGCGCCCCGCGCGAGGCGCCGCGCCGCCGCCTCGACGATCTTCAGGTCGAGGATCGCGCTCTCGCCGAGGCCGCCGGTCTCCCTCAGCCGCGCGGGCGGGGCGCCGAGCACCTCCGCGAAGGTGCCGAAGCGGCGGATGAGGTCCTTGGCCAGGGGCTTCACGTCCCGCCGCGGGATCGACCGGAACAGGACGAGTTCCAGCAGCTCGTAATCCGGCAGCGCCTCGCCTCCCGCCTCCTCGAACCGCGCCCGCAGCCGCTCCCGGTGGCCCAGGTAATGGGGAGCCTCGGCCTCGGGGAGCGAGGACCCGGCCTCGGGCGCCTTCGGCGGCCGTCCGGTCACCTTCAGAGGCTCGCGCCGCCGGTCTGTGGCGTCGCGTAGGGAGGCTTGTGGAGGCCCTTGGGAGACAGGGTGAAGATCTCGACGCCCGTCTCCGTCACCCCGACGCTGTGCTCGAACTGGGCGGAGAGGGAGCGGTCGCGCGTCACGGCCGTCCAGCCGTCGGAGAGCACCTTCACCTGCGGGCGGCCGAGATTGATCATCGGCTCGATGGTGAAGAACATGCCGGGGCGCAGGGGGACGTCGTAGCTCGGCTCGACGTAATGCAGGACGGTCGGCGCGTCGTGGAAGACGCGGCCGAGCCCGTGGCCGCAGAAGTCGCGGACCACGGAGCAGCGCTCGGCCTCCGCATAGGACTGGATGGCCGCGCCGATGGCGTTGGTCGTGCGCCCAGGCCGCACCGCATCGATGCCCCGCATGAGGGATTCGTACGTGATGTCGCACAGGCGCGCGGCTTTGCGCGGCACCTCGCCGACGAAATACATGCGGCTCGAATCGCCGTGCCAGCCGTCCAGGATCAGGGTCACGTCGATATTGACGATGTCCCCCTCGCGCAGCGGCTTCTCGACCGGCATCCCGTGGCAGACGACGTGGTTGATCGAGGTGCAGATGGAATAGGGATAGCCGCGATAGAGCAGCGTCGCGGAATAGGCGCCGTGGTCGCGCGCGAAATCGGCGATGAGCCGGTCTAGGGCTGCGGTGGTCACCCCGGGCCGCACATGATCGACGAGGAGGTCGAGCGCCTCGGCCGTCAGCCGTCCCGCCCGGCGCATGCCTTCGAAGGCGTCCGGCCCGTGGATCGGCGCCTCGCCGCTGCGCCGTCCGCCGGCCTCGATGGTTCCGCTCTCGTTCATCGGTCAGGTCACAAGGTTGCTTCGCCCGCCTTCCGGGGTTGCGGGGCCGGGTGGGTGATGCGAAGAGGCTGCCCGCGATGTGGCAGGACTGGACGCCCAGCACAAGGCATGGATCCGGCGCAAGGCATGGATGAAGTAGAGCCGTTCGGCACATATGCCCCCAGGGGCTTTCTCAGGCGGCTGGTCGAGATGACCCGCTCTTTCCCGGATACATGGCTCGGGCGGCGCGGCGTCATCCTGCTGCGGCGCCCGGCCATGGCGATGCTCGGCGGCCGGCCCGCCGACGTGGAGGCGCTCGGCGTGCATGTCCGGGTGCGTCCCGACAACAACATCTGCGAGAAGCGGCTGCTCTTCGCCCCGGCGAGCTTCGATGCGGTCGAGCTTTCGATCCTGGAGAAGCACATCCGGCCGGGCTTCATCTTCCTCGACGTCGGCGCGAATGTCGGAGCATATGCGCTCTTCGCCGCGGCGCGGGCGGATGCGACCTCCCGCATCCTCGCCATCGAGCCGCAGCCCTCGATGTACGATCGGCTGGTCGCCAATATCCAGCTCAACGACTTCCCGACGATCAAGGCGATGGAATGCGCGGTGGCGGACCGCACCGGCGATCTCACGCTGTTCATCGACGTCAAGAACAGCGGCGAATCGAGCGTCAAGATCGTGGCGGTCGGGGGCGCCGAGCCGATCAAGGTCGCGGCCAAGCGCCTTCTCGACATCGTGCGGGAGGAGGGCTTTCCCCGCCTCGACGCGGTCAAGCTCGACGTCGAAGGAGCCGAGGATCTCATCCTCGATCCCTTCTTCGCCGATGCGCCGGAATCCCTCTATCCCGGCCTCCTCATCGTGGAGAACGGGACCGGACGCTGGCAGATCGACCTCGTGGATCTTCTGGACCGGCACGGCTATCGCAAGGTTGCCGAGACGCGCCTCAACCTCGTCTTCGAGCGGGGCTGAGAGAAAGGGCGACGCGATGACGGACGGGGCGGGCGAGGTGGTCACCGCGGTCACCGCGGCCCTGCTGGTGGTCGGGGACGAGATCCTCTCCGGGCGCACCAAGGACAAGAATATCGGCCATGTCGCCGAGAACCTGACGCTGGCCGGCATCGACCTGCGCGAGGTGCGGATCGTGCCGGATGTCGAGGAGGAGATCGTCGCCGCCGTGAACGCGCTGCGCGCGCGCTATACCTATGTCTTCACGACGGGGGGCATCGGGCCGACCCATGACGACATCACGGCCGATTGCGTGGCGAAGGCTTTCGGCGTGCCGATCGCCGTCGACGAGCGGGCGGTGGCGATGATGCTCGAGCGCCACAAGCGCGAGGATCTCAACGAGGCGCGCCTGCGCATGGCCCGCATTCCGAAAGGAGCTTCCCTCGTCGACAATCCGATCTCGCGGGCGCCGGGCTTCCGGCTGGAAAACGTCGTCGTGATGGCGGGGGTGCCGGCCATCATGCAGGCCATGCTCGACAACGTGCTGCCGACGCTGACGAAGGGGATTCCCGTCACCTCGCAGACGATCGACGCGAGCGGGGTGCCGGAGGGCCTCTATGCGGCCGGCCTCCAGACCATCGCCGCGCGCCATCCCTCGCTCTCGATCGGGTCCTATCCCTCCTTCGGCCCCTCCGGCTTCACCAACCAGATCGTCGTGCGCGGGCGCGACCTCGACGCCGTCGCGCGCGCCCGGGCCGAGATCGGTGCGCATATCGAGGAATTGCGGGCGAGGAAGGCCTAACCGGCCTCTCTCTTCCGGGATCCCCCCGCGCTTGCATTCCGCCCCGCAGGCACTATGGGATGTCCCCGCCGGAGAGGCTTGGGCGGCGCCCTGGACCCGTCCGGCAATGATGCGGGCGTGGCGGAACTGGTAGACGCAGCGGGCTCAAAAAGAGATTTGTCTACCAATCCACAGGAAAACACGACGAGTTGAAAACGTCAGATTTTCAGGGG
>NZ_DAOLAJ010000164.1:0-3389 GCF_035325185.1 Enterovirga sp. | reverse complement strand
GAGGCGTTCAGCCGGCATGTCTCCGACCGCGCCTTCCCGCAAGTGCCTGTCATCGCGGCCAGCGCGAACGCGCCGGGCCTGCGCTTTTTGCGGACCCTGAACTGGATCACCGCCCCCGACGTCGCCGAGGATGCGACGCTCCATCGCCTGCTCGCCGCGCTGGAGGGGGAGAACGTCGAGACCGCAGCACCCCTCTGGACCCTCGTCAACCCCTATCGCAGCCTCGAGGCGCTGACGGAGGCCAACGCCGATTACTTCTACGGCCGCGAGGCGGAGACGGGGGCGGTGCTGCGGGCCCTCGCCGAGAAGCCCGGTCGCTGCCCGATGCTGATCGGCGCCTCCGGGGTCGGAAAATCCTCCCTCCCTCGTCATCCTGAGGAGCCCGCGAAGCGGGCGTCTCGAAGAACGCACAACCGTCCTGCGTGCTTCGAGACGCGCCCTTGCAGGGCGCTCCTCAGCATGACGCCGATAGGGTTTCCTGTTTCCGGCCAGGCTCTGAGCCGGAATGAGGGCCTTCATGGCAACGACAGCTACAGCGCCTTCCTCTGCCGCGCGGCCTCGAGGTCGTATTCCTGGAAGACCGCGCGCGCGACCTTCTGCAGCCGCTCGCGGTCCATCGCGGCGGCGACCACGTAGCCGGTGCCGTCGTCGATCCAGGAGAAGGTCGAGAGGTCGCCCTCGCGCAGGAAATTGAGCGCCGTCTCGCCTCTCTCGCCCGTCCGGACATAGAGCGTGAGGCGGTTGTTGGCGGCGTCCGCATACATGAGAAGCGCGGCGACGTCGGCCCCCGCCGGCAGGAGGCGGCCGCCGACGAGATTGAGGCCGAACTGTTCGGACAGGTCGGGAATGACCAGCCTGCGCTTGAGGCGCTTCGACAGCCATTGCGTCAGATGGGTCTCGTCGTCGGCCTTGACCTCGACCGGATGGACGATCTCGACCGAGAAGGTCCGATGGGCGGACAGGGCGTCGCGGGCGAGCCCCGCCCAGGCCCGGCCGGCCGTCGGAGGCGGTCCGCCCGCGAAATCGCGCGCGTACCACCCGGCCGCGCCGCCGAGGACGAGGAAGAGGCTGGCCGCGGCGAGGAAGGACAGGAAGCGGCGACGGGAGCGAGCGCGCTCGCCGCGCAGGACGGCGACGCGCAGGCGGCCCGGGATCGGCTCGCGCCCCCGCGGCTCCAGGCGCTCGCGCAGGGCGTCGCGCAGCGAGCGGTCCAGCGCGAGATCGGCTTCGAGATCGGGACGCTCGCGCAGCAGCGCGGCCACGGCCTCGCGGCGGTCGGCCGGAAGGCGCCCGTCGACGAAGGCGGTCAGATCATCCTCTCCGACCGGACGCTCGGGCCGGCTCATTTCACCCTCCTCAGGCGCGGCGCCCCCGGCGTCGTGACGGCCCGGCGCAGCTTCTCGCGGGCCCGGCTCAGGCGCGACATCACCGTGCCGACCGGAACGCCCAGGACCCGGGCGGCGGCCTCGTAGGACAGATCCTCGACGCAGACGAGCAGCAGCACGGCCTTCTGCTCCGGCGGCAGGGTCTCGAGGCCTTCGAGCACGTCGCGCATCACGATCCGCGTCTCGGGATCGGCGGCCGGGGCCGCGAGGTCGGGGAGCTGGTCGAGCTCGACCCGCAGGCCTTCGCTGCTGCGGCGGCGCAGACCGTCGATGAAAAGGTTATGAAGGATGGCGAAGAGCCAGGCTCGCATGTCGCCCTCGCGCCAGCGTAGATGCCAGCGCGAGAGCGCCCGCTCCAGGCAATCCTGGACGAGATCGTCCGCTCCCTCGCCGTCCCGCAGGAGCGCCCAGGCATAGCGCCGAAGGGCGGGGATATGCGGTTCGATGAGGGCGGAGGTCTCGTCCATCGCGCGCCCGGCTCAGGCCTGGGCGGCCTCAGGGCTGGGCGACATGCCAAGCACCGTTCAGAAGCCCGTCTCCCGTGACGTCGCCCGGCTTCGCGTCCTTGGCGAAGGTGTAGAGCGGCTTCGCCTTGTAGGCCCATTGCCTGGACCCGTCGTCGCGGGTGACCACGCTCCAGGATCCCATGTCCTTGGAGGAGGCGGCCGCCATCAGGGGCGGCCAGTTGGTGGCGCATTGCCCGTTGCACATGGATTTGCCGCCGCTGTCCTTGGCGAAGGTGTAGAGGGTCATGCCCTTCGCATCCACCAGCGTCTTGCCCTTGGGCGTGTCCGCCGTCCGGGCGGGCTCGCCCGTCTGCGCCCAGGCCGCCGCGGATGCCAGAAGCATGCCGGCACAGATCATCGCCCTCGTCATTCCAGCCATCGTTCCGTCTCCCGATCGTTGCGATCGTGGCATAGACGCAGGATTGCGACGCTTTATTCCGGGCCGGACTCTAAGATTCATAGCAGTCTCTAGCAGGGTAAGGAAAAAGGTCGCCTGATGCGCGTTGTGGTGACTCACTCTGGCCGGTTCGCGGCGGGGTTGGTTGCGATGCGGTGATGGGATGGGCGTTCGGGGTCGCTATCGCCTGTCTCATCCTCACCGTCCACCTCATCGCCACCAGCGATCGGCATCGCGTCGGCCAGCAGCTTGTCCTTGCTGAGCAGGCCGGCGTCTTCGAGCGCCTCCATATCGGGGAGGTCACGGAGGGTCTCGAGCCCGAACCGGGACAGGAACGCCGGGGTCGTGACATAGGTGTAAGGTGCCCCGGGTTGCGGCGAACGTGGTCCGGCTGCAATGAAGCCCAGGCGGCGCAGATGCCCGATCGTGTCGCGGCTGACCGCCTGGCCGAAGACCTGGCCGAGTTCCGCGCGGGTGATCGGCTGCAGATAGGCAATCGCGATCAGCGCCAGGCCGTCAGATTGCGACAGGGGCCTGGAATCCTGCGCGGCGAGCCCGGTCGCGGCCCGGATCGCCTCGGCGAACGTCGCCTTCGTGCGATGCTGCCAGCCGCCGGCCACCGCGACGAGCTCGTAAGGCCGTCCGCGCAGCTCCGCGCGGATGTCGTCGATGATCAGGTCGAGGTTGCAGGTGCGCCCGACGACCTTCGCCAGCGCCTCGCGGCCGACGGGGCCCGCCGAGGCGAAGAGGACGGCCTCGACCCGACCCATCCATTCGCGCAGCGCAACTCGGCCGGCAGATCCGCGAGCTCGAGATCGAGAGACTGCGCGCGCCGGGCCATCCTACAGCCCGTAGAGTCGGAATGCCGAGCGGCCGGAGAGCTCGCGCACGGCGCCGAGCGTAGCCAGGCGCTCGAACAGCCGGCGGGCGCCCCAGCGTGACAGCTTCGGGGTCTGCAAGGTGCCGGACACGGCATCGTCGTCGAGAAGCAGCCGGATCGCGTCGTTTGCCCCCTTGGCGCGCAGCTTCGGGGCCACGGCCTGCAGCCGCGCGGCCCGGCCGGCGATCTCGCCGGCGAGCCGACAGGCCTCGGCCGCCCCC
>NZ_DAOLAJ010000163.1:0-3435 GCF_035325185.1 Enterovirga sp. | reverse complement strand
AGGCCTCGTAGAAATACCACCACCAGAAAAGGGCGGGCGGATAGTAGACCGGCCCCCCGGCGATCCCGAACCAGGGCGAGCCGAGTTGCGCCTGGAAGCCGAGGCTCCACGCGACATATTGGGTCGCCGCCCAGGTGGTCATCAGCACGATGGCTGAGACGGCGAGGATCTGTCCCCAATTGATCTTGGTTGCTGACATGGCGATCGTTCCTCCCGATCAGCGTCAGAGGCCGAGGCTGCGCTTGCGGCCGAAATCCCAATCGACGCCGCCACCATCGCGGGCGACGCCGGAGACGTGGCGGTGGAGCTGCTTCTCGAGGGAAGGCGACCAGGGCACGAGCTGGAAGCAGAGGCCGTCGTCGATCATGGCGAAGCGGCCTGAGGCGAGCGCGAAGCGCTGGCGATAGGTGCCGGCGACATACTCGCCGCTGCCGGCGCGGTTGAACGGCAGGCCGGTCTCGGCGGCGAGCTTCTCGCCGAGCGCATCGAGTTCCCGGTCCCGCAGCGTGCCGAGCAGCCGGCGGGCGAAGACGATGCGCCCTCCTTGTCGATTGGCGAGGCCCTCGCCGATGAGGTGTTCGGCACGCTCGTCCATGGCCCGGCGGACCTCGGCGCCGAAACCGCCATCCGACAGCGCGATGGGCTCGCGGGCGACGGCCTGCCGGTCGAGCCAGGTCGCGCCGGTCGCGTTCACCTGCGCGTGGATGTCGAGGTCGGAGCGAACGGCGATGGCGACGCGCCGCTCACCGCGAGCGTCTTCATAGGCACGAAGCTCGACGATCGAGCCCGTCGGGCCGTCGCCTGCCGCGTCGAGATGGGGCAGCCTGATGTGATGGGTACGGCCGTCGATGCCGTCGACCACGGCATAGGCCGTGCCCTTCAGCTCGTCGTCGAGGCCGCGCTCCACGAGGCGCCCGATCACGGGAACGTCGAGGCTCTCGCCGGCCAGCACGTAGCTCGCCGAGCCGCGCTCGATGCCGCGTTCCGTCAGCGCGCGGTGGATGCGCTTGATGATGTCGCCGCGCTCGCCCAGCTCCCGCAGCACCGCCTCGGCCTCGGACTTGATGAACCATTGCGAATGGCCGACCTGTCCGGCGACCCCGAGGATCTCGAGCGTGCGCAGCCGGCCAACCTTCAGCGCGTGGAACGCGTCGGGCTGGCGATCGGCGCGCGGGGCGAGGTCGATGATGCCGGTCGCTCGGCCGTCGCGCACGAGCTGCCGGTCGAGCTGCGTCCACCGCTCCGCTTCGACCTGGCGCTCGAGATTGCGGTGGATGTCGAGATCGGTGCGCGGGCCGAGTTCCTGCGTGACGAGATCGGACGCGCGGGCGCGCATGCCCTCCTTGATGTAGTCGCGGGAGATGACGAGGTCCCGGCCGTCATCGGCCCGGCCGCGCAGGATGATGTGGATGTGGGGGTTGTCGGTATTCCAATGATCGACGGCGGCCCAGTCGAGGCGGGTCGCCAGGTCCTTCTCCATCTGCCCCATGAGTTCGCGCGCGTAGGACTCGAGGTCGGCCATGCCGGGCGCGTCTTCGGGGGAGACGATGAACCGGAAATGGTGCCGATCGCCCTCGCACCGTTCGGCAAAGGCGCGGCTGTCGATCTCGTCGCTCTCTGGACCGAATAGCCGCGCCTTCTCCCCATCCCGGGTCACACCGTCACGGCGCAGATAGTTCAGATGCGCGCCGAGGGGCGCGGAGCGCGCGGTGTGGCGAACGACGCGGGTCTTGACGACGACGATGCGCGAGCGGCCGGTGAGCAGACGGTTGGCCTGGATGCTGGCGCGCTGCCCACGGCCGAAGCGAGAGCGATTGCCGGGCGTGACCTTGCCGGAGCGCGACACGCGCCCGCCGGCCTTCTGCGCGGCGGCGAGCGCCTGGGCGATGAAGGGTCGGGCGTGCTGGGCGCGTGTCGAGCGGATGCGGCCCGGGCGGACGCGGAACTCGTGCTCATCGGCCATGGCGCGATCCCGCACGGTGCAAGAGAGGGAAGAAAATCAGGAACATGGGCGCGAAGCGCACGGTGCGCGGGAGCGCCGCACGGTGCGGAACGCGCCGGAAAACCGAGCAAACACAACCGCCCGACCGAAGCGCACCGTGCGCCGTTTTATCTCGCCTTCCTAATCGGTCGGGTCCTGTCCCCACCCTCGGCGCTCTCCATGACACGCCAAACCGCGCTGGAATGCGATCTGCGGCGGAGTGGGTCATGGCCGGTCCTCGCCGGCATTGCGGGTGACGAAGAGCCCATTCGGCTGCGAGGCGGAGGGCGTCTTCGACATTGGCGGGACGGACGATCGGGTGTCGCCCGGCAAGCGATCGGGCGGCGTGACCATGGTCGCGGAAGCACCGTTGTCGCGCGCGACGAAGATGGCCGCCTCGCGCCAGTCGAGCGGGCGGGCGACCGCCGAGCCGCTCCGCGAGGGCAGCTCGCCGCGTAGCATCGGCGCAAGGGAATCGACATAGGCGCGCGTTTCGGCGGGCAGCGGCTTGCCGGTCGAGCGATGCTTGTCGTAGCGCGCCGATCCCGCGTTGTAGGCGGCGAGCATCGCAGCCACGTCGCCGTAGCGGTCCCACACCTCGCGCAGATGGGCGGCGCCGGCCAGAATGTTGTCATGCGGATCGAAGGGGTCCCGGCCGAGGCCGTGACGCTGGCGAAGATCGGCCCAGGTATCGGGCATGACCTGCATCAGCCCCATCGCGCCCATCGCGGACACGGCACGCGCATCGCCGGAGCTTTCGGCCCCCATCACGGCGGTGATCCATGTCGTCGGGATGCCGAAGCGGCGCGACGCCTCCGCAATGTGCGCTGCATGGGGATGGACGGCGGCCGGACGTCCGGTCGGCGCGGATCGCGCCATGACCAGGGTCGTTCCGGCGCAGACCGAAAGAATGCCGGCCAGAAGGGCGGCACAACGCCATGCCGCCCTGTCTCCTCTGCGACGCAAGCCTGCCGGCGTGCTCGCTGCGGTCAAGGGTGCGCGCGAGGCGCCGGCCGTTGGCCGCCCTGGACCTTCGCTGCGCGCGCCGGCCGGCCTGCGGTCGAGCGGGGCGAAGGGATGAGACGGTTTTTCCGCGAGCAAAGGGATGAGGGTTTCGAGCGCGATGATCGCGCGGGACCGCATGGCCTCACTCCCGCCCGCTGCGCGGCTTCGGGCGATTCCAGTGCAGGGACCACGCGCTTTCGTCGTCGTCGGACTGGAAGAGGCTCGCGCGGACCGGCTGCGCGAGCGTCGGGTCGTCGAGCTGGCAGGAGAGGTAGTGGCCGGCCTTGTCCCCGGTCTCCTTCCACGCGGCCCCGACCTCAGGGCCGTCGGCGTCGCCGCGATGGATGCGAAAGTCCGGCGCCTTCTGGGCGTCGGATTTCTTCGCGGGGACGAGCACCAGTTCCGCGTCGATGACGAGCGTGCGGATGCGGCCGGAATAGCCGGTCCCG
>NZ_DAOLAJ010000162.1:0-3468 GCF_035325185.1 Enterovirga sp. | reverse complement strand
ATTCCCGGCGGCCCGAAGGGCCGGGAAGGGAATCCAGGGGGCTCGCGGGCGGCTCCGGATCCCCTTCCCCTCCGCTTCGCTCCGGCCGGGGATGACAGGTTTGGACGTGGGGCAGTTGACAGCGCGGGCCGGGCCGCCGACATGATCTCGCATGTGCGAGAAACATGGCATGCTCGGCCACCTCAAGGCGCGCAATCGCGCCTGGGCCGAGAAGAGGATCGAGGCCGATCCGGGCTTCTTCCAGCGGCTGGTCGAGCAGCAGGCGCCCGAATATTTCTGGATCGGCTGCTCCGACAGTCGCGTCCCCGCCTCCGAGATCGTGGATCTCGATCCGGGCGAGGTCTTCTTCCCCCGCATCCTCCCCACTCTCGCCCCGCCGCAGGACGCCAATTACCTCTCGGTGCTGCAATTCGCCGTCGACGTGCTCAAGGTGAAGCATGTCATGGTGGTGGGGCATTACGGTTGCGGCGGCGTTTCCGCGGCCGTCGACGGGAAGCGTCGCGGCCTTGTCGACCACTGGCTCCATCCCATCCGGGAGGTCGCGGCGGCCCACCGCGCCGAGCTGGAGGCGCTGCCCGCCGGCTCTGCGCGCCTCGACCGCCTCTGCGAGCTGAACGTGATTCGCCAGGTGAGGAACGTGGCCTCCGACGTCTTCGTCCAGGAGGCGTGGGCGCGCGGGCAGCAGCTGGCCGTGCACGGCTGGGTCTATTCCATCCGCAACGGCCTCGTGACCGATCTCGGCGTCACCGTGACCGGCCCCGCGGAAGCGGCCGCCCTCGGCTGACGGCGCAGGAAAAAGGCGGCCACCCGAAGGTGACCGCCCGCCTCCTCATCGCTCCGAGCCAGCCGCCTCAGAGGTTCTTGCCGGCCGCATCCTTGATCTTGTTCTTGAGGTCGCCCACGGCCTGCTGGGCATCGCCCTTGGCTTCCTGCGCAAGACCTTCGGCCCGAAGCCTCTCGTCGCCGGTCAGCTTGCCGAGGCCCTGCTTGACGTTGCCCGCGGCCTCGTTGGCCATGCCTTTGATCTTGTCGGTGGTGCCGCTCATCCTGTGAACTCCGCAAGGCCCCGTCGGGGCCGGTCGGGTGAGCAACAGAAGACGCGGCGGGAATGTTCCTGCGGGGTAAGATCCAGACGGAAGGGGAACCTTCTGGAAGGTTCCCCTCGCGCCGTCTCAGCCGCCGAGGCCGAAGCTCGCGAGCGCCGCCATCCGCACGATGTCCGAATCGGTCGCGCCGAGCGGCACGATCTGGACCGGCTTGTCGAGCCCGACGAGGAGAGGGCCGACCACCGTCGCCCCGCCGAGCTCCTGGAGCATGCGCGTCGAGATCGAGGCCGAGTGGAAGGCCGGCATGATGAGGACGTTCGCCGGCCCGCTCAGCCGGCAGAAGGGATAGGTCCGCATCAGGTCGGCATTCAGGGCGACGTCGGCCGCCATGTCGCCGTCATACTCGAAATCCACCCGCATGCCGTCGAGGATCTTGACGGCCTCGCGGACATGGCGGGAACGCTCTCCTTCGGGGTGCCCGAAGGACGAGAAGGCGAGAAGCGCGATCTTCGGGTCCATGCCGAGGCGCCGCGCGACCCCTGCGGCCTCGGCCGCCGTCTCGGCGAGGTCCTGGGCGTCCGGCATCTCGGTGATGGCCGTGTCCGCGACGAGGACCGAGCGTCCGCGCGTCAGGCAGAGCGAGACGCCGATGACCCGGTGGCCGGGCTTGGGCTCGATGACGCGCCGCACCTCCTCCAGCGCCACGGAGAAATTCCGCGTGACGCCCGTGACCACCGCATCGGCATCGCCCAGCTCGACCATGGAGGCGGCGAAGGAATTGCGGTCCTGGTTGATGAGGCGCTGGCAGTCGCGCAGCAGGTAGCCCTGGCGCTGGAGCTTCTCGTAGAGATATTGCGCATAGGCCGTGTTGCGCTTCGAGAGGCGCGCATTGTGGATCTCGATGCCGTTGCGCCCGCCCAGATCCAGCCCTGCGGCTTGCGCCGTGGCCTTGATCGCCTCCTCGCGGCCGACCAGGATCGCGGTGCCCAGCTCCTGGTTCACGAAGCTGATCGCGGCGCGGATGACCTGCTCCTCCTCGCCCTCGGCGAAGACGACGCGCTTCGGGAACTTGCGCACGCGCTCGAAGACCTGCGCCAGGATGCCGGCGGTCGGATCGCGCCGCGCCTGGAGCTGTGTCGTGTAGTTCGCCGGCACGGGGCGCCCCGCGACGCCCGTCTCCACGGCGGCCTTCGCCACAGCCGGCGGGATGGTCGAGATGAGGCGCGGGTCGAAGGGCACCGGGATGATGTATTCGCGCCCGAAGCGCGGGCGCGCGCCCTGGTAGGCGGCGGCGACCTCGTCCGGCACGTCCTCGCGGGCGAGGTCGGCGAGCGCGCGCACGGCGGCGATCTTCATCTCCATGTTGATGGTGGTGGCCCGCACGTCGAGCGCCCCCCGGAAGATGTAGGGGAAGCCGAGCACGTTGTTGACCTGATTGGGATAATCCGAGCGTCCCGTCGCCATGATGGCGTCGCTGCGGACCTTGGCCACCTCCTCCGGCGTGATCTCGGGATCGGGATTGGCCATGGCGAAGATGATCGGATTGGGCGCCATGACGCGGATCATCTCGGGCGTGAAGGCGCCCTTGGCCGAGAGCCCGAACACGGCGTCCGCCCCTTCGAGCGCCTCGGCGAGGGTGCGCGCGGAGGTCTCGACGGCATGGCCGGACTTCCACTGGTTCATGCCCTCGGCGCGGCCGCGATAGATGACGCCCTTGGTGTCGCAGAGGACGACGTTGTTGGGCGCGAAGCCGAGCGCCTTGAGAAGCTCGACGCAGGAAATGCCCGCCGAGCCCGCGCCGTTGACGACGAGCTTCGCCTCCTTGAGGTCGCGCCCGGTGAGGTGGAAGGCGTTGAGGAGGCCCGCCGCCGCGATGATGGCCGTGCCGTGCTGGTCGTCATGGAAGACCGGAATCGGCATCAGCTCCTTCAGCCGCTGCTCGATGATGAAGCATTCGGGAGCCTTGATGTCCTCGAGGTTGATGCCGCCGAAGCTCGGATGGAGGTGGCGCACCGATTCGATGAAGGCCTCGGGGTCTTCCGTGTCGACCGTGATGTCGAAGGAATCGACGTCGGCGAATCGCTTGAACAGCACCGCCTTGCCTTCCATCACGGGCTTGGAGGCGAGCGCGCCGCGATTGCCGAGGCCGAGGATGGCGGTGCCGTTGGAGATCACCGCCACCATGTTGCCCTTGGCGGTGTAGTCGTAGGCGGCGGCGGGGTTCTCGGCGATGGCGAGGACGGGCACCGCGACGCCGGGGGAATAGGCCAGCGAGAGATCGCGCTGCGTGGCCATGGGCTTGGTGGCCACGACCTCGAGCTTTCCGGGCCGGCCGGAGGAGTGGAAATGCAGCGCCTCCTGGTCGGTGAAGGTCGGCCGCTTGCCGAGCGCTGGAATGGGATCGGTCATGTTCGCCTTGGGG
>NZ_DAOLAJ010000161.1:0-4089 GCF_035325185.1 Enterovirga sp. | reverse complement strand
AGAACGACATCCTCAAGGAGTTCATGGTCCGCAACACCTATATCTACCCGCCCGAGCCCTCGATGCGCATCGTCGCCGACATCATCGACTATACGGCGCAGGAAATGCCGAAGTTCAACTCCATCTCGATCTCCGGCTACCACATGCAGGAGGCGGGGGCGACGCAGGATCTCGAACTGGCATATACGCTGGCCGACGGCGTCGAATACATCCGCGCGGGCATTGCGGCCGGGCTCACGATCGACCAGTTCGCGCCGCGCCTGTCCTTCTTCTGGGCCATCGGCATGAATTTCTACATGGAGGTGGCGAAGATGCGCGCCGCTCGCCTCCTGTGGGCGAAGCTGGTCAAGCAGTTCGGGCCGAAATCCGAGAAGTCGCTGCCTTTGCGCACCCATTGCCAGACCTCGGGCTGGTCGCTCGCGGCGCAGGACGTCTTCAACAACGTGCCCCGCACCATGATCGAGGCCATGGCCGCGACGCAGGGCGGCACACAGTCGCTGCACACGAACGCGCTCGACGAGGCGCTGGCGCTCCCGACCGACTTCTCCGCCCGCATCGCGCGCAACACGCAGCTCGTCCTCCAGCAGGAAAGCGGCACGACGCGGATCATCGATCCCTGGGGCGGCTCCTATTTCATCGAGAAGCTGACGGGCGATCTCGCCGAGAAGGCGTGGGAGCACATCCAGGAGGTCGAGAAGCTGGGCGGCATGGCCAAGGCCATCGAGGCGGGCATTCCGAAGCTGCGCATCGAGGAAGCCGCCGCGCGCACGCAGGCACGGCTCGATTCGGGCGCCCAAACCCTCGTCGGCGTCAACAAGTACCGGCCCGAGAAGGACCGCCAGATCGACGTCCTGCGCGTCGACAACACGACGGTGCGCGCGCTCCAGATCGACAAGCTGAAGCGCCTGCGCTCCGAGCGCGACGAGACGGCCGTGAAAGCGGCGACGGCCAGGCTCTCGGAGGCCGCCGGCCAAGGCGGCGGCAATCTCCTCGCCCTCGCCATCGACGCGGCGCGGGCGAAGGCCACGGTGGGCGAGATCTCCGAGGCGCTGGAGCGCGTCTGGGGACGGCACAAGGCCGAGATCAAGTCGATCTCCGGGGTCTACAAGCGGGAGGCGAAGTCGCCGATGATCGACCGGGTGCGCGTGCTCGTCGAGGAGTTCGAGGAAAACGACGGGCGCCGCCCGCGCATCCTCGTCGCCAAGATGGGCCAGGACGGCCACGACCGCGGCCAGAAGGTCATCGCCTCGGCCTTCGCCGATCTCGGCTTCGACGTCGATATCGGCCCCCTCTTCGCGACGCCGGCGGAAGCCGCGCGCCAGGCGATCGAGAACGACGTGCACATCGTCGGCGTCTCCTCCCTCGCCGCGGGCCATCTGACCCTCGTGCCCGAGCTGAAGGCGGCGCTGAAGGAAGAGGGCCGCGAGGACATCATGATCGTCGTCGGCGGCGTCGTGCCGCCGGGCGATTACGACGCCCTCTACGCCGCCGGCGCCTCGGCCATCTTCCCGCCCGGCACCGTCATCGCGGAAGCCGCCGAGAAGCTGCTCCATGAGCTGAACGGACGCCTCGGCTACGGCGCGCAGGTCGCCGCGGAGTAGGGGCGCTTGCTTCTCCCGGCGTCATGACGCTGCGGCCATGGGCCTGCCGCAGGCGAGAGCAGGATGATCCGCGATGAGCAACAGCGAGGCGATCTGGGATTTCGTCGAGGAGAAGCGCGAGCCCTTCATCGCGCTTTCGGATCGCGTCTGGGGCATGCCCGAGCTGTGCTATGCGGAGCATCGCTCGGCCGAGGAGCATCGCAGGATGCTCGAGGAGCAGGGCTTTCGCGTGACGACGGGCATTGCCGGCATCCCGACCGCCGTGATGGGCGAGGCGGGCGAGGGCGGCCCGGTCATCGCGATCCTCGGCGAATACGACGCCCTGCCCGGCCTCAGCCAGGAGGCCGGCCTCCCCTCCCCCTCGCCCGTCGAAGCCGGCGGCAACGGACATGGCTGCGGCCATAACCTCCTCGGCTCGGCCTCGATGCTCGCCGCGACAGCCGTGAAGGACTATCTCGCCGCAAAGGGGATCGTGGGGCGCGTGCGCTATTACGGCTGCCCGGCCGAGGAAGGCGGCGCCGCCAAGGGCTTCATGGTGCGGGCCGGCGCCTTCGACGACGTCGATATCGCGATCTCCTGGCATCCGGGCCATTTCGCGGCGGTCAACGACGCCGTGTCCCTCGCCAATACCCGCATCGATTTCAGCTTCACCGGCAAGTCCGCCCACGCCGCCGGCGCGCCGCATCTCGGGCGCTCGGCGCTGGATGCGGTCGAGCTGATGAATGTCGGCGTCAACTACATGCGCGAGCATATGCCAGACGATGCGCGCGTCCATTACGCGATCCTGGATGCCGGCGGCATCGCGCCGAACGTGGTCCAGGCTTTCGCCAAGGTGCGCTATCTGATCCGGGCATCGAGCCTCGTGGAACTGCGTCCGCTCGTCGGCCGCGTCCGCAAGATCGCGGATGGCGCGGCCCTGATGACGGAGACGAAGGTCGAGACGCGCGTCATCGGCGCCGTCTCGAATCTTCTCGGCAACACGCCGCTCGAAAGGGCGATGCACGACAATTTCATGCGCCTCGGGCCCCCGCCCTTCGACGAGGCGGACAGGGCCTTGGCGAAAAGCTTCCAGGACACCTGCACCGAGGAGGACATCCGCGCTGCCTATCGCCGCCACGGTCTCCGGCCCGTTCCCGGCCAGTCCCTCCACGAGGGCATCGTGCCGCTCGAGGCCAGGGGCCGGGGCGGAGCGGGCTCGACCGATGTCGGGGATGTGAGCTGGGTCGTGCCGACGGTCCAGGCGTGGGGCGCCACCTGCGCCATCGGCACGCCCTTCCATTCCTGGCAGTTCACCGGCCAGGGCAAGACGCCGGCCGCGCACAAGGGCATGATCCACGCCGCCAAGGTGATGGCGGGCACGGCCGTCGACGCCCTCGCCGATCCGGGCCTGATCGCGGCGGCCAAGGAAGACCTGAAGCGGCGCACGGCGGATGCGCCCTATATCTCTCCGCTGCCCCAGGAGGTCGAGCCGGCGCTCGACATGAGCAAGGCCCTCTGAGAGAGGCCGCGCGCTCGTCAGCCGGAGGCGAGCCGCCCTCGGCGGGCATGGAGGCGGCTCGTGATTGCCCGGATCCGCGCCCGATGCGCGCTCCAGAATCGCTCGCTGTCGACCACGACGCGATGACGGCCGCGCATGGCCATGCCCGAGCCGGATGGGGTCGCGGCCCCGGCCGATATCCGCGGGGAAAGAGTGACCGCCGGAACTGCGCCCGCGCCGAGCGGGGAGCCCAGCGCCGCGAGATGGCTCCGGGCCCTGCGGCAATATTCGGCCGAGAGGGCCGACATGCGCTCCTCGCCGTGGCCGGCGCGGTATTTCATGAGCGCCCGGCACAGGTCGCCGTCGGCCAGCCGCCAAGCCTGCGCCAGATAGCGGACGCCGAGCCGGATATTGACCTCGGGTTCCGCCAGTTCATCGAGCGTTCCCTTGAAGCCCAGCATCGCGGCGGTGGAAGGCAGGAGCTGCATCAGGCCGCGCTCCCCCACCCCTCCGATCACGCTCGCATCGTAACCGCTCTCGATCCGCATCACCGCGTCGGCCACCTCGGGCGGCAGGCCCCGCTGCTTGGCCTCGCTCTCGACCATGGGGAAATATTTCGACCGCCCGCCGGGCAGGGGCGCCGCGGCGGGGGCGGGAAAAGCCGCGCCGGCGGACAGGGCCGGCCGGGGCGGCGGCAAGGGAGGTATCTGCGGAGGCGTCTGCGCACGCGCCTCCGCGACGATCCCGATCGCGGCCATCACGAGCGCGGGGCCGAGGCGGGGCGGAGCACGGGAAAGGGTGTCGGACACTGCTCGATGCTAGCCGCGAAAGGTTACCCCTTCTGGAAGGGGGAATGCCGGCCACGGCGGTCCTCGCGAACGCATCCAACCGGCACGAGAAGGCTTGCAGGACGAAGCCGAAGCACCTAGGAACACCCGGCCCGGCCTTGCCGCCGGGTGTCGGAGCGTAGCGCAGCCCGGTTAGCGCACTAGTCTGGGGGACTAGGGGTCG
>NZ_DAOLAJ010000160.1:0-4274 GCF_035325185.1 Enterovirga sp. | reverse complement strand
TGTCGGTCTCGATCTCGGCGATGACGTCGCCGGACTTGATCGTGTCGCCTTCCTTCTTCAGCCATTTGGCGAGATTGCCCTTCTCCATCGTCGGAGAGAGCGCGGGCATCAGGATGTTGGTCGGCATCGGTCGGCCCTCTCAGCGATAGCAGACGGCCTTGGCCGCCGCGACGACCTCGCCGATATTCGGAAGCGCGAGCTTTTCCAGGTTCGCCGCATAGGGCATCGGCACGTCCTTGCCGGTGATGCGCACGACCGGGGCGTCGAGATAGTCGAAAGCCTCCTCCATGATCTTCATGCCGATCTCGGCCGTCACGCCCGATTGCGGGAAGCCCTCCTCCACCGCGACGCAGCGATTCGTCTTCTGGACCGAGCGAATGACCGTCTCGATATCCATGGGCCGGATGGTGCGCAGGTCGATCACCTCCGCATCGATTCCCTCCTTGGCCAGCTCGTCGGCGGCCTTGATGGCGTAGGTCATGCCGATGCCGAAGGAGACGATGGTGACGTCCTTGCCCGGGCGGTGGATGCGCGCCTTGCCGATCGGCAGCACGAAATCGTCGAGCTTCGGCACCGGCATCGACTGGCCGTAGAGGATTTCGTTCTCGAGGAAGATGACCGGGTTCGGGTCGCGGATGGCGGCCTTGAGCAGGCCCTTCGCATCCGCCGCGGTGTAGGGCATCACGACCTTGAGGCCCGGCACGTTCGAATACCAGGCGGCATAGTCGTGCGAATGCTGGGCGGCAACGCGGGCGGCGGCCCCGTTCGGACCCCGGAAGACGATGGAGGCGCCCATCTGGCCGCCGGACATGTAGAGGGTCTTCGCCGCCGAATTGATGATGTGGTCGATCGCCTGCATGGCGAAGTTGAAGGTCATGAACTCGACGATGGGCCGCAGCCCCGTCAGCGCCGCCCCGACGCCGAGGCCGGCGAAGCCGTGCTCGGTGATCGGCGTGTCGATGACGCGCTTGGGCCCGAACTCCTGGAGCAGGCCCTGCGTCACCTTGTAGGCGCCCTGGTATTCGGCGACCTCCTCGCCCATCACGAAGACGTCCTTGTCGCGCCGCATCTCCTCGGCCATGGCGTCGCGGAGCGCCTCGCGCACCGTCTGCGAGACCATCTCGGTGCCGGCCGGCACCTCGGGCTCGGCCACGCTCTCCGGCTGGCGGGGCGCCGCCGGGACGGTGGCCGCGGGAGCCTCGGCCGGGGCAGCAGCCTTCGGCGCCTCTGCGGCCGCCCCGTTCGGGGCCGGCCTCGCGGAAGCCGCCGCCGATACGTCTTCGCCATCCGCCGCGATCACCCCGATCGGAGTGTTCACGGCCACGTTCTCCGTCCCGTCGGGGATGAGGATCTTCGCGAGGACACCCTCGTCGACCGCCTCGACCTCCATCGTCGCCTTGTCGGTCTCGATCTCGGCGATGATGTCGCCCGACTTGATCGGATCACCCTCCTTCTTGAGCCATTTCGAGAGCTTGCCCTCCTCCATCGTGGGCGAGAGTGCGGGCATGAGGATGTCGGTCGGCATCGGAAGGCTCTTGGATCAGAAGTCGAAGGGGGGAATGCGGCATCCCGTCCGGCGCCGGCCCTCGCGAGTCCCGCCCGCGCCGATGCGGCGGGACGCCGGCTTGCCGGCCTGCTCGCGACGGTGCCTTGGGGAGAGCGGGGCCATGGCGGGCGGGTCCGGCTAGGCTCGGACCTCGAGGAGGATGTCCGTCCAAAGCTCGGAGGGATCCGGCTCGGGGTCGTGGCTGGCGAATTCGGAGGCGTCGTTCACGATCTCGCGCACCTTGGCGTCGATCTTCTTCAGTTCGTCCTCGTCCATTCCGTGGGTTTCGAGGAGCCGCTTCCTGACCATCTCGATGGGGTCGCGCTCCTCGCGCATCTTGGCGACCTCGTCCTTCGAGCGGTACTTGGCCGGGTCGGACATCGAATGGCCGCGATAGCGATAGGTCTGCATCTCGAGGATGTAGGGCCCGTTGCCGGCGCGGGCGAAGTCGATCGCGCGCTGCCCGGCCTCGCGCACGGCCCGCACATCCATGCCGTCGACCTGCTCGCCGGGGATGTTGAAGGACACGCCGCGCTTGGAGAAATCCGTCTGCGCCGAGGCGCGGGTGACAGCGGTGCCCATCGCGTATTTGTTGTTCTCGATGACGTAGACGACCGGCAGCTTCCACAGCTCGGCCATGTTGAAGCTCTCGTAGACCTGCCCCTGGTTCGCGGCGCCGTCACCGCAATAGGCGAGCGCGACCTTGCCGTCCTCGCGATACCAGTTGGCGAGGCCGAGCCCGGTGCCGATGGCGATCTGGGCGCCCACGATGCCATGCCCGCCATAGAAGGCTTTCTCCTTGGAGAACATGTGCATCGAGCCGCCCTTGCCCTTGGAATAGCCTCCGCGGCGTCCGGTCAGCTCCGCCATCACCCCGCGCGGATCCATTCCGCAGGCGAGCATATGGCCGTGGTCGCGATAGCCGGTGATGACCTCGTCGCCCTCGCGGGACGCCATCTGCATGCCGACGACGACGGCTTCCTGGCCGATATAGAGATGGCAGAACCCGCCGATCAGGCCCATGCCGTAGAGCTGGCCCGCCTTCTCCTCGAAGCGCCGGATCAGCAGCATGTCCCGGTAGGCCTGGAGATCCTCGTCCTTGCTGAAGGACGAGGCCGGAGCCCCGGCCTCCTCGCCTTTCGGGGCGCCTCTCGTCTTGGCGGCCGCGGCCCTCCCTGTCGAGCCCGCCCTCGCCGTCCTGCGCGCTGACACCGCCATCCGTTCCTCCGCTAAGCCCGAACCTTGATTGTCGAGAAGGCTAGACCATGCGGCAAGGGAAATCGAGAGCGTAGCGGCGGCCAATCGCTCAGGGGCCGACGACGACGACGTCGTTCTTGTGCACGCGGCCGAGAAGGATACGCGCGCGTTCCTCGAGGAGGTCGCGGTCGACATGCTCGGCGCGCAGAAGCGCGAGACGGCGCTCCCATTCCTTGGTCTCGGCGCGGGCCGCGTCCAGCTCCTGGTTCGCCTCGAAGATCTGGATCTTCAGGACCTGCTTCACCCGCAGGCCGCGATTGCCGATCTCCGCATTGTGGAGGAAATAGGCGACGAGCCCCGCTCCCACGGCATAAGCCGAGACAGTCAGAAAAATTCCCCGATATCGACGGCGCACAACCATGGCCCATGCTTGGCCGGACCATGGTTAAGGACAGGTTAGAATTTCAGATCCGGGGCCGGGCGGGCGGGCGATTGCCCCGCGCGGCGAGGGCGAGCCCGGCGACAATGAGCGCGATCCCCGCAAGGTGGAAGGGCCCCGGCCATTCCCCGAGGATCGGAATCGCGGCGAGGGTTCCGACCACCGGAATCATGGGCGGGAAGAACTGCGTGCCCGAGGCGCCCAGCACCCGCACGCCGTGCCCCCAGAGCCAGAGCCCGACGATCGAGTTCATGATGCCCTGGTAGAAAGCCTGGACCAGCAGCACGTCGAGCGGCGCCGCCCAGAGCCGCGATTCGAGAAAGGCGAGATAGATCGGCATGTAGGCGAGCGAGAGCACGGAGCAGATCGTCGCTCCCACGATCGCGTCGATCCGCCATTTGTGGAGGAGGACGGGATAGAAGCCCCAGAGGAGGCCGGTGGCGAAATAGCAGAGGTCGCCCAGCATCACGGAGCGCGAGCCGCTGGCGGTGCCGGCAAGGGCGATGGTCGCGAGGCCGCACAGGGCGAAGGCGAGGCCGAGCAAGGTCAGGCGCGGCGGCAGGCGGCCCGCCAGAAAAGCGGCGTAGACGACGCCGACCACCGTCACGGTGCCCGGGCCCAAGGCGGCCCCGTGGGCTGCCGGCGCGAGCTTGGTGCCGAAGCTCATCAGGAGCGTGATGACGGCCCCGCTCGTGAGGGCGAGCGGGATTCCTCTCTTCCAGCCGATTCCAGCGCAGTCGGCGACGCCCTTGCGGACGAAGAACGGCAGCAGGATCAGGCCGGATATGCCGAAGCGCAGGGCGACCAGGTCATAGGGCGAGAGCCCGTGCTGGACGCCGTGGCGGCTGACGGCGAAATTCCCACCGGCCGTGAACATCGACACGACCATGGCGGCCACCGCGATGCGGGGAGACCAGCGGGGATGGGTAAGGGAGAAGCGCACGCTCCCCCTTAGCGCATGGCGCCCCGCGCGAGGCCATGCGATGCGCGCGGGGCTGGCCGGTGCCGGCAGAAGGTGGGAAGGGCTTCGGAGGCGATCAGACCTTCAGTGCGGCGCGTCCCGCGAATTTTGCGGCGCTCCCCAGTTCCTCC
>NZ_DAOLAJ010000159.1:0-4404 GCF_035325185.1 Enterovirga sp. | reverse complement strand
GGGCTCGGGGGCGACGCGACGGCGGAAAGCGCCCAGGCGCCGCGGCGCGAGAGCTTCATCCATATCCATCTCGACCGCCTCGACGGGGACGAAGCCCGCGCGAACCTCGTTGACGCCCTCTCGGCCACCTATGCGGATGTCGCGGCTGTCGCCAGGGACTCGGCCGGCATGCGGGCTAAGGTCGACGGCATCGCGAAGGAATATCGCGACAATCCCCCTCCGCTGCCGCCCGAGGAGCGGGACGAGGCGCTCGCCTTCCTGTCCTGGCTCAGCGACAACCACTTCACGCTCCTCGGGATGCGGGCCTCGCGCATCCCGGAGGGCGAGGGCCAGCCGGAGGCGCTGGACGGGTCGGGCCTCGGCCTCCTGCGGGACCCCGCGGTGCAGATCCTCAAGCGCGGCGGCGTGATGGTCTCGATCACGCCCGAGATCCGCGCCTTCCTGGAGCGCCCCCGCGCGCTGATCGTCACCAAGGCGAGCCTGCGCTCGCGCGTGCTGCACAGCGCCTATCTCGACTATGTCGGCGCGAAGCTGTTCTCGCCCTCGGGCAAGCTCTGGGGCGAACTGACCGTCGTGGGGCTGTTCACGCCCTCGGCCTATACGAGCCCCGTCCGCACCACGCCCTATCTGCGCCGCAAGGTCGCGAACGTGGTCAAGCGCGCGGGCTTCGACCCGGCGAGCTTCGCCGGCCGCACCCTCGTCGAGACGCTGGAGGCCTTCCCGCGCGACGAGCTGTTCCAGATCGACGAGGACACGCTTTCGAGCTTCGCGATCGAGCTGATGCGGCTGCGGGAGCATCCGCGCATCCGCGCCCTCTCGCGCATCGACAAGTTCGACCGCTTCGTGTCCGTCCTCGTCTATCTCCCCAAGGAACGCGACAACGCCGAGACGCGCGCGCGCATCGGCGCCTATCTGGCCAGGACCTACGAGGGGCGCCTCTCGGCCGTCTATCCCGCCCTCCTCGACGGCGCGCTCTCGCGCACGCACTACATCATCGGACGCGACGGCGGCACGACGCCCAAGCCCGGACGGGAGGTCCTGGAGGCGGGCATCGTCGGCATCGCCCGCACCTGGGGCGACCGCCTGTCCGAGGCCCTCGACGCGACGGTCGGCGGCCCCAAGGCGCGCGACCTCGCGAGCCGCTACGGCAGCGCCTTCGGCGCCGCCTATCGCGAAGCCTTCGATCCCGACGCCGCCCTCTCGGATATCGAGCGACTGGAACATCTCTCGCCCGCGCGCCCACGCTCGGTCGACCTCTATCGCCGCCCCGACGAGGCGCCCGACCGCGTCAGCCTGAAGCTGTTCTCGCGCGGCCAGAGCCTGGAACTGTCCGAGCGGGTGCCGCTTCTCGAGCGGATGGGGTTCCGCGTCGTCAACGAGCGCACCTATCGCGTGACGCCGGCCGGGGCGGGTGCCGAAGGCACCGTCTGGCTCCATGACATGACCCTCCAGCGGGCCACGGGCAAGCCGGTCGACATCGCGACCCTGGATGGGCCGGTCGAGGCGGCGCTGCTCGCGATCTTCCGGGGCGTGGCGGAATCGGACGGCTACAACAAGCTGGTCCTCGAGGCGGATCTCGGCTGGCGCGAGGCGGCCTTGCTGCGGGCCTATGGCCGCTATCTCCAGCAGATCGCGGTGCCCTACAGCCAGACCTACCTCGCCGACGTGCTCGCGCGCCACGGCGCCTTCGCGCGCACCCTCACCCAGCTCTTCTACGGGCGCTTCGATCCGGGCCTGCCGGAGGAGACGCGTAGCGCGCGGGAGATCGAGGCGCGCGCCCATGCCGAGGAGCTTCTCGCCGGCGTCTCCAGCCTCGACGAGGACCGCATCCTGCGCCATTTCGCCAACCTGATCGAGGCGACGCTGCGGACCAATTTCTTCCAGATCGGCCGCGACGGGCACCCCTCCAACATCATCGCCTTCAAGTTCGACTGCGCGAAGGTGGAGAATATCCCCAAGCCCCGGCCGCTCTTCGAGATCTTCCTCAGCTCGCCGCGCGTCGAGGGCCTGCACCTGCGCTTCGGCAAGGTCGCGCGCGGGGGCCTGCGCTGGACGGACCGGCCGCAGGATTTCCGCACCGAGATCCTCGGCCTCGTGAAGGCGCAGCAGGTGAAGAACGCGGTGATCGTCCCGGTCGGCGCCAAGGGCGGCTTCTTCCCGAAGCAGCTTCCCCCCGCCTCCGACCGCGCCGCCTGGATGGCCGAGGGCACCGAGGCCTACCGCCTCTTCATCGGCACCCTGCTCGACCTGACCGACAATCTCGACGGCGACACGATCGTGGCGCCGCCCGAGACCGTCCGGCACGATCCGAGCGATCCCTATCTCGTGGTGGCGGCCGACAAGGGCACGGCGACCTTCTCCGACGTCGCCAACGCCATCTCGGTCGAGCGCGGCCACTGGCTCGGCGACGCCTTCGCCTCGGGCGGCTCGAACGGCTACGACCACAAGGCCATGGGCATCACCGCCCGCGGCGCCTGGGAGGCGGTGAAGCGCCATTTCCGCGAGATCGACATCGACATCCAGACGCAGCCCGTGACCGTGGTCGGCGTCGGCGACATGTCGGGCGACGTCTTCGGCAACGGCATGCTGCTCTCGAAGGCGCTGAAGGTCGTGGCCGCCTTCGACCATCGCGACATCTTCCTCGATCCGAATCCCGATCCGGCGGTGGCCTGGGCCGAGCGCAAGCGCATGTTCGACCTGCCCCGGTCGAGCTGGCAGGACTACGACAAGTCGCTGATCTCGGCGGGCGGGGGCATCTTCTCCCGCAGCCTGAAATCCATTCCTCTCTCCCCGCAGGTCCAGGCGCTCCTCGGCCTCGCCAAGTCCGAGGCCGCCCCGGCCGAGATCCTGACGGCGATCCTGAAGGCGCCGGTCGATCTCCTCTGGTTCGGGGGCATCGGGACCTATGTCCGGGCCTCGACCGAGACCGACGCCCAGGCGGGCGACCGCGCCAACGACGCGATCCGCGTCACGGGGGCGGATTTGCGGGTGAAGGTGGTCGGCGAGGGCGCCAATCTCGGCATGACCCAGCGCGGCCGCATCGAGGCGGCGCGGCGGGGCGTGCGGCTCAACACGGACGCCATCGACAACTCGGCCGGCGTCAACACCTCCGACGTCGAGGTGAACATCAAGGTCGCGCTGACGACGCCCGAGCGCGACGGCCGGCTCGATTTCGACAGCCGCAACGCGCTGCTGCACCAGATGACCGACGAGGTCGCCGATCTCGTGCTGCGCAACAACTACCTCCAGACCCTCGCGCTCTCCCTCAGCCAGCGCCGCGGCGTCGGCGATCTCGGCTTCCAGGGCCGGCTGATGGGCACGCTCGAAGCCGCAGGGCGGCTCGACCGCGCCATCGAGTACCTGCCCGACGAGGCCGGCCTCGCCGAGCGGCGCAAGGGCGGCGAGGGGCTGACGCGCCCGGAACTCGCGGTGCTGCTCGCCTATGCGAAGCTCGCCCTGCACGACGAGCTGCTCGAATCCTCGGTGCCCGACGATCCCTTCCTGTCGAGGGAGCTGGAGCGCTACTTCCCGGCCGAATTGCGCCAGCGCTATCCCGACGCGGTGGCCGGGCACCGGCTGCGGCGCGAGATCATCGCGACGCAGCTCGCCAACGCGATCGTGAACCGGGGCGGGCCGGCCGTCGTCTCCCGGCTCGTGGACGATACGGGGGCGGATGCGGTGACGATCGCCGCCGCCTATGCGGCGACGCGCGACGTCTTCGGCCTCGGCCAGCTCTATGACGGGATCGACGCCCTCGACGGCAGGATCGGCGGCGAGCGCCAGCTCGACCTCTACGCCTCTGTGCAGGACCTGATGTTCTCTCGGATCGTCTGGTTCATCCGCAACGTCGACTTCAAGACCCGCAGCCTCGACGACGTCGTCGGGCAGTACCGCGACGGCATCGCGGCGGTCGCGGCCTCCCTCGAGGCGGCCCTGCCGCCGGCCTCGCGCGCAGCCTGGGAGGCGAACAGCGCGGCGATGGAGAAGGAAGGGGTGCCGGCGGCCCTCGCCCGCCGTCTTTCGGCCCTGCCTGAGTTGATCGACGCGCCGGACCTCGTCCTCGTCGCGCAGCGGACCAACTCCCCGATCGCGGATGTGGCGAGGGTGCATTTCGCCCTCGACGGCATCTTCCAGCTCGGCGCGCTGGTCGAGGCGGCGCGGGCGATCCCGGTCTCCGACCATTTCGACCGCCTCGCCCGCGACCGGGCCATCGACGCCATCGCCGTGGCCCATCGGCGCCTCACCTCCGAAGTGATGGGACGGGGCGGCGACGTCGAATCCTGGCGCGCGGCGCGGGGCGCGGAGATCGACCGCATCCGCTCGGCCGTCGAGGGGATCGTCGGCGCGGCCCTGACCGTCTCCCGGCTCACCGTCGCCGCCAGCCTCATCGGAGACCTCGCCAAG
>NZ_DAOLAJ010000158.1:0-4612 GCF_035325185.1 Enterovirga sp. | reverse complement strand
CTGGGTTCAGAACGTCGTGAGACAGTTCGGTCCCTATCTGCCGTGGGTGTAGGAGTTTTGAGAGGATCTGTCCCTAGTACGAGAGGACCGGGATGGACGTACCTCTGGTGGAGCTGTTGTGGCGCCAGCCGCAGTGCAGCGTAGCTATGTACGGACGGGATAACCGCTGAATGCATCTAAGCGGGAAACCCACCTCGAAACTATAACTCCCTTGAGGGCCGTGGAAGACGACCACGTTGATAGGCCGGGTGTGCAAGCTGCTGTGAGGCGCTGAGCTTACCGGTACTAATCGCCCGATTGGCTTGATCGCTCTCATGATCCGTATCCGCGGATCACCAGGAAACCAGAATCGAACGCGTCAGCGTCCTCTTGCCTTTGTCCTTCGCCGGTCCGGTGATTTGAGCGAGGAGCCCGAACCCGATCCCATCTCGAACTCGGCCGTTAAACTCCTCAGCGCCGATGGTACTGTGTCTCAAGACCCGGGAGAGTAGGTCATCGCCGGGCCTGCCAAGGACAAATCCTCTTCACGTTTCAACCTTTCATCGCGTTCGCGCGGCCCCGGCTCCGGCTGGGGCTTTCGTGTCGCGAAATTGCCGCGGGGTGGAGCAGTCCGGTAGCTCGTCAGGCTCATAACCTGAAGGTCCTAGGTTCAAATCCTAGCCCCGCAACCAAATTCAAAGCCCGTCGGAGCGTTCTCGCCCGGCGGGCTTTTTGCTTTTCATCGGAACATCTCCGGCACAAGTCACTCCTGCGCTTGTGAAGCGGCGCAATCTGGACGAACATCCGCACGGGACAGGCTGCGAGGGGCAGAGATGGACGAGGCGCGGCTGAACAAGCTGATCGCGGATGTGGGGGCCGGCCGCCTGTCGCGGCGCGGTTTCGTGCGCCGCATGGTCGCGCTCGGGCTTTCCGCCCCCATGGCCGGCATGATGCTGGCCCATCGCGGAATCGCCTTCGCGCAGCCGGCCGATACCTACAAGCCGGCCAAGGCCGGCGGAGGCGGTCCGTTGAAGCTGCTGTTCTGGCAGGCGCCGACGCTGATCAATCCGCACTTCGCCGTGGGGTCGAAGGACCAGGAAGGCTCGCGCATCTTCTACGAGCCGCTCGCCGCCTGGGACGAGGACGGCAATCTCGTGCCGGTTCTCGCCGCCGAGCTGCCCTCGCTCGAAAACGGCGCCGTCACCAGGGACGGGAAATCCGTGACCTGGAAGCTGAGGCGGGACGTCAAATGGCATGACGGCCGGCCCTTCACGGCCGACGACGTCCTCTTCACTTATGAATATGTCTCCAATCCCGCCACCGCCGCGACGACGAGCGGGTCCTACCAGGGCATCGCCTCGGTGGAGAAGCTCGACGACTTCACGTTCAAGGTTCTCTTCAAGCAGCCTGCCCCGTTCTGGGCGGATGCGTTCGTCGCCGCCCCCGGCATGATCATCCCGAAGCATCACTTCAAGGACTATGTTGGCGACAAATCGCGCGACGCGCCCGCCAATCTCGCGCCCGTGGGGACGGGGCCCTACAAGTTCCTCGAGTTCCGTCCCGGCGACATGCTGCGCGGCGAGCGCAACCTCCTCTACTACCTGCCGAACCGGCCCTTCTTCGACACGATCGAGATGAAGGGCGGGGGCGATGCCGTCTCCGCCGCGCGCGCCGTGCTCCAGGCCGGCGAATATGACTATGCCTGGAACATGCAGGTCGAGGACGAGCAGCTCAAGCGGTTCGAGGCCGGCGGCAAGGGCCGTCTCGACATGCCCTTCGCCGCCAATCTCGAATTCATCGTCCTCAACGCCACCGATCCGAACGTGGAGGTCGACGGCGAGCGATCCTCGGTGAAGACGAAGCATCCCGCCTTCTCCGACCCGGCCGTGCGTCACGCGATGAATCTCCTGGTCGATCGCGATTCGATCCAGAAATTCATCTACGGCCGGACCGCGCGCGCGACGGCCAATGTGCTCAACGGGCCGGAGCGCTACGTCTCAAAGAACACCAGCTACGAATTCAACGTGGCCAAGGCGAACCAGATTCTCGACGAGGCCGGCTGGAAGAAAGGCGGCGACGGTCTGCGCGCCAAGGACGGCAAAAAGCTGAAATTTGTCTTCCAGACCTCCATCAACGCGCCTCGCCAGAAGACGCAGGCCATCATCAAGCAGGCCGCGCAGAAGGCGGGCATCGAGATCGAGATCAAGTCGATCCCGGCCACCGTCTTCTTCTCCTCCGACGTCGCCAATCCCGATACCTACGGGCATTTCTACGCTGATATGGAGATGGTGACCTTCAGCACCGTGCAGCCGGACCCGGCGCGCTGGATGCTATACTACGTCTCCTGGGAAGCCTCCTCGAAGGAGAACAAGTGGCAGAGCCGCAATATCTCGCGCTACATGAGCGCCGAGGCCGACAAGCTCTACCGGGAGGCCGCCGTCGAACTGGACCCCGTCAAGCGCGCCGCGCTTTTCATCAGGATGAACGACGTGATCGTGGCCGATGCCCAGGTTCTGCCGCTGCTGCACCGGGCGCAGGTGGGAGCCTTCCGCAAGTCGATGGTGGCCGTGACGGGGGGCTGGGACAACAGCCTCGCCTTCCTGCGCGACTGGTATCGGGAAGGCTGAGGCCAGGGCGGAGATGGGAGCCTATATCCTTCGCCGCCTGCTGATCGCGATCCCGAGCCTGCTCGGGATCAGCCTGATCCTGTTCACGGTGCTGGCCCTCGCGCCGGGCGACCCGTTCAGCGAGCTGGCCAGCAACCCCAACGTGCCGCCCGAGGTGCGGGAGGCGCTGCGGATCAAGTTCGGCCTCAACGATCCCGTCCTCGTGCGCTATCTGCACTGGCTCATCGCCATGGCGCGGGGCGACTGGGGCTTTTCCTTTGCGAGCCGGGTGGATGTCGACACGCTGATCCTCCAGCGCCTGCCTTCCACGCTGCTGATCGTCGGGTCCTCCCAGATCCTGGCGCTCCTGATCGCGGTGCCGATCGGCATCCATGCTGCGCTGCGGCCCTATTCGCTCTTTGACCAGGTGGCGAACACGCTCGCCTTCATGGGATTTTCCCTGCCGACCTTCTTCACCGGCATCCTCTTCATCCTGGTCTTCTCGCTGAAGCTCGACTGGCTGCCCTTCGTCTACCAGGCGGATGTGCCCGGCACCGGCTGGGCCTGGCTCTGGGGGCATATCCGCCAGGCCATCATGCCGGTCTGCGTGCTCGGCTTCTTCCAGGCCGCCTCTTACACGCGCTACGTGCGCTCCGCCGTGCTCGACGTCGCCCGCCTCGACTATGTCACGACGGCGCGCGCCAAGGGGCTGTCGGATAGCGTGGTGACGCGCCGCCACATCGCCCGCAACGCGCTGATCCCGGTTGTGACCCTCGTCGCGCTCCAGATGCCGGCGGTGTTCGGCGGCGCCATCGTCACCGAGCAGATCTTCCGCATTCCCGGGATCGGCTCGCTCCTCATCGACGCGATGCTCGCCAACGACACACCGGTCGTCATGGCCGTGACCTTCGTCTTCGCCTGCCTCGTCGTTCTCTTCAACCTCATCGCGGACCTGCTCTATGGCTGGCTCGACCCACGCATCTCCTTCGGTTGAGGCGGTGGGCGAGGCGGGCGGGTCCGCCCCGGGCTCCGTCGGTGCGCCCGCCTCCGGGGGATCGGGCCGCGACACGTGGCGCCGCTTCCGCCGCCATCGCCTCGCCATGGCGAGCGCGTGCCTGCTGGTTGTGCTCGTCGTCGCGGTCGTCGGCGGCAGGCTCTTCTGGCCGACCGGCATCGACGAGATCGATTTCTCCGCGATGCTGCAATCGCCCTCGCCCGCCCATCCCTTCGGGACCGACGATCTCGGCCAGGACCTTCTCGCCCGCATGATCCATGGCGGGCGCATTTCGCTCGCCGTGGGCTTTGCGGCCATGGTCGTCTCGACGCTGGTCGGCATCGTCGTCGGGGCGCTCGCGGGGATGTCGCGCGGCCCGCTCGACGCCTTCCTGATGTGGCTGACCGATCTCTTCCTCTCCCTGCCGGCGCTCCCCCTGCTCCTGCTCATCATCTATCTCTTCCGCGACAGCCTGAAATCGGCCTTCGGGGTCGAGGGCGGCATCTTCCTCATGATCGTCGCCGTGATCGGGGGCCTGCGCTGGATGCCGGTGGCGCGGCTGGTGCGGGCGCAGTTCCTGTCGATCCGCGAGAAGGAATTCGTCGAGGCGGTGCGGGCTGCCGGCGCCTCGCAATGGCATCTCGTCACGCGCCATATCCTGCCGAACGCGATGGGACCGGTGATTGTCGCGGCCACCATCGAGGTCTCCTCGGCCATCATCGCCGAATCCACGCTTTCCTTCCTCGGCCTCGGCTTCCCGCCCGACATCCCGACCTGGGGCCGCCTCCTCTACGACGCCAAGGACCATCTCGACGTCGCGCCCCATTGGGCGCTCTTCCCGGGGGCGGCGATCTTCCTGACGGTGCTCTCCATCAATTTCGTGGGCGACGGGCTGCGCGACGCGCTCGATCCGCGCCGGGTGATCTGATGAGGTCCCTCGCGGCCGACGCCTTCGCCCTCCCTCCCCCCGCTTGCGGCGGGGGGGGGGGGGGGGGGCCCCCCCCCCCCCCCCCCCGGGGGGGGGGGGGGGGGG
>NZ_DAOLAJ010000157.1:0-4650 GCF_035325185.1 Enterovirga sp. | reverse complement strand
CCAAGCCTTACAGCAGGCTGAACCGCCCCCCATCCGGCTCGGCCTTCGGCCGAGTCCGCCCTCCCCGCCGCTTCGCGGGGGGAGGATTGGGGCGGCCGCGACCCGCTGGATGCGATAGCCCTGCCACCAGCGGGGAGAGGATTCCCCTGCGCGCGCAAGCCGCGAGGCACCCCCCGGCATGAGCGCGGCCCTCGCCCCCTCCTCCGCCGAAGCCATCCTCTCGGTGAACAATATCGAGGTGGTCTACGACCACGTCATCCTCGTGCTGAAGGGCGTCTCGCTGGAAGTGGCGAAGGGGGGCATCGTCGCGCTGCTCGGTGCGAACGGGGCGGGCAAGACGACGACGCTGAAGGCCGTCTCGAACCTGCTGCGGGCCGAGCGCGGCGAGGTCACCAAGGGCTCCATCACCTTCGCCGGCGAGCGCGTGGACCATCTCTCCCCGAGCGAGCTGGTCCGGCGCGGCTGCATCCAGGTGCTGGAGGGCCGCCACTGCTTCGGCCACCTCACCATCGAGGAGAACCTTCTCACCGGCGCCTTCACCCGCCGGGACGGCAACGCCGCCATCCGGCGCGACCTCGAGGAGATCTACGAGACCTTCCCGCGCCTGCGTCAGCGCCGCTCCTCGATGGCGGGCTATACTTCCGGCGGCGAGCAGCAGATGTGCGCGATCGGCCGCGCCATGATGTCGAAGCCGCGCATGATCCTGCTCGACGAGCCCTCGATGGGCCTCGCCCCGCAGATCGTGGAAGAGATCTTCGAGATCGTCCGCGACCTCAATGCGCGCTCGGGCGTCTCCTTCCTGCTCGCCGAGCAGAACACGCATATGGCGCTCCGCTACGCGACCTACGGCTACATCCTGGAGACGGGCCGTGTCGTCATGGACGGGCCGGCCGCCTCCCTGCGCGAGAACGAGGACGTCAAGGAATTCTATCTCGGCGTGGCCGAGGGCTCGGGCAAGAGCTTCCGCAACGTGAAGAGCTACAAGCGCCGCAAGCGCTGGCTCGCCTGAGGCCCAGCGGGCTTTGCCAGGGCGATCGGGGGTAAGTTCCCCCTTTGTCCCCGGCTGGAGCGAAGCGGATCCAGAGCCGCCTGCGAACCCCCTGGATCCCCTTTCCGGCCCCTCGGGCCGCCGGGGATGACAAGGAGGGCGCTTCGCCCGGCGGCCTTAGCGATTTGTTATCGGCTTGCCGCCACCATGGCATCACGGCCCGATGGGGGAGTGGCGACCCGCCGGCGGTGCAACGCCGCGTAGCCCTGGTTCGAATCCGGGGTCGGGCCTCCAATCCTCACCTGAACATCCGCTCGCCCTGCTCGTCGACGAGCTGGCATCCCTTGCGCAGGGAGAATTCGGTCGCGTCGTCGAGAATGGGGAAACGGTCCGCGCGCACGAACCGATGCTCGCGCCGTGCCTCCCCCTCCCCGTGCAGCACGATCCCGGCCGTCTGATACTGGCCGCCCTCCGCCAGATAGGGCTGGGCGCGGATCGTGAAGCCGTTGTGCTCGATCTCGGCCGTCGTTTGCGGCTCCGCCGGCTCCTTGGACGCGGAACCGCCGCCGAAGATGCGCTTCCAGAAGGACATGATGGTCTCCTGCAATGGACAAGGATCGCGAGGCCCGCGGGGCCTGGGAGGCGGGCAAGTCTCTCAGCGCAGATCGAGATCGCCCAGCCTCACGGCCAGCCCTGGCACCAGCGCGGGCGCGATCTCCCCGTCGATCAGCTCGATGCGCTCGTCTTCCTCGAGGATGCCGGCGCGCGTCATCCACTCCACCCCCTCGAAGATGAAGCGCCGCCGCATCAGGCCCTCGGCCTCGTTGGTGATCTTCAGCAGAGCCGACATGAAGGAAGGATAGCACAGCTCGAAACGGCACGGAAAAGCATCCGGCCGGTCAACGGACATGGGCGTCCTCATGGAGCCGCGGGAGGAACCAGGCCAGGAGGCCCACCAGCGGCAGGAACGAGCACATCCGGTAGACCGCCGCGACGCCGTATCGGTCCGCCAGCACGCCGAGGATGGCCGCCGCGATGCCGCCGAGGCCGAAATTCAGGCCGTAGAACAACCCGCCGATCAGGCCGATCCGGTTGGGCAGCAGCTCCATCGCGTAGATGAGGATCGAGGCGAAGGCGCTGGCCATGATGAGGTTGATCAGCACCGTCAGCACGCCCGTCCAGAACAGGTCCGCATAGGGCAGGATCAGCGTCAGGGGCAGCGGCCCGAGGATCGAGATCCAGATGATGCGGGAGCGGCCGATGCGGTCGCCGACGATTCCGCCGATCAGCACGCCCACCGCCGAGGCGAGAAGGAAGATGAAGAGCATCATCTGGGCCGAGGGAATGGACAGCCCGAACCTGTCCATCAGATAGAAGGTATAGAAGGAGCGGAAGCTTTCGCTATAGGCGTTCTTGGAGAACATCAGCAGCATCAGGACGACCAGCCCGAGGCCGATGGTGAATGCGGAATGGCGGGCCTGCCCGGTCTTGCCGTCCTTGTGGGCGGAGCGCGCGGCCGCGAATTCCGCGCTGATCTGCCTCTGCTGGCTGCCGATCCATGCGAGCAGCATCATGGCCACGAGGGCCATGAGCGCGAACCATGCGAGGCTCGGCTGCCCCCAGGGCACGATGATCAAGGCGGCGAAGACCGGTCCGAGGGCGCCGCCGGCCTGCCCGCCCACCTGGAACAGCCCCTGCGCGAAGCCGTGCCGGCCGCCGGCCGCATAGCGCGCCATCCGCGTGGCCTCGGGATGGTAGATCGAGGAGCCGATGCCGATCAGCGCGACCGAGACGAGGATGATCCCGTAGCTGTGCGCGAAGGCCAGGGCGACCAGCCCCGACAGCGTGAACAGCATGCCCGCCACCGGCGAATAGGGCGCCGGGTGGTGGTCGGTCACCATGCCGACGACCGGCTGCAGCAGGGATCCCGCGACCTGGAAGGTCAGGGTGATCATCCCGATCTGCACGAAATCCAGTCCGTAGGCATCCCTGATGATGGGATAAGCCGCCGGAATCAGCGACTGCATCAGATCGTTCAGGAGATGCGTCAGGCCCAGGACCACCAGGACAGCCAGATAGGTCCTGGGGCGGGAGGCTGACAGAACGGCGGTCGTCATATCGATCGTCTTCGACTTTCTCGGAAGCTGCCGCAAGCTAGAGCACGCCGGGGGAAAGCGGAATCCGGTTTTCCGGCAACAGCATGCGCTCAGAACAACTTAGACCATACTTTCAGGAAGAAGTTGCCGGCGCTCCCGATCACGAACGCGTGCGGCGTGCCCGGGGACGCCCTGCCGGATCCATGAGCCCGTCGACCGCCCGTCCGATCCCGCTTTTCGCGAAATAATGGATCATGTGCCCTTTTCCCGGCAGGACGGTCAGGGTGCTTTCCGGCGCCTCGCGATGCAGGCGGCACGAATGCGCCGCCGTATCGACGATCCTGTCCGCGTCGCCCGCCATGATGACCAGCGGCACCTTCAGATGGCGATAATGCGGATGGAGCCAGGCCGCGGCCGAGTTCATGCTCGCGGTATCCTCGGCGCAGGCGCGCAACTGCTCGCGCCCGAGGGCGATCTCGACCGGGAAGCGGGTCTTGAAGCGGGCCGGCACCGATTGCGGGCTGAAGACATGGCGGAAGGCTTGCCGGGCCATCAGCTCGCGCATGGGAAGGGGCATGACGGCGCGGGCCGTGTCGCCGTATCCGGGAACGGCCAGCGGGGCCGACAAGGCGAGATCCGCTCGCTGCTCGGGGAAGAAATAGCCCGAGAGGAGAACCAGCCCCCTGAGGTCGCAGGCATTCTGAGCCGCGAGAGACAGCGCGACGAGCGTGCCCCAGGAATGCGCGACGACGACGGGCCGCTCGACCTTGAGCCGCGCGAGGACCCCCGCCACGAGATGGGCCTGCGCCGCCGCGGTCCAGAGGCGGTGGCGAGGACGCTTCGTGCGGCCGAAGCCGGGCCGGTCGACGGCGATCACCCGGTAGCGTGCGGCGAGTTGGTCGAGGAGGCCGCACAGGACGAAATCCTCCGCCATCGTCCCGTTCCCGTGCAGGAGGACGACCGGCCTCCCCCTGCCCCGCACGATGCAGTGCACGCGGATGCCCTCGACCTGGACGAAGCGGCCTCGCGGGCGGCCCGCGCTCGAGACCTCCGGGGTCTTCACCACGGCTTGCGCCTGCCGAGCCACCGCGGCGCCCTGCTTGAGCGCGGCGCGCGTGAGCTTGGCGGAGGACCGCAGGAGCTTGCCGAGACCCGGGGTGAGAGCGGGGAAGGATCGGAATCGCCTGGATGCCACGTCTTGCGCTATGCCCTCTTCCCGCCGGCGGCAAGGTCATGCCCGAGGTCCGGCTCCCCGCCTCCTCAATCCTTGTAGAGGCTGTCGTTCTGCTGGCGCAGGACGTTCTTCTGCACCTTGCCCATCGTGTTGCGGGGCAGGTCGTCGGCGAAGAGCACGCGCTTCGGCAGCTTGAACTTGGCGAGGCGCCCGTCGAGGGCGGCGAGCACCGACGCCTCGTCGAGCTTCGCATCCGGCGCCGGCACGACGACGGCCGTCACCGCCTCGCCGAAATCCGTATGCGGCAGCCCGATCACCGCGCTCTCCACCACGCCGTCGATGGCGTCGATCTCGCTCTCGACCTCCTTCGGATAGACGTTGAAGCCGCCGGA
>NZ_DAOLAJ010000156.1:0-4729 GCF_035325185.1 Enterovirga sp. | reverse complement strand
GCATGAAGGACGTTCCCGCGCGCGTCGTCATCTCCGAATATGTCGACGTGGCCCATGGCTTCTACGGCGGCGACGAGCCGGGCCTCGTCAACGGCGTCCTGGATGCGGTCGCGCGGGAGGTGAGGCCCGGCGAGCTGGGCGAGCGCCCCGGCCGCCCCCGGCCGGGGCGGGGCGGGCGCTAGCCGCCATGGCGCGCGCCTCCGAGGACGAGCTGATCGCGCGCCATCTCGCGCCGCTCGCCGGAGCCGGCGCTCTCGGCCTGAAGGACGATGCCGCCCTGCTGACGCCCAAGGCCGGCCACGACCTCGTGCTGACGGTGGATGCCGTCGTCGAGGGTGTCCATTTCCTGCCGGGCGATCCTCCCGGATCGGTCGCGGCGAAGGCCCTCGGCGTGAACCTGTCGGATCTTGCCGCGAAGGGCGCCGAGCCGGCCGGCTTCCTCATGGTCCTCGCGCTCCCCGACGATTGGACCGAGCCCTGGCTGAGCGCCTTCTGCGAGGGGCTCGGCCGCGCCTCCCGCGCCGGGACCTGCCCGCTCCTCGGCGGAGACACCGTGCGGGCGGCCGGGCCCTTGAGCATTTCCGTCACGGCCTTCGGGCAGGTTCCCTCGGGGACCATGGTCCGGCGGACCGCCGCGCAGCCGGGAGACCTCGTCGCCGTGACCGGGACGATCGGCGACGCGGTTCTCGGCCTCGCCCTGCTCGGCGAGAAGCCGCCCGCATGGCGGGACTGCCTGTCCGAGGACGAGACCGGGTTCCTGACGGGGCGCTACCGGGAGCCCCGGCCGCGGCTCGCCTGGGCCGGGGCGCTGCGGGAGCACGCCCATGCGGCCATGGACGTCTCCGACGGGCTCGCGGGAGATGCGGCGAAGCTGCTCGGCGCGAGCGGCCTCGGCGGCGGGCTCGACCTCGACCAAATCCCTTATTCGGCGGCGGCGGCGAAGGTTCTCGAAGCCGATCCCGGCTGGCGCGACCGGCTGGTGACCGGCGGCGACGATTACGAGCTGCTTTTCACCTTCCCCGAGGCCGCCGGCCCGGCTCTCCGCCAGAGGGCCGTCGAAACCGGCCTTCCGATGACGGTGATCGGCCGGGTGGGGGAGAAGGGCGGGGCGGTCTCCTTCCTCTCGGCGGGCTGCGAATATCGCTTCTCCCGAACCTCGTTCCAGCATTTCGGGGCGGCGTGATGGCGTCGGCAATATCCTCCGCGGAACCGCGGGCGAACTGGCGCGAGCAGGCCCTGATTCTCGCTGTCGCGCAGGCGCTCGGCGGGGCGAGCCCCTCGATCGTGGTCGCGCTGGGCGGCCTCGTCGGCACGCGCCTCGCGCCGGATGCCGCCTATGCGACGGTGCCGGTGAGCCTCTCTCATCTCGGCATCGCGCTCGGGACGATTCCCGCCGCCTATCTCATGTCCCGGCTCGGCCGGCGCGGCGGCTATCTCATCGGCGGCAGCATCGGCGTCCTGGCCGGTTCCGTCGCGGCGGCCGGCATCGCGCTCGGCTCGTTCCTGGTCTTCTGCGCGGGCACGATGCTTGCCGGGTTCTACTCCTCCTATGTCCAGAGCTATCGCTTCGCGGCCACCGACGAGGCGCCGCCCGCCGAGAGGGCGCGGGCGATCTCGTGGGTCATGACCGGCGGCATTTTCGGTGGCGTCATCGGTCCCCAGACCGTGATCTGGACGCGCGACCTCGTGCCGGACACGCCCTTCGCCGGAGGCTTCCTCGGCCAGGCCGCGCTCGCGCTGGTCACGATCCTCGTCGTGGCGCAGCTGCGCTCGCGCAGGCCCGCGCCGGTCGAGACGCCGGCCCCGGCGGATCGGGGCCGGCCGCTCATGGCCATCGTCCTGCAGCGGCGCTTCCTGCTCTCGGTGCTGGCGGGGCTCGTCAGCTACGGCCTCATGAGCTTCGTGATGGCGGCCGCGCCGCTCGCCATGGTGGCGGAATGCGGGCTGTCGGTCGATTCCGCGACGCTCGGCATCCAGTGGCACATCCTGGCGATGTTCGGGCCGAGCCTGCTCACGGGACGGATGATCGCGCGGTTCGGCAAGGTGCCGGTCACGGTCGCCGGCCTCCTCCTCATCGCGCTCTCGGCCGTGATCGGCCTGTCCGGGCGCGATGTCGCGCATTTCTGGGGCGTCCTGGTCCTGGTCGGCCTCGGCTGGAATCTCGGTTTCATCGGAGCGACCTCGCTCGTCACCGAATGCTACGAGCCGCAGGAGCGCGCCAAGGTCCAGGCGACCAACGATTTCCTCGTCTTCGGCACGGTGGCCCTCGCCTCCTTCTCGTCCGGCTCGCTCCAGGCGTCAGGCGGCTGGGCGACCGTCAACTGGCTGGTCTTTCCCTTCGTCGCGATCGCCCTTCTCGCCATCGCCGTCTCGGGGCGGAAGACGGAGTTGCGCGCCCGCTGAGATCCGGCACGGCGAACGGCCACGTTCGATTTGCGAAATGGGGAAAAATTTGGCAGGAGGGCCCGGACAGCCTCTGACTCCCATGAGCGTCGTGATACAGGGCGCGGTCCCGTGCGTTCTCTTCCGCACCGGCTCCGCGATCTGGTCTTGCCGGGTTCTTGCGCCGTATTGAAGGGTTCGTGATGACCGCACTCCTCCTCATCATCATCGGAGGCGCTCTGTCGATCGCCTACGGCTTATGGGCGATCAGCGACGTGATGAAACGCGACGCGGGCACCGCCCGGATGCGCGAGATCTCGGGAGCCGTCGCGGAGGGCGCGCAGGCTTACCTCAAGCGGCAATATCTCACGATCGGCATCGTCGGCATCGTGCTCTTCGCCGTCCTGTCCTGGCTGCTCGGTCCTCTGGTGGGCGGGGGCTTCGCCATCGGCGCCATCCTGTCGGCGGCGGCGGGCTTCATCGGGATGAACGTCTCCGTCCGCGCCAACGTGCGCACCGCGCAGGCGGCCTCCCGGTCCCTGGCGGACGGCCTCGACGTGGCCTTCAAGTCGGGCGCGGTCACGGGCATGCTGGTCGCGGGCCTCGCGCTGCTCGGGGTCACGATCTATTATGCCGTCCTGACCAAGGGGCTCGGCCATTCGCCCTCGAGCCGCATCGTGATCGATTCCCTGGTCGCGCTCGGCTTCGGCGCCTCGCTGATCTCGATCTTCGCCCGTCTCGGCGGCGGCATCTTCACCAAGGGCGCCGATGTCGGCGCCGACCTCGTCGGCAAGGTCGAGGCCGGGATTCCCGAGGACGATCCGCGCAATCCCGCGACCATCGCCGACAATGTCGGCGACAATGTCGGCGACTGCGCCGGCATGGCGGCCGATCTCTTCGAGACCTATGCGGTGACGATCGTGGCCACGATGGTTCTCGCGGCGATCTTCTTCGCCGGGACGCCTTCGCTCGAGACGATGCTGCTCTATCCGCTGGCCATCGGCGCGGCCTGCATCGTGACCTCGATCATCGGCACTTTCGCGGTGAAGCTCGGCCATAACGGCTCGATCATGGGCGCCCTCTACAAGGGCTTCATCGCGGCCGGTGTTCTGTCGGTCGGGGCGATCGCCGCCGTGAACTTCCTGCTCTTCGGCAATTTCGATGCCACGGTCACCACCGCGGCCGGCGTCACCTACAGCTCGGCCGCTCTGTTCGGCTGCGCCGTCGCGGGCCTCGCCGTCACGGCGCTCATCGTCGTGATCACCGAATATTACACCGGCACCGGCAAGCGGCCCGTGGTCTCGATCGCGCAGGCCTCGGTCACCGGCCACGGCACCAACGTGATCCAGGGCCTCGCGGTCTCGCTCGAATCGACCGCCATGCCGACGGTCGTGATCGTCGCCGGCATCATCGTGTCCTACACGCTCGCGGGCCTCTTCGGCATCGCCGTCGCGACGACGGCCATGCTCGCCCTCGCCGGCGTCGTCGTGGCGCTCGACGCCTTCGGCCCGGTCACCGACAATGCCGGCGGCATCGCCGAGATGTCGGGCATGCCGGCGGATGTGCGCAAGTCGACCGACGCGCTCGACGCGGTGGGCAACACGACCAAGGCCGTCACCAAGGGCTATGCGATCGGCTCCGCCGGCCTCGGCGCGCTGGTGCTGTTCGCCGCCTACACCTCCGACCTGAACTACTTCATCGCCGAGGCGAACAAGGCCGGCGGCACCACCTACCAGTACTTCAAGGGCGTCACCGTCGATTTCTCGCTCTCGAACCCCTACGTCGTGGTCGGGCTCCTGCTCGGCGGCCTCATCCCGTTCCTGTTCGGCGGCATGAGCATGACGGCGGTCGGCAAGGCGGCGGGCTCGGTGGTCGAGGAGGTGCGCCGCCAGTTCAAGGAAAAGCCCGGCATCATGGAGGGGACGGATCGTCCCGATTACGGCCGCGCCGTCGACATGCTGACGCGCGCCGCGATCAAGGAGATGATCCTGCCCTCGCTGCTGCCGGTTCTCGCGCCGGTGGTCATCTTCTTCGCGATCAACGCCATCGCCGGCAAGAACCAGGCTTTCGCGGCGGTGGGCGCGATGCTGCTCGGCGTCATCGTGACGGGCATCTTCGTCGCCATCTCGATGACCTCGGGCGGCGGCGCCTGGGACAACGCCAAGAAGTCCTTCGAGGACGGCTTCGTCGACAAGGACGGCGTCCGGCACATGAAGGGCTCGGAGGCGCACAAGGCCTCCGTCACGGGCGACACCGTCGGCGACCCCTACAAGGACACGGCCGGCCCGGCCGTGAACCCCGCCATCAAGATCACCAACATCATCGCACTGCTGCTGCTGGCGATCCT
>NZ_DAOLAJ010000155.1:0-4768 GCF_035325185.1 Enterovirga sp. | reverse complement strand
TGATCCCGTTCTACATCTACTACTCGATGTTCGGCTTCCAGCGCGTCGGCGACCTCGCCTGGGCGGCGGGCGACATGCGGGCGCGCGGCTTCCTCCTCGGCGGCACGGCCGGGCGCACGACGCTGAACGGCGAGGGTCTCCAGCACGAGGACGGCCACAGCCACATCCTCTCGGCGACGATCCCGAACTGCGTCTCCTACGATCCGACCTTCTCGTATGAAGTGGCGGTGATCGTGCAGGACGGCCTGCGGCGCATGTATGCCGAGCAGGAGGACGTCTTCTACTACATCACCGTGATGAACGAGAACTACGAGCACCCGGCCATGCCGGCCGGGGCCGAGGCGGGCATCGTCAAGGGGATGTATCTGTTCCGCGAGGGCGAGGGGAAGGGTCTCAGGGTCCAGCTCCTCGGCTCGGGCACGATCCTGCGCGAGGTGATCGCGGCGGCGGATCTCCTGGCGGCCGATTTCGGCATCCAGGCGGATGTCTGGAGCTGCCCGAGCTTCACCGAGCTGCGCCGCGAGGCGGTCGAGGCCGAGCGCTGGAACCTGCTCCACCCGGAGGAGATGCCGCGGAAGAGCTATGTCGAGACCTGCCTCGAGGGCCGGGAAGGCCCGGTCATCGCCTCGACCGACTACATGCGCCTCTTCGCCGACCAGATCCGCACATGGGTCCCGGCCCGCTACCGGGTGCTGGGCACGGACGGCTTCGGCCGCTCCGACTATCGCAAGCGCCTGCGGTATTTCTTCGAGGTCGACCGGCACTGGGTCGTGGTCGCGGCCCTGAAGAGCCTCGCCGAGGAAGGCTCGGTGAAGCCCTCCGTCGTGACCGAGGCCATTAAGAAGTACGGGCTCGACCCCAACAAGCCCAATCCGGCGACCGTCTGAGACGGGCCGTTCCCCGACCGGGTCCGGCCTGAGGCCGGGCCCGCCCTCCCTGCAAGGGTAGGGAAGGCGCCATCCGCCGCTCCAGATCAAGCCAGCCCCTCATTCGCCCCCAGGGCCACCCAATCCAGGAGGAACACCCGTGTCGATCGAGATCAAGGTGCCGGATATCGGCGACTTCAAGGATGTCCCCGTCATCGAGATCCTCGTCAATGTGGGCGACAAGGTGAATGTGGACGATCCGCTCGTCTCGCTCGAATCCGACAAGGCGACGATGGAGGTGCCGGCCTCCGTCTCCGGCATCGTCGAGTCGATCGCGGTCAAGATCGGCGACAAGGTGAGCGAAGGCGCGACCATCCTGGTCGTGCAGGCGGGCGAGGGCGGCATGGCCCAGCCGCCTTCCCTCGTCGAGCAGCAGGAGCCGGCTCCCTCCGCGCCTCCCCCTCCGGCCCCTGCGGCTCCCGCCGCGGCCTCTGCCGCGGGCGGCTCGAAGATCGCCGATTTCTCCGGCGTCCATGCCAGCCCCTCGGTGCGCCGCCTCGCCCGCGAGCTGTCGGTCGACCTGAACCAGCTCAAGGGCACGGGCGAGAAGGGCCGCATCACACAGGGCGACGTGCGCAACTTCCTGAAAGGCCCCGCCGCCTCGCCGGCCGCCGCGGCCGCCCCTGCCGGCGGCTCGGGCATCCCCGAGATCCCGGCCGTCGATTTCTCGAAATTCGGCCCGATCGAGGTCAAGCCGCTCGCCCGCATCAAGAAGCTGTCCGGCCCGCATCTGCACCGCGCCTGGCTCAACGTGCCCCACGTCACCCATAACGACGAGGCGGACATCACCGATATCGAGGCTTACCGCAAGGAACTCGACAACGCCGCCAAGGAGAAGGGCTTCCGCGTCACCTTGCTCGCCTTCCTGGTCAAGGCGGCCGTCTCGGCGCTGCGGGCGCATCCCGAGTTCAACGCCTCCCTCTCCCCCGAGAAGGACGCGCTGATCTACAAGAAGTTCTACAATATCGGCATCGCGGTCGACACGCCGGACGGGCTCGTCGTGCCGGTGATCAAGGATGCCGACCGCAAGGGCGTCCACGAGATCAGCCAGGACATGGGCACGATCTCCAAGAAGGCCCGCGACGGCAAGCTCGGGCCCGCCGACATGAGCGGAGGCACCTTCTCGATCTCCTCGCTGGGCGGCATCGGCGGCACCTCCTTCACACCGATCGTGAACGCGCCCGAGGTGGCGATCCTGGGCGTCGTGCGCTCCAGGATGACGCCGGTCTGGAACGGCAAGGAATTCCAGCCGCGCCTCGTGCTGCCGATCTCGCTCTCCTACGACCACCGGGTCATCGACGGGGCGCTCGCGGCCCGCTTCGCCCGCCACCTCTGCACCTCCCTCGAGGACGTGCGCCGGCTGATCCTCTGATCGGCCGGCCGAACGGAAGCCTCACGGGAGACAGAGCATGAGCAACGAAATCCGCGTCCCCGATATCGGCGACTTCCAGGGCGTGCCGGTCATCGAGGTCCATGTGAAGCCGGGCGACCAGGTGCAGGTCGACGACCCGCTGATCTCGCTCGAATCCGACAAGGCGACGATGGAGGTTCCCTCTCCCGTCGCGGGCACGGTCGGCGAGATCCGGCTGAAGGTCGGCGACAAGGCGAGCGAGGGCGACCTCATCCTCCTCCTGGAGAGCGCGGCCGCGCCCGCGACGCCGCCCAAGGCGTCGGTCAGCCAGGGGGCCTCGGTCTCCTCGGGGGGGCCGGCCGGCTACGGCTCGGCGAGCGGCCATTACGACACGATCGAGGTGCGGGTTCCCGATATCGGCGACTTCAAGGGCGTGCCGATCATCGAGGTCCATGTGCAGCCGGGCGCGGAGATCGCAGCCGACGAGCCGCTGATCACCCTCGAATCCGACAAGGCGGCGATGGAGGTCCCCGCCCCGACCGGCGGCAAGGTGGCCGAGATCAAGGTCAAGGCCGGCGACAAGGTCAGCGAGGGCGACCTCATCCTGACCCTGACCACGGCGGCGGCCCGCTCCGGCGCCTCGGTCAGCATGGGCGGCGGCACCCCACCGACCCCGGCCGGCGCGCCCGCGCCCCAGGCCAAGCCCCCGGTCGCCGGCAAGGGCGACATCCATGGCGAGGTCGTGGTGCTGGGCGGCGGGCCGGGCGGCTATACGGCCGCCTTCCGCGCGGCCGATCTCGGCAAGCAGGTCGTGCTCGTCGAGCGCTGGCCGCAGCTCGGCGGCGTCTGCCTCAATGTGGGCTGCATTCCTTCCAAGGCCCTGCTCCATGCCGCCAAGGTCATTTCCGAGAGCCAGGAGATGGGCCCCCACGGCGTCACCTTCGCGCCCCCGCAGGTCGATATCGACAAGCTGCGCGGCTGGAAGGAAAGCATCATCAAGAAGCTGACGGGCGGCCTCGGCGGCCTCGCTAAGCAGCGCAAGGTGACGGTGGTGCAGGGGACGGGCCGCTTCACGGCCCCGAACCAGATCGAGGTGCGGGCCGAGGACGGCACGGCGAAGACGGTGAGCTTCGAGCACGCCATCATCGCGGCCGGCTCCGAGCCCGTGACGCTGCCCTTCATCCCGCACCACGATCCGCGCGTGATCGATTCGACCGGGGCGCTCGCGCTGGACGGAGTGCCGAAGCGCCTCCTCGTGATCGGCGGCGGCATCATCGGGCTCGAAATGGCGACGGTCTACCAGGCGCTCGGCGCGAAGGTGACGATCGTCGAATTGATGGACCAGATCATCCCCGGCGCAGACAAGGACATCATCACCCCGCTCGCCAAGCGCGTGGCGAAGATCTTCGAGGCGATCCACCTCAAGGCCAAGGTCACCAAGGTCGAGGCCAAGGCGGACGGGCTGCATGTCTCCTTCGAGGGCGGCTCGGCGCCCGCGACCGACATTTTCGACAAGATCCTGGTCGCCGTCGGGCGGCGTCCGAACGGGCGTCTGATCGGGGCGGAGAATGCCGGAGTCGCGGTCGACGAGCGCGGCTTCATCGCGGTCAACAAGCAGATGCGCACCAACGTGCCGCATATCTTCGCCATCGGCGACATCGTCGGCCAGCCCATGCTGGCGCACAAGGCGGTGCACGAGGGCAAGGTCGCGGCCGAGAACGCCTCGGGCCACCCGGCCTATTTCGACGCCAAGGTGATCCCGTCGGTCGCCTATACCGATCCCGAGGTCGCTTGGGTCGGCATGACGGAGAACGAGGCCAAGGCGAAGGGCGTCAAGTACGGCAAGGGTGTCTTCCCCTGGGCCGCCTCGGGCCGCTCGCTCTCGCTCGGCCGCGACGAGGGCATGACCAAGGTCCTGTTCGAGGAAGGCTCCGAGCGCATCATCGGCTGCGGCATCGTCGGCCCCAATGCCGGCGACCTCATCGCGGAGGCGGCCCTCGCCATCGAGATGGGCGCCGACGCCGCCGATATCGGCGCGACCATCCACCCCCATCCGACCCTGTCGGAGACGGTCGGCATGGCCGCCGAGATGTTCGAGGGAACGATCACCGACCTCATCGCGCCGAAAAGGAAGAAGTGACGGGCGCCTGCCCGCCGCGGATCGCGTGTTGCCGGAGGCCCGCCGCGAGGCGGGCCTTTTGCTGTCCGGCTGCGCGCCTTGGGGCTCAGCGCATCAGGGCGTCGGCGAGGAGCCCGGCGAAGAGCAGAGCCCCGGCGTCGCGGTTCGACCGGAACAGGCCGAGGCAGATGTCGGGCCGGGCCGGATCGAGCCGGCGAACCTGCCAGGCGAGATGCAGCGCGAAGGCGGCGAGGCCGGCATGGCTCGGCCAGGCGCCGCCGGCGCCCCGGATCGCGAGGCCGATCAGCACCACGGTTGCCGCATAGAGCAGGGCGATGATCGGCCGCGACCAGCGCCCGAAGGTGCGGGAGG
>NZ_DAOLAJ010000154.1:0-4808 GCF_035325185.1 Enterovirga sp. | reverse complement strand
TACCTTCCGCCGTAGGGGCCGCCTCCGGCGCGCGTGCGGACATAGGCGCGCAGCGGTCCCGCTTCCGTCTCGGTCCTCGCCTCGGCCGCGAGGCTGCCCGAGGGGCTGAAGCCCGAGATCTGGCCGCGGTCGATCTTCCGCCGGCCCGAGGTCACGCTGTAATCCGCCCGCGCGCGGCCTCCGATGCGGATGCAGGTCGAGGTGCCCGGCACCTGGACGAAGCCGGCCCCGTGTTGCGGGCAGGCCGCCATCGCGCCGCCCTCGTAGGGGCGCAGCCTTTCCGCCGCAAGGGCGGGAGCCGCCATCGCGGTCCCGGCGAGAACCAGGAGGCCGAGTTGCTTCATGGTCAGGCGCCCTGCCCGCCGCCCAGAGCGTCGAGGATCCGCGCCCAGCTCCGCATGCCCTTGTGGAAGCTCGACAGGTCGTATTTCTCGTTGGGCGAATGGACGCGGTCGTCGTCGAGGCCGAAGCCCACGAGCACCGTGTCGAGGCCGAGCGTCGACTTGAAATCGCCGACGATCGGGATCGAGCCGCCCGAGCCGATCATCACCGCCTCGCGCCCCCATTCGGCGGTGAGCGCCGCCTTGGCCTTCGCCAAGGCCGGCATGTCGAAGGGAAGCCGGATCGCCCGCGAGCCGCCATAGTTAATGATCTCGACGGAGCAATCCTGCGGAATCCGCGCCTTCACGAAGGCGTCGAACGCCTCGGAAATCCGGTCCGGGTCCTGGTCGCCGACGAGGCGGAAGGAGATCTTGGCCGAAGCCTCTCCGGCGATCACGGTCTTCGAGCCGATCCCCGTATAGCCGCCGAAGATGCCGTTGGCGTCGCAGGTCGGGCGCGACTGGATCTGCTCGATCAGCATGCGGTCCCGCTCGCCCGCCGGAATGGAGAGGCCCACCTGGCCGAGGAAGGTCTCGGGCTCGAGGCCGAGACCTCGCCATTGCGCGAGGATTTCGGGCGGGGTCTCGGGTACGCCGTCATAGAAGCCGGGAACGGTGACGCGGCCGTTCTCGTCGTGCAGGTCGGCGATGATTTTCGCGAGGACATGGATCGGGTTGCGGGCGCCGCCGCCGAACATGCCCGAATGCAGGTCGCGATCGGCGCAGCGCACCTTGATCTCGCGATAGACGAGGCCCCGGAGCGAGGTGGTGATCAGGGGCGTGTCGCGATCCCACATGCCCGTGTCGCAGACGAGGGCGCAATCGGCCTTCAGCTCGTCCCTGTTGGCCGCGAGCCATTCCGGCAGGCCCTTGGAGCCGTTCTCCTCCGCCCCCTCGATAAGGATCGTAAGACCGACCGGAATGCCCCCTTCCGTCGCCTTCCAGGCGCGGCAGGCCTCGATGAAGGTCATCACCTGGCCCTTGTCATCGCAAGCCCCGCGGCCGCGAATCACCCGCCTCCCCGGCGCCAGCTCGACGAGGGAGGGCTCGAAGGGCGGACTTTCCCACTGGTCGAGGGGATCGACCGGCTGGACGTCGTAATGGCCGTAGAACAGGACATGCGGCGCGCCGGGCTTCGGCAGATGCGCCAGCACCACCGGATGGAACGAGGTCTCGCGCACCGAGGCTTGGAAGCCCATCGCCGCGAGGTCGCCCCGCACCCATTCCGCCGCGCGCCGGCAATCGGGAGCATGGGCTGGGTCGGTCGAGATCGAGGGGATGCGCAGCCAGTCGAAGAGCCGGCCGAGGGAATTGTCGAGATCCGTGTCGATATCGCCGAGAACCTTGTCGATCATGCCTTCCGCCCCGTCGTCCCGCGGCCCGATGCCGCGCCCTGTCGGAATCTCGCGGCCGTCAGCGGCCGGTCGGGTTCGTCTCCACCCCGGGCGCCGGCGCCGGCATGGCCGGCCCGGTGGGGGGCAGCGCCGGCGGCAGCGCCAGCGGGTCCTTCATCCGGCGCGGAACCGCCGGAGTGCCGGAGGGGCTGCGCGGGGGGGCGATGGGCTGGGCCGCCTTGCGGTTCAGCTCGGCCTCGGCGCGCTCGGCGGCGCGGCGGTCCTCGGGCCGGATCAGCTCCCGCGTATCCGGGGGCGGATAGGCCCGCCCGCCGTCCGGCGGCCGGTACTGCGTCGATACGGCAGGCTGGAAATCGCTCCAGACCGGCGGCACGCCGCCATCGGCGAAGGCGGGGCCCGCCGCGAGAATCAGCCCGCCGGCAAGACGGAGCACGGATAGCCGCAAGATGCGTTCCTCCGAGAGGAAAGGGATGGCCGGAAGCCGCCCTCCGCTCTCGGGCGCAAGCGGCTTCGCTTCGGGCCGTGTCATGCCATAGACGGGCCGCGCGGTCACGTGGGCGGGGAACGGCATCGTCCGTGCATCCGCGGATGAGGTCAGGAGGCAGGATGGCGCAGGCACAGGCGATGCAGCGTGTCGTCGAGGACGTCGTTGACGAGATGAGGCAGAGGTCCGACCGCGGCGAGGTCGCGAGCTATATCCCCGAACTCGCCAAGATCGACCCGAGGCGCTTCGGCCTCGCGGTCGTCGATGCCGAGGGCCGCGTCGCGACGGGCGGCGACGCGGAGGAGCCCTTTTCCATCCAGAGCATCTCGAAGGTTTTCACGCTCACGCTGGCGCTCGGCAAGGTCGGCGAGCGGCTCTGGACGCGGGTCGGGCGCGAGCCCTCGGGCAGCCCCTTCAACTCCATCGTGCAGCTCGAGAACGAGAAGGGGATTCCCCGCAATCCGTTCATCAATGCCGGCGCGATCGCGGTTTCGGACGTGATCCTCGCCGGCCACCAGCCGCGCGAGACGCTGGGCGAAATCCTCCACTTCCTGCGCCATGTCGCGGACGATCCCGCCATCGCCATCGACAACGACGTCGCCGCCTCGGAGCAGCGCACCGGCTTCCGCAATCTCGCGCTCGCGAACTACATGAAGTCCTTCGGCGTGATCGAGAATCCGGTCCACCTGACGCTGGGCGTCTATTTCCACCATTGCGCCATCGCCATGTCGTGCCGGCAGCTCGCGATGGCGGCGCGGTTCCTGGCGCATTCGGGGCGGGACCCGTCGAGCGGCCATTCGGTGATCCCCGCCGAGCGGGCGCGGCGCATCAACGCCCTGATGCTGACCTGCGGCCATTACGACGGCTCGGGCGAATTCGCCTTCCGCGTCGGCATTCCCGGCAAGAGCGGGGTCGGCGGCGGCATCCTCGGCGTCGTGCCGGGCAAGGCGTCGGTGGCGGTCTGGGCGCCGGGCCTCGACGCCTCCGGCAATTCCCGCCTCGGCCGGATCGCGCTCGAGGCGCTGAGCCGGCGCCTCGGCTGGTCGATCTTCGGAGCCTGAGCCCTTACGCCTTGCGGGCGCGTGCCTCCTCGGCGATCGCCGCCTCGTGATACGAGGAGCCGGCGCCCCAGACGATCTGCGGCGCGGCCGGCCGCAATTCGACCACCTGCGCCGTGCCCTGCGCCACCGCCGCCCCCGAACGCCTGCGCACAGGGAACTGATAGATCTTCGCCGTCGCCGTATTCATGCCGAGTGCCATGGATTCAATTCCGATCTTCAGGACATCTCCGGGGCGTCCTGCGCCCTGTTCGCTTCGCGTATATAGGGCCTGTTGCCGAAACAATCGACCACGAAATCAAAAAAAGTCTTTATCTGAAAACAATTTGTGCACGATAATCTTTGCCGAAACGCGAAGCATCGAAAATCGGCAGACGTCATTTCGGCCACTGGATTTGCATCCATATGCGGCACGCCTAAAAAGACACCATTCGGAAAAGCCGGCCCGCCTTGGCCTGGTCCCGCGGCGGGCGCCGGGAGCGTCCATCCGGCCAAGACCCGGCTGCATCAAGGGAATCCGCTTCTGGCACGGCGCCTGCTTAGGCTGGGGCGAGGAGCCCGCACGGCGCCCGCGCGACCCGATCAAGAGATGCCGACATGACGAAATTCAAGCTCGAGTACATCTGGCTGGACGGCTATGCCCCGACCCCGAACCTGCGCGGCAAGACGCAGATCAAGGACTTCGCCGACTTCCCGACGCTCGAGCAGCTTCCGCTCTGGGGCTTCGACGGCTCGTCGACCATGCAGGCGGAGGGGCGCAGTTCCGATTGCGTGCTGAAGCCCGTCGCCCTCTATCCCGACCCCGCCCGCGCCAACGGCGTCCTCGTGATGTGCGAGGTCATGATGCCGGACGGCCAGACGCCCCATTCCACGAACAGCCGCGCGACCGTGCTCGACGACGAGGGCGCCTGGTTCGGCTTCGAGCAGGAATATTTCCTCTACAAGGACGGCCGCCCGCTCGGCTTCCCCGAGAACGGCTATCCCGCCCCCCAGGGCCCCTACTATACGGGCGTCGGCTACAAGAATGTCGGCAGCATCGCCCGCGAGATCGTCGAGAAGCATCTCGACCTCTGCCTCGCCGCCGGCATCAACCACGAGGGCATCAATGCCGAGGTGGCCAAGGGCCAGTGGGAATTCCAGATCTTCGGCAAGGGCTCCCGGAAGGCGGCCGACGAGGTCTGGATGGCCCGCTACCTGCTCCAGAGGCTGACGGAATCCTACGGCGTCGACGTCGAATACCATTGCAAGCCGCTCGGCGATACCGACTGGAACGGCTCGGGCATGCATTGCAACTTCTCGACCGAATACCTGCGCACGGTCGGCGGCAAGGAGTATTTCGAAGCGCTCATGTCCGCCTTCGAGAAGAACCTCGACGACCATATCGCGGTCTACGGCCCGGACAACGACAAGCGCCTGACCGGCAAGCACGAAACCGCGCCGTGGAACAAGTTCAGCTACGGCGTCGCCGATCGCGGCGCGTCGATCCGCGTGCCGCACAGCTTCGTGAACAACGGCTACAAGGGCTATCTTG
>NZ_DAOLAJ010000153.1:3658-5029 GCF_035325185.1 Enterovirga sp. | reverse complement strand
ACATCCCCCGCGCATTGCTCGTCGAAGCGGACCCGGTCGAGGCGGGCCGGATCGCGGGATTCCTCCCGGCATCGTCGCGCGGCTTCGAGGTGGACCGCGCCGCGTCGCTCGCCGAGGCCCGCTCGCGACTGCGGGAAGCCGCCCCCGACGTGGTGCTCGCGAGCCTGTCGCTGCCGGACGGGGCGGGCCTGTCGTTCGTGCGCGAACTGGCCGCCTGGGCCCCGCTGGTCGTGGTGGTGGAGCCCGGAGCCGCCGCGCAGGGCGAGGAGGCGATCGCGGCCGGGGCCCTCGACTTCGTGGTGCGGGGCGAGACGAGGGAGGGCTCGCTCGCGCGTACGCTGCGCCACGCGATCGAACGCCACGCGCTCGCCTCGCGGCTGAGGGTCATGAGCGAGGGCCTCGAGCGCGGCGTCGACGAGCGCACGGCGGCGCTGCAGCACCGGCTCTCGGAGGAGCGGCAGTCGCGCGAGGCATTGCTCAGCATGATGGAGGACGTCGATCACTCGGCGAAGGAACTCGCGCGCAGCGAGAACCGCCTGCGCGGGCTGGTCGAGCAACTGGAAAAGCTCGGAATCCGGGCCTTCACGACCGAGGATGCCCTTGCGGCCCTCGGGCCGATCATGGATGACGGCCCGCCGAACGTCGCCTTCGCGGATGTCGACTGGGAGCGGTGGGCGGCGGCCTCGGAGGTGTCGGGCACGCCGCGCTTCAGCCTTCTCGTCCACGCATCCGCCGCCAGCGACCGCGTCTCGGCACTGCGGCGCGAACTGGCCGCCCTACCGCCCGCCATGCGGAGCAGCCGCCTGGAGGAGGTGATCAAGGCGGCGCTCGGTGCCGTCCTGCGCACGACGCCGGACAAGATCCCGAGCGACCGCCCGCTCGACAGGCTCGGCGTCGATTCGCTGATGGCCGTCGAGCTGACCCTCGGCCTCGAGCAGGAGATCGGCATCAAGCTTCCGACCGCGCTCCTGATGCAGGGGCCGAGCGTCGGCACGCTCGCCGCCCATCTGCTGCACGAGCTTCTGGCGATCGACCGCCTGGAGGAGGCCGCGGTCGAGGACCTCAGCGAGGCCGAGACGGATGCGATGCTGGAAATGCTGATCGCATCGGGCGAACTCGATCTGGAAGCTGTGTGATGTCCTCTGGCAACCCGCGCCTGAAGGCCCTGACTCCCGAGCAGAAGCGCCGGCTTCTGCAAGCGGCCCTGGCACAGCGCGAGGGCCGCTCGCATGCGGCGGCCGCGAGCCAGCCCGAGAGCGGGCCCTGGGTGAAGCCGATGGCGCGCCGACCCCACGCCGCGCGGCGCCTCCTGTGCTTCGCCCATGGCGGGGCGGGCGCGGCGCGGCTCCCGGCTTGGCCCCCTCTCCCGCC
>NZ_DAOLAJ010000153.1:0-3648 GCF_035325185.1 Enterovirga sp. | reverse complement strand
CGAGCCGCTCGCCGTGCATCTGCCCGGCCGGGATTCGCGCGCGGCTGAGCCCTACGCGGCGAGCCTCGCCGGGGCGGCCGGGGCTATCGCCGAGGCGTTGCTTCCCTAGCTCGACCGGCCCTGCCTCTTCTACGGCCACAGCCTCGGCGGGGCGGTCGCCTTCGCGACGGCGCAGGCTTTGCGCGCGCGCCACGGGCGCGAGCCCGAGGTGCTGGTCGTCGCGGCCGTGGCGCCCCCGGGCCAGCCGCAAGCCCCGGGGCTCCAGGAGGGGACGCTGCACGAGCAGTACCGGCAGGAAGCGGCGGGCATCGACATGAGCCATGTCGAGGACGATCCGGCCGCCCGAGAGCGCCTTCTGGAACGGGCGGCAGCCGACAAGGCGCTGCTCGAAGGCTGGCCGGCGCGCACCTGCGAGCCGCTGGACGCGCCGCTCCTCGCGCTCGCGGGCCAGGACGATACGGCGATCTCCTGCCGGACGATGGCTGGCTGGGCAGCCTGCACGCGGGGGCGCTTCGATCTCGAAACGCTGCCGGGGCCGCATCTCTTCCATCTCGGCGATCCCGCGGCCACGATCGAGCGCGTCTGCCGCGCGGCCGGGAGCGGCCCGGTGCGCTCAGGCCTCGGCGCCTCCGCCGGGGAGCGGCGCGATCCCGGCATGGGGATGAGCCTGTTCTTCTTTTCCGCCGACGAGGCCAAGTCGAACGGCGATCCCTACCGGCTGTTCGACGCCGCGGTGCAATTCGCCGACCGGGCGGGGTTCCGGGCCGTCTGGATCCCCGAGCGGCATTTCCACCCGGTGGGCGGCCTGTTTCCGAACCCCTCGGTCCTGGCCGCGGGCGTCGCGGCGAGCACGCGACGCCTGCGCATCCGCTCCGGCAGCGTCGTGCTGCCGCTGCACGACCCGATCCGCGCCGCCGAGGAATGGTCGATGGTGGACAACCTCCCCGGCGGCCGGGTCGACATGGGCGTCGTGCCCGGCTGGAACCCCAACGACTATGCGCTGGCCCCGGACGCCTTCCAGGACCGCTGGGCCGTCCTCTTCGAGCGGCTGGACATCGTCCGCCGGCTCTGGCGGGGAGACTCGATCCCGCGCCGGAACGGCCGCGGCGAGGCGGTCCAGCTTCGCCTGCATCCCAGGCCCGTGCAGAAGGAGCTGAACGCCTGGATCGCGACCTCGGCCAATGACGACAGCTTCGTGCGCGCGGGCGAGCTCGGCCTCAACATCCTCACCGCGCTTCTCATCCAGCCCGTCGACGGCTTCGCCGAGCGCGTGCGTCTCTACCGGGAGGCGCGCCGGCGCGCGGGGCACGATCCCGACGGCGGAGAGGTGACGCTCATGGTCCAGACCTTCATCGGCGAGACCGATGCCGAGGCGCGCCGCGTCGTGCGGGAGCCGTTCCTCTCCTACATGCGCTCCGTTCAGAGCCTGTGGAAGGAGGTCGTGGACGGATTGCGCGTCGGCTCCGCCGCCAGTCAGGAAGTCTTCGAAGACATGATCTTCGAGCGATATTTCCAGAAGAGCACGCTCTTCGGATCGCTGGAGACCTGCCTCGACCGGGCCCGCGCCTTCGCCAGGGCGGGTGCGACCGAGATCGCCTGCATGGTCGATTTCGGCATCTCCTACGAGGACAGCCTCGCCAATCTCGGCGGCATCGACCGCCTGCGCGCGGCCCTCGCGGAAGGAAGCGGCGCATGACGTCGCACGAATTGCACGTGCTGTCCGCGGAGCAGAAGCAGGCGCTGCTCCGCAGTGTCCTGCGCAAGCGCCAGGAGGCCGCGGCCGGCGCGCGGATGCCCGACTATACGCGCCAGAGCTACGACCTGTTCATGCCCGGCTCCGACCCCGAGTTGAGCGAGATCCGGCGCTTCAACGCCTGGGTGGACAGCACCATCGCGGCCGGATGCTACACTTTCGAGACGCCGCGGCACGAGGCGCAGCGGCCGGAGAACGTGCTCGTCCGCGAGAACGGCGAGTTGCTGCCGGTCGTCAACATGGCGAGCTACAATTACCTCGGGCTGAGCTATCATCCCGAGGTCATCCAGGCGGCGAAGGACGCGCTCGACCGCTACGGCCTCGGCGTATCCAGCTCGCCCATCGCCGGCGGGACGATCCTGCTCCATGCGGAACTCGAAAAGGCGCTCGTCGATTTCCTCGGGCTTCCGGGGCGCGGCGTCTCGCTCTTCACCACCGGCTACAACGTCAATACGGGCACGCTCTCGGCGATCATCAAGCCGGGCGGGCATGTCATCCTGGATGCGGCGGCGCATATGTCGCTGGCCGAGGGGGCCCAGCTCACGCGCGGGGAGGTGCATACCTTCGCCCATAACGACCTCGGCGACCTGGAGCGCATTCTGCGGAGCATTACCCGCAGCGGGCCGGCGCGGATCATGGTCTGCGCGGAGGGCGCCTACAGCTCCGACGGCGATTACGGCGACCTCGCCGGCATCGCCGCGCTCGCCCGGCGCTACGGCGCCATGGTGCTCGTCGACGAGGCGCATTCGATCCTCGTCACCGGGCCGGGCGGACGCGGCGTCGCGGCCGCCCAGGGCGTCCTCGACCAGATCGACTTCTTCGTCATCACCTTCTCGAAGGCGCTGGGGGCGCTGGGGGGAGCGGTGATCACGCGGCGCGACATCGCGCGCTACATCAACTGGTATGCCCGCTGCCGGCTGTTCTCCTGCGGCCTCGATCCGGCCGTGACAGGCGGCGTGTTGCAAGCGCTGCGCATCGGCGCCGGGGAGGTGGGCGAGGCCCGCAGGATGCGGCTGCGCGATCTCGCCGCGCGGCTGCGCGAGCGCCTGCGCGGGCGCGTGCAGCTCGTCGAGGGCGAGAGCTGGATCGTGCCGGTCATCTACGGCTCCGACGAAAGGACGCTGCTGCTGACCGACTACATGCAGCGGGCCGGGCTCGAGACGAGCATCGTCCAATATCCCGCCGTGCCGCGGCATCTGTCGCGCATGCGGCTTTTCGTGACCTCCGAGCATTCGCCCGAGCAGATCGACCGCGCCGCCGAGATCATCGTCGCGGCGGCCCGGACCTTTGGCTTCGCCCTGTCGGAGGGCGCGTTCGCCCCGCCGGACGGAGCGCCGGCCGCCGGGCCGCAGGGATGACGGCATGGAGACCACCGCGCCGGAGGTCGCCGCCTTCGATCTCGACGGAACCCTCACGGGGCGCGACACCGTCCTGCCGTTCCTCTGCGAGGCGGTGGGCATGAGGCTTTTCCTGCTCGGCCTTCCCGCCCTCCTGCCGAGCCTCGCCGCGCGCGGCCTCGGCCTCCTGGAGGCGACGCCGACCAAGGAGCTCCTGTTCACGCGCTATCTGCGCGGGCGTCCCCTCGACGAGATCCGCGCCGCCGGCCAGCGTTTCGCCTGCGGGACGCTGCCGCGGATGCTGCGCCCCGCCGCCGTGCAAAGGCTGCGCTGGCATCAGGAGCGGGGCCATCGCTGCTTCGTGGTGACCGCCTCGCCGGACCTCTACGTGGCGCCCTGGGCGGAGAGCCTGGGCGTCAAGACGCTCGGAAGCGGGCTCGAAGCGGATGCCGGGGGCCGCCTGACCGGCCGCCACCAGGGAGCGCCTTGCGAGGGCCCCGAGAAGCTGCGCCGCCTGATCGATGCCGTGGGCGGCGAGCCTTTCGTCCTGCACGCCTA
>NZ_DAOLAJ010000152.1:0-5095 GCF_035325185.1 Enterovirga sp. | reverse complement strand
CGCGCCGCTGGCGGATGACGCTGGGCAGGATGACCTGCCCCTTGGTGGAGACGGTAGTGGTGAGCTTCTCGGCGCCGGCCATCGGCCTGACCCTGCCAGATGTAAGACGAGCGTAAGATAATTCGCGGCGGCCTCGCGTTCAAGTTCGTGCCCCGAGAGGGAGAGTGTGGCTGGGACGGATGTGAGCCGCCCCGGACACCAGCCGTCGCGGAAACGGCGGCGAAGGACGGCATAACGGCCATGGGCGAAATGGTCGGGATCGCCGACAGTGAAGACGCCGCAGGGAAACCCCACGCGATTGCGGCAGAGTGAAAGCCTTCCCGTTTCCTCAACTGGCCCGCCGGCGACGGCCGGCCTCTTTTTTGGAGGCCGTCATGGCGACCCCGCATGATCTGGCCCGGCACCTTGCCGATCGTGCCGAGGCGGTGTGCCGCCGCTATCTCTCCGCGGGTCGGCGCCAAGGCAGTTACTGGCAGGTTGGCGATGCCCGCAACACGCCGGGCCGCTCGATGTTCGTGCGTCTGCGGGATTCCCCGAAGGGGCCGGCCGGCAAATGGACCGATGCGGCCACCGGTGAGCATGGTGATCTCCTCGATGTGATCCGCGAGTCCCTTGGGCTGGTCGACTTCACCGACGTCGCCAAGGAAGCCCGGGCATTCCTGGCCCTGCCGCCCCCTGAACTCGGGACCCCGCTGGACGGCACGGGTGGACCTGCACCGTCAGGTTCGGCCGAGGCGGCCCGGCGGCTCGTGGCCATGTCGCGACCGATCGCCGGCACGCTCGTGGAAACGTATCTCCGCAATCGCGGCATCACGGTTTTGCACGGAACCGGAGCCTTGCGCTTCCATCCGCGCTGCTACTATCGGCCCGGTGCACACGGCCCGACCGAGCCCCGGCCCGCCATGATTGGCGCCGTCACCGACCTCGGCGGCCGGATCACGGGCGCGCACCGGACCTGGCTGGCGCCGGACGGCTCCGGCAAGGCCGCCATCGATAGGCCGCGGAAGGCGATGGGCGACCTGCTCGCTCACGCGGTCCGTTTCGGCCTGCCGAACGAGGTCATGGCCGCCGGCGAAGGCATCGAGAGCGTGCTGTCACTCCGATGCGCAGTGCCGCATATGGCGATGGTGGCCGCTCTTTCGGCTGCCCATCTCGCCGCCATCCTGTTCCCGACGAGCCTGCGGCGGCTCTATATCGCTCACGACAACGATCCCGCCGGCGACGGAGCGCGGGACAGCCTGATCAAGCGGACAAACGCGGCCGGGATCGAGGCCATCGTGCTCTCCCCGATCCGAGGAGACTTCAACGAGGATCTGCGCATCTTGGGCATCGGGGCACTCGAGGCCACCGTGCGGGTTCAGCTCGCCCCGGAGGATGTCGCCCGCTTCATGACCCTGACGGCATAGCCGGGAGGGGAAGGAGCGGCGCGTCACTGGCGTTGCTGCCAAGCCGCAGCCTTCGGAGAGGATCGCGCCCTGGCCTTCGAGAGAGCGATCGGCCGGCAAGCGGACCGGACCGGCAATGGCTGCGGCCGACGATTTTCCGGCGCGGCGAGCCGCCGCTTTCCATCGCGAGGCAAAATCGCCTGCCTTCGCCATCCTCCGCTGACGCTGCGGCCCTCCGCTTCGCTCCGGGTGCAGGTCCGGCCCGCCCGCCGGCTTCGTCCGCCACGAAGGCCGCGAGGGCGCGGTCCAGCCGACGGAGCATCCCATGAGCCAGCACGACGTGTTCGAACCGCCGCACACCTCATCCCCGACCGACCATGTTCTCCAGGAGCTTCAGCTCCACGGCTATCGCCCCTTCACGGACGAGCCCGACCCTCGCCCGTTGCCCGACGAGCACCGCGTCGCCGGCGCCATCGCCGACATCTTCGACGCCCTGGTCTCGACCTTGGCGGATACCCGCCTCGAGCCCGATCTCGACGATCTCCTCTGGTCCACCGTCAATCTCTTCCACCGTGCCGCCCATCGCCTCGAGCGCGAGCTCGACGACAACGAGCAGGCGCAACGTCGATCACAGCAGGAGCGGGATGGCAGCGAGGTCCAATCCGTCAAGCTCGAGCGCCTCACGGATCAGGGACGGACGCTCATCGAACGACGGGACGCCTTCGAGCTGATGCGCGACGAGGCGGCCGAGCAGTTCGAGCGCCATACCGGATCAGGCTGGCGTCCCCGCGCCGGCTCCCTGGTCAGCCATCGCAACCTTACCGCGGCGATGATCGACAGCCGCGATTTCCTGGCCGCCCGGAAGCAGGCGGACACACAGCTCCTATTGCCGCCGGGGCCGAAGGTCGCCTTCACGGGCGGCGCGGAATTCAACGACCATCGCCTGATCTGGGCCATGCTCGATCAGGTCCACGCGAAGCATCCCGACATGGTGCTCCTGCACGGCGGCTCGCCCAAGGGGGCCGAACTGATCGCCGCGAAATGGGCCAGTCATCGCAAGGTGCCCCAGATCGCCTTCAGGCCGGACTGGGCCAAACACGCCAAGGCCGCACCCTTCAAGCGCAACGACCAGATGCTCGCGATCATGCCGATCGGCGTCATCATCCTCCCCGGCACCGGCATCCAGGACAACCTCGCCGCCAAGGCCCGCAAGCTCGGCATCCCGGTCTATCGGTTCGGGGCGAACTGCGTCTGATGATGCAGACGCCATGATGAGCCCCAAAGATTCTGCCGGGAGATATTTGGCCTCCCGGAACGCGCCAGAACCGGACAGCAGGTGATCGCCAGACTCCGGACATTCGCCGCGACGTCTTCCAACAACCATCCGGAGCTTGCGGCTCGAGCAGGGAACGCGGAGCAAAAGGCGGCGCACGGTTCGATTGCTGGGGATTGAAGAACCGGGCGGTGGTTTGATACCCATAGCGCCAGCAAAATCCACTACGCTTTGTTCCCACAATGTTCTATGCTGGGCATACGCCCAAACGGATCACAGACAACCAGTTGATCGGAGAACTCGGAGAGGCCGCCACCCGGACGCGCTTCCTTGCCATCGGCTTTCAGTTTGATCCTCGTTCGAGACTCGAGGCAGGCATCGACGGTATTGCCGAGGTAATGATCGACGGAGAGCCCTCCGCCAAAATGATCGCCGTGCAGGTCAAATCGACACGCAGCGGAGCCTACACGTCGGAGAACGATGCGGGCTTTTTCTATCTGCTGGAGACAAGGGATCTCGACTATTGGAGAAACTCCAACCTGCCTGTCATCATCGTTCTGTACCGCGAGAGCGACAACAGCTTCTTCTGGAAATCGGTTGATGTTCGCACCGGACCGGAACAGCGTCGGCTACAGTTTTCGAAATCGACCGATGCCCTGAACCGCGATTCCGTCGACTGCCTGGCCGCCCTCACCGTTCCCAAAGCTGGCTTCGGCTACTACGTTCCACCGCTGAGAGGTGGCGAGACGGCGCTCGTCAATCTGTTGCCCGTCGTGCTTCCGGCGAAATCTTCGTTGCCAGCTCCCCCTTCGAGAGCAAAAGGGCGATTACGGAACTCTACAATCAACAGGAAATGCCACGGTTCGATTGGACGATCCGGGACGGGAACTTCTGGTCATTCCATGATCCCCGGGAACATTCGACCAAGGCGATTGTCGATCTCGATCAAGTCGAGGCGATTGAGACGCGCCTGCTCGCCTTCCACGAAGATTTGGACGAGCAAAACAATTTCGCGTTCCTGCTTCGCCAGACATTGCGCCACCAGTACGACAAAGATATCGCCTGAGATAAGGAAGATAAAATCTTTTATTTCAGAGCACTCGAACGCAACGAAACTCGCACCTATCCCTATCAATCGGCCAAAAACAAAACTCAGGCCTATGTCGTCAATGTTTCGCGCAACCCGAAGGCCCCTGAAAACGTATCGTTCGTTCGTCATCACGCCTTCGCGCCGAAATTCGAATGCCTTATGGATCAATGGTTCCTTATGGTGAACCCGACCTATTATTTCACGACAGATGGTCTTCAGCGGCATTCGTATCCGCATGCGCTCCTCTCCGGCAAAAAGCGTCTCGATAACAACGCGTCGCTGCGCGGCCAGGTGATCATGTGGCATCGCCTGCTCACCGAGTATGAGCGCCAGGACTCCGGCCTGTTCGCTCCGACAGAACCCCTGCCGGTCCCGATACTACGCTTCGAACCGTATCCGGAAATCGACCTGCCGACCACCGTGCCCGAAGATGTGTGGGTCAAACCCAGGGCGAAAACAAAATCATCCGCCGCGCAAGCGGAGTTGATCTCATGAAGTTCGAAAGCCAGATCTTCGACGAGCCCGAGCTCGAATTTGGCGACGGGCACAGCCATGCGGACCCGCGGTTGGGCCTCACCGAGGCCGGGCCTCTTCAAGCGCCTCTCGGCGACAAGGTTCGGGTCGGAGTCGTGGGGGACGCAAAATCGGTGGAATCAACGCAGCGCTTTCTGAAGAAGGCTGCCGACGGGTTTGAATCCGATTCAGCGACGCATCCGAACCTGCACCCCAATTTTCCGGGGCTCCGGAATCGCAACCCCTTCCGGTGTGAATTCGATGTCGCTCAAAGCGCGACACGCGCCCTTAGCAAGGCCCAAATCGAGAAGATCATCAAAGAGCGCGATCACGCGAAGGCCGTCGAAGTGGCCGTCGAAGCGATCCTCGCCGAGTTGCAATCGCTCGACGACAGCGGGGAGCGGCCCGATGTGGCCATCGTCGCGCTACCTGTCGCGTTGATCGAACGCGTGTGGAATGCGCGGACCGACGAAGACGGCACCACGGAAAAGGAAGATGCCGGCGGCTCCGACGCACCTAATTTCCGCGGACTTCTCAAGGCGCGGGCGATGCCGCTGAACTTTCCTATCCAGATCGTTTGGGAAGACGTGGTCGATGAGAGCGCAAAAATCCCCCGCAAGGTGAAGGAGAGCGTTGAGCGCAAGATACAAGATGAGGCGGGACGGACGTGGAACCTGCTCACCACGCTCTATTATAAGGGCACGGGCCGCATTCGCCGCATCCGAGCTGCGGCATTATCAGCGGGGTGGCAAGCGAGTATACCTCGTCCCGTGCGCGATAGCGGACGGCCAGCAGGGCGCGCTCATCATACAGGAATGTAGCCGCCGCGTGATC
>NZ_DAOLAJ010000151.1:0-5160 GCF_035325185.1 Enterovirga sp. | reverse complement strand
GCCCGCCGCCAGCTCGCGAGGCGCGCCTCGCGCTCGGCCGGCGCCATGGCGGGCGTGAAGCGGCGCTCCAGCCGCCAGCGATCGGCGAAACGCTCCGGCTCGGGATAGAGGCCGGCGGCGAGGCCCGCCAGATAGGCGGCGCCGAGCGCGGTCGTCTCCGCCACCTCGGGGCGGTCGACGGGGGCCCCCAGGATGTCGGCGAGGCGCTGCATGGTCCAGGCCGAGGCGATCATGCCGCCGTCGACGCGCAGGACGGGGCGGTGCGCCCCGGCCTCCGGCCAATCGGCCCGCATCGCCTCGAGGAGATCCGCGGTCTGGAAGCAGACACTCTCCAGCGCCGCCCTCGCCAGTTCCCGCGGGCCGGTGGCGCGGGTGAGGCCGAACAGCGCCCCGCGGACCTCCGGCCGCCAGTAGGGCGCGCCGAGCCCGACGAAGGCGGGGACGAGCACCACGTCCTGGCCCGGATCGGCCCCTTCCGCGAGGGAGCCGGACTGGTCGGCCCGGTCGATCAGCCCGAGCCCGTCGCGGAGCCATTGCACCGCCGCGCCGGCGACGAAGATCGAGCCTTCGAGCGCATAGCTCCGCCGGCCGCCGAGCTGGTAGGCGATCGTCGTGAGCAGCCGCGAGCGCGAGGGCACCGCCGTCCCGCCCGTATTCACCAGGGCGAAGCAGCCGGTGCCGTAGGTCGATTTCACCATGCCCGGCGAGAAGCAGGCCTGGCCGACCATGGCCGCCTGCTGGTCGCCCGCCATGCCGCGGACGGCGATCGGGCCGCCGAGCAGCGACGCCTCCGTCGTGCCGAAATCGCCCGAGCAATCGGCCACCTCGGGCAGGATCGCGGCCGGCACGCGCAGGAGCCGCAGCAAATCCTCGTCCCAGGCCCCGCGATGGATGTCGAAGAGCATGGTGCGGCTGGCATTGGTCGCGTCGGTGCGGTGGACGCGCCCGCCCGTCAGGCGCCAGAGCAGCCAGCTGTCCACCGTGCCGAAGGCCAGCTCGCCCCGCTCCGCCCGCGTCCGCGCCCCGGGCACGTTGTCGAGGATCCAGGCGACCTTGGTGCCGGAGAAATAGGGATCGACCAGGAGACCCGTCCGGCGCGTCACGAGGTCCTCGGCGCCTTCCGCCTTCAGCCGGGCGCAGAGATCGGCGGTGCGCCGGTCCTGCCAGACGATGGCGCGGTGGATGGCCCGTCCGCTCCGCCGGTCCCAGACGATTGCCGTCTCGCGCTGGTTGGTGATGCCGATCCCGGCGATCTGCGCCGCCGAGGCGCCGGCCTTCGCCATGGCGGCGCGGCAGGTCGAGAGCGTGGTGGCGAGAAGATCCTCCGCCTCGTGCTCGACCCAGCCGGAGGCGGGAAAATGCTGGGCGAATTCCTCCTGCGCGATCGCCGCGACGGTGGTGTCGGCCCGGAACAGGATGGCGCGGGTCGAGGTCGTGCCCTGGTCGATGGCGAGAACGAGCGATGACACGGGCGTTCCTCGAAGCCGTCGCGGCGCAGCACTTGCGCGACACCTGCGCGGCTTTTCGTCCCGGTCATGGTGCCCGCTCCTCCGGACGGCAGCAAGGGCGGATCGATGCGGCCCGCCGCGCTCTGGAGGGGAGTGCGAAGGGACGCTATCTAGGAATCGCCGCGGGCCTCGGGACGAGGTCCGGGCGGAGGGGAGCCGTGGAGCGGATCGAAGCCATGCCGATGGAGGAGGCCCGGCCGGCGGGTCGGGCGGGCCTGAAGCTCGCCCTCGGCGCGGGCTTGTGCCTCATTGCGGCGGGGGCACTCCTGTGGTGGCGCGAGGGCGGGGACGTTTTCGGCAAGCTCGTGACCTCGACCCTCTCCTGGTGCCTCTGACAGAATTCCCATGACCCATCGCGCAAAGCGCCTCGCGGCCCCGATCGCCGCCTTCCTGTTCGGGCTCTTCGCCCTCGGCATCGCAGCCTATGTGACGCTGATGCCCGGGGGGCGCCAGGCGACGGCGAATATCGGCGGGCCCTTCACGCTGGTCGCCGGCGACGGCCGCAAGGTCACCGAGCACGACTTCAAGGGGGCGCCGTTCCTGGTCTTCTTCGGCTTCACCCATTGCCCGGACGTCTGCCCGACGAAGCTCCAGGAGATGTCGGACGTGTTCCAGGCGCTCGGCCCCAAGGGGAGCAAGGTCCGCGCCCTCTTCATCACGGTGGACCCGGAGAGGGACACGCCCGAGGTGATGAAGAACTACGTCTCGAGCTTCGACGAGCATATCGTCGGCCTCACGGGAGACCGGGCGGAGATCGACCGGGTCGTGAAGGCCTATCGCGTCTTCGCCCGCAAGGTGCCCCTCGAAGGCGGCGACTACACCATGGAGCATACCGGCCTCGTCTACCTGATGAACAGGGACGGGCTCTTCGTCGGCTCGCTCAATCTCGACCGCACGCCCGAGGAAGCAGCCCGGGAGATCGCCCGCGAGCTGTGATCGGGTCGGCTACAGCGCCCCTCCCCGGCTCCGCGAGGTCCGGGCGAGCCCGTGCTCGGTCTTGTTCCAGCGGTCGGGATCGAAGACCAGCTCGAGGATGCCGCGCCAGGTGCCCAGGCTGACGAGCAGGTAATAGAGGGGCATCAGGAAAGCGAGCGGGGCGAGCCTGCGCCATCCCCGCCTGCGGATCGCCGCGAGAGAGGGCAGGATCATCGCCAGGAACCCCGCGGCCAGCAGGACCAGCGACAGGGCGGCGGTCGCGGCCTCGAGCAGATCCTCGTGGTCGAAGAAGCCTCCCGAGGCGAGCTGGACCAGAACGACGAGCGTGAAGACGGGATAGATGGCGGCGGAGATCACCGCCCCGCCGATCAGGAGGCTGGCCCAGGTGAACCGCCAGGTGCCGAGGTCCCGAAGCGCGCGGGCCGGCGCGCGGCTGTGGGTGATGGCGACCTGCACATAGCCCTTCATCCAGCGCGTCCTCTGCGCGAACCAGGCGCGCAGACGCGCCGGCGCTTCCTCATGGGTGGTCGAGGGCAGGTCGGCGACGCGATGGCCGGCGAGGGCGAGGCGGATGCCGAGATCGGCATCCTCGGTCACGTTCCAGGGGTCCCAGCCGCCGAGCGTGCGCAGCACCTCGGTCCTGAAGTGGTTGGAGGTGCCGCCGAGCGGGAGCGGCAGGTCGAAATGGGCGAGGGCCGGATTCACCACGTCGAACAGCCCGCCGTACTCCAGCGTAAACAGGCTCGTGAGCAGGTTGTCGGAGGTATTGTCGATGGAAAGCCGCGCCTGGAGGCAGGCGACCTGCGGCGGCAGCCGCTCGAAGAGGGAGGCCGCCTCGCGGAGCTGGCCCGGATCGGGCACGTCCTCGGCGTCGTAGACGACCACGTAGGCGCCGCGGGCGAGAAGCAGGCCGACATTGAGCGCACGCGGCTTGGTCTGCGGCTGGCCCGGCGGAATCCGGACGATCTCCACAAAGCCCGGCCAGGAGATCTCGGCAAGGCCCGCGGCGGTCTCCTCATCCCCCGCCTCGACCAGTATCTTCGCGTCGAGTTTGGCGTGCGGGTAGTCGAAGGCCAGGAGCGCCGCGCGGATCTGCGCCAGCACGCGCCGCTCGCGATGAAGCGGTATCAGGATCGTATAGACGGGCAGGTCCGAATCCGGGGTGCGGGGCAGGCCCGCCGGCAACGCGACAGGCGCCGGGTCGAACACCGCCGCGATCTTGACGGCGGCGAGGGCCAGGAACGGGAAGCCGCTCATCAGCACCAGCGCCAGAATCGCGGGCCTCCCCGTCGCGATCCCGGCCGCCGCGACGAGAGCCAGCAGGGCCAGGACGACGAGGGCCTGCCGCCAGGACAGGCCGGCGTGATAGCTGTGCTCCGGCATCTCGCGCGCAAGCTGCTCGGCGGCCATGCGGGCGATGGTCTCGCCGCGCGCCCGGAAGACTGCCTCGCGCAAGGCCTCGGGCGTCGTCATCGACAGCCCCGCGACGAGCGAGGCCCGGCGCCCCAGCATGTCTTCCACCCCCTCGCCCCGCGGCGCGAGCACATAGCCCCCTTCCGCCAGGGGGGCGATCCCCGTCAGGATGGCCTGCGGATACCTGGCGAGGGCATGGACGGAAAAGCCCGGCGCGGCGAAGGGCAGGCCCAGCTCCGCTGCGAGGGAGCGGTAGAACAATTCGGGCGCGACGGCGCCGGTGGCGAGGGCGGCCTCGGCCGGGGCGACCTTCCATTGCCGGGCCAGGCGGGCGGCTTCGGCGAGCGGCTCGGCCGGGACGCCGTGGCGCGTCAGGAAGCGGAGATCCGGCGGCAAGCCGGCAGAGGCCGGGGATGTCGTCATGGCCTCCCCGATGCCCCCGGCACGCAGGATGAAAGAATGCCCTCCCGGCAAAAGCACAGCCGACGGACCGACGCAATTTCCGCAGGAAGCAAGCTCCGGCGCGGCGGCCCGGCCGGCGCCTGTTGATCCCCCCTCCCCCGCGCCCTATTCAGCCCTCTTTCCGCGATACGGACCGGAACCAATGCCCCCCCTCGATCCCGCCCTTCTCGAAGCTGCCGGCACGGCCTCCGCCTGGCCCTTCGAGGAGGCGCGGAAAATCGTCGCCCGGCTGGAGAAGAGCGGCCGGAAGGAGGTGCTGTTCGAGACGGGATACGGCCCCTCGGGCCTGCCGCATATCGGCACCTTCGGCGAGGTGGCGCGCACCTCGATGGTGCGCCACGCCTTCCGCGTGCTGACGCAGGACAGCGTGCCGACGCGCCTCGTCGCCTTCTCGGACGACATGGACGGGTTGCGCAAGGTGCCCGACAACGTGCCGAACCGGGAACTGCTCGCGGCCAATCTCGACAAGCCCCTGACCTCGGTGCCCGACCCCTTCGGCACCCACGAGAGCTTCGGCGCGCACAACAACGCGCAGCTCCGCAGCTTCCTCGACGCCTTCGGCTTCGACTACGAGTTCCTGTCGGCGAGCGAGTGCTACAGGTCCGGCCGCTTCGACGCGGCCTTGCGCCTCGTGCTCGAGCGCTATGACGAGGTGATGGCGATCATGCTGCCCTCGCTGCGCGAGGAGCGCTCGGCCACCTATTCGCCTTTCCTGCCGATCCATCCCGAAACCGGCCACGTCATGCAGGTGCCGATCGACGAGGTGCGAGCCGAGGCGGGCACCCTCGTCTGGCGCGACCCGGAGACGGGCCGGAGCTTCGAGACGCCCGTCACCGGCGGC
>NZ_DAOLAJ010000150.1:3432-5204 GCF_035325185.1 Enterovirga sp. | reverse complement strand
CGCCCGAGCGCCGCAAGCTGATCGTCGGCAAGCTGGAAGTTCTCGCGGAAGGTCCGGCCGTTGCCGATGCCGGGCAGGCTCGCGAGGCCGGCGCCGATGTTCTGCGGCAGGTTGAGTCCGAGCGTCTTGCCGAAGCTGAGAAGGGCGGCCGACCCGGAATTCACGACGCTGCCCGGCCCGACCAGCATCTCATCGGCCTTCCGCGTCAGTTCGTTGCCGAGTTCGGCGCGGCGGTCGCCCGGATTGCCGGCACGCGGGCCGTTGTAGCCCGCATATGCCGCCTGCGTGGCGCGAGCGCCGGCCGCCGGGTCGAACTGCGCCGGATCGACCGGAAAACCGACAGGGGAGTCCGCTGGCGGCGATCCAGGCACCGATGCCCCCAAGCCGCCTTGCTGTCCGCCGAAGGCATGCGCGAACGCCTGCTGCGCCTTCCCGATGTCGTCGGCGTCGATCTCGTAGACCTTGCCGTCATGCGCGGTGAGTTCGAAGGTCGGCATCAGCGCACCTGCCTGATCGTCCCGAAGGGAGTGGTGACCGTGCCGCCCGAACGCGTCGGCTGCGCGCCGGTGGCCTTGTGCAGGCGGGCCATGCCCGTCCTGATCACGTCCTCGTAGTCCTTCAGGGCCTCGTCGAAGCCCGCGTCGCTGAGGCCGCGGTCGAGGCGATTGAGGGCGGACGTGCCCTTCGTTCCCTCCACATCCGTGATGGCTCCCGCTCCCCGGAGCATATCGAATGCCTGCGTGAACGCCTGCGACTTCGCCTGATCGAAAAGAGCTACGAAATCAGATCCCGCGGTGCCGGGTATGGAACGCAGCATTCCGGGCAGCCCCGTATTCCAGTACCTCCCCGGATGGTTGCGGAGCTTCGCCACGGTCGCGAGCGCCTGCTGCGCGCGGTCCAGGGCCGCGGGGGCGGTCTGCTGTGCCTCCGCGGTCTTCGTGCCGGCGGTGGTCGCCGAAGCCTCCATCTGCTTCTGGCGGGCCATGACCTTCAAGCCGTCATCCACGAGGCCCGGCGTATCCTGATGCGCCTGGCCCATCCGCACCGCCTCTGGCCTCTTGTCGTCGATGCTGTTCCGCAGGGCTTCCTGCACGCGGCTCGGCTGCCCCGGATAGGCCGTCTCCGCGATCTTGATCTGGTCCGGCCGCTTGTCGATATTGCTCCGGGCGAGCGCCTGATATTCGGGCGAGCCGGGCGTCAGTCCCGCCGAGATGGCGATCCGATCGAAGTCAGTCGGATCGAGCCACCGGCGGGCCATGTCAAGGCGCGCCTTCGCGGCCTCTGCGACGCCCTTCCCGGCCTCGCCCATCCATCCCGACGCCGCGAGCACGCCTATGGCATGCTTGGCGACCTGGATGGCCTGCGCCCGCGCCGTCTTGTTCCCGGCGGGAGCATCGGCCTTCGGCATGACGGGAGGCGGCCCGAGCGGCACGGGGATCTTCCCGCCCGCCCCGGCGACCTGATAGGGCTGCGAGGGGAGGCCGTCCGTGCCGGGCTGGACAGCCGGGTTCTCCGCCGAGTTGCCGGCCTGGACGGGAACGGACGGCGCCGGACCATTCCCGGCAACCTGCATGGGCTGCTGCCCCCCATCAGCACCGTCGTTGGAGAACGCGCCCGCTCCGCCGCGCTTCTCGATCTCCGCTCGCAGGGAGGCGTTATAGGGCGCCCAAGGCGCGAAGCCTTCCTTCGCGTACAGGGCCGCCGCGGCCTTCCGCTGCACGTCGTAGGGCGCTGAAATGGCGGTCGGGTATTGGCCCGTATCGATCCCCGCC
>NZ_DAOLAJ010000150.1:0-3422 GCF_035325185.1 Enterovirga sp. | reverse complement strand
GGGGCGGCGGGGGCCTGCGCGGGCTGCCCCCCGAGCCCCGCCATGAACCGCTTGCCGTAATCGCCGACGCTGGTCCCGAGCTGGTCGCGGCGGCCGAGATCGTTCATGCCGCCTTCGCCCGCGAACCAGGCCCGCGCGGCGCCCTCCGGCCCGTATTTCGCGGCATACTGGCCGAACTTCGCCTTGAAGACCGCGTCCTGCGCCTCCTGGCTGTTCAGGAATTCCTGCGGCGTCAGCGACCGCCCCAGCACCTCCTGCGTCCAGGACGGGATGTTCGCGCCCATGACCTGGAACCGGCCATAGGCCCGGTCGCCCGTCTTCGTGACCGGCCCGAGCGCGTCGTAGCGCCCGCCGGATTCGATCCCCGAGACGGCCCCGGCATAGGGCCCACCCGCGCCGCCCGCGGCAGGCTGCATGCCGCCGAGGCCGCCGAGGCTCCCGACCTTCTGCGCGGGGGCGCCCGGGGAGGGAGAGGCGGGGGCGGGAGCGGTCGGCTCCTCCCCCGGCAGCGTATAGGCCCCGAACCCTTTCATGGCTTCGGCGCCCATCGCGCGCCCTTTGGCGGCGTTGTCTCCCGTCACCCACAGGGCCGCAGCCTGCGGGTTCCTGGACATGACCTTGGCCGTCGCCGGGTCGATCCCGAGCTTGGTCAGCGCCATTTCGGTGGCGCCACGCGCCATTTCCTCGTCGCTCTGCTTGTTCCGGGCCTGGATCGCGGCCGGGAGACCAGCCAGGGGCGCCGTCCGCGGCGAGGTCAGGAGGGATTGTCCGACCGCCCCGAGGATGTCGCCGATGTCGTAGCCGCCAAGGCCGCCGAGCCCGCCGATATTCGCCATGTCGCATGCCCCCTATGCCGAGCCCGAACACGAGCTGACCTCGATGGCCTCGCTCAGGGTCGCTTGAAGATTGTCGTGGTGGCCCCGGATGGAGGCCGCGAGACGCAGGACGTCATCGCCCGTCCCGGCCGTCTCATCGCGAAGAATGGTCCCGAGCGTGCCGAGATCGATCGACGCCCCTTCGACCTCGCTCACGATCCGCGCGCGCAACGCTTCGAGGCGTCCGTCCCTGTCGATCGGCGCAGCCGGTGTCTCGGTCGGGATCGAGATCAGCTTGCGGAGATCGTCGGCGAGGTGGACCATGCCGCGGAAGGACACGATGGCGTCAGCGGCCGCTTCCGACATCTGGCGGATCGCTGCGGCGGTGGCGTCTGTTTCCTCGACAGCGAAACGCAGCCGGGCCCGGATTTCGTCCAGGCGATCGGCGGCGATATCGAACTGCCGGAGCGCAAGAGCCCGGCGCACCTCGATCGCCTCGGCGACGGCGTTGATCGTTTCAGGCGCGACCGGCACGGCCATGCTCCCGGCGGATATCGCCCCGTGAAAGCCGAGCCTCGATCGCAGCCCGGACGAATTCCGAAAGGGAGACATGCTCACGGTCGGCCGCTTGACGAAGAGCGTCCCGCAGGCCGCGGGGAATGCTGGTCGTCAGCTTGTCGGGGTAGCGGCCCCGGCCGTCATCGAAAGGAGCGGCGTCGAACATGCCGCAGTTATTCAGATAACTCCTCATTCAGGCTATGCAGTTTTGTGGAATTTGTGGAGCACATGGACCGCTCGAAGTAACCCAATACGAGATCGCTGCTGCGGTCGCCGGCAAGATAGGCACGCAATGCCAGTGTATCGTTGTCGAGGAACATCGCGAGCGCGACCTTCGACACGAGCCAGATGCCCCCGACCTTGCGGCCGATATCGTTCAGCGAAGCCCAGCGCCGAACCGTCTCGACGGAGAAGCCCGACAGATCGGCGGCGGCCTTCAAGGTCAAAGCTTCGCGACGATCGAAGGGGATGAGGACCTGCGGGACGTCACGGCGCGAACGCTCGCAGGAGCCGCAGGATTTCGGAGAGGCGCCGCCGCTCTTCGACGGCCTCGCGGGTATGGCGTCCATGCCGATAGGCTCCATTCCGCTCAGCCTTCGGCGCGCCGGCTCGGCCGCCGTGCATCCGGCACCGCAGCTTGCCCTTCATCGCTGGCGAACAGCACGGCGTTCCGGAGCGGGTCTTGGCTCCACATCTCCGAACCGTTCTGAGGCTCAAGGGCTCGTTCGTCTGGCGCTGCATGAGATTGCTCCTCCGATTTCGATCGACCCCGTCGCGAACCCCGCCCCATCCTGCCGATGATCGCGGCCTGTCCGCCGGAATTGACGGTCGTGTGCTGCACGACGACGGTCTGCTTGCCGCCCCGCCGCATCTTCTGGAACGTCTCGATCTGCGCGAGGAAGGTGCGCTGGAACTTCGTCGCCGCATTGGCCCGCGTCTCCAGGAGTTGCGCATTCGGCGCCCTGGTGACACCGCCGACGAGGCCGAACGAAACGGCGTGCGTGACGGCGATCTGAAGGGCGAGGGCCGCTTCGACCTCGTTCTTCGGCTTCAGCGCCGCGACCATGGCAATGACGCTTTGCAGGGTGTGCGTCGTCGGATGGCCTCCCTCCAGGGCCAGTGCCTGGAAGATGAGATTGACCTGCTCCTCCATGAATTCGAGACTCGACGTTCCGAAGACATCGGCAAGGTTCGTGGGGACTTGGATGGCAAGGACACCGTCCTTCGGCACGAGGTTGATCTTCGGCAACGGCTTCTTCCTGCCCCGCGGGCGGGCCATTTTCGGAGCAGGAGCCTCAGCCATGGATCACCTTCAGGTTCGGGGAATGGAGCGAGGCGAGGCTCGACAGAATGCGCCGCCGATCGACCGCGCCGAGCCGCCCGAATGCAGCCTCCGCCTCGGCCAGCATTTCGGGGTCTTCACCGCTGATCTCCGCCCGCAGGAGGGCGAAGGCGGCGGCTTCTCCGCGCGGGCCCGTCAACACCTTCACGAGGGCGCGCAGGCTGCGGAGCCGAGCCATACGCTCGATCGGATCGAGATCGGAGAGGAATGGACCCCATGTCATCGCGCGACCCTCCGCAGCTTGCCAACAGTGGTTGGGGAGACGCCGGCACGGCGGGCGATCTCGCGATCGGAAAGGCCAGAGGTTTCCGGGCTGTCCAAGATGGACATCACGAGGGCACGCCGCCCCGAGGCGGTGGGGTGTCTAGAATGGACGCCGGCCGCAGGAGCGGCCCGATCCTGTCCGAGGTCACCCATGTCATGCAGGTGCCTTTCGGATGAAGGATGGGCACAATCTGCCGACCCTTGGGCCTGTCCATTCTGGACGCTCGAAGGGTGCGCAGATTGTGCGGACCCTTCCGCCAGCCGGGCCACATCGGCGCGGAGGGTCGCGAGCCAAGCCGCGTCTTCGGAAGCATCCCGGTATATGTCGCTTTCGTAGACGATCCCCATCCAGTCGAGGCGAGCCATCACGTCATCGAGAGAGCCGGCTGGCAGCTTGTCGAGGGCTACCTCCAACAGCGCGATCCGAGCCCGAACGAAATCGG
>NZ_DAOLAJ010000149.1:0-5318 GCF_035325185.1 Enterovirga sp. | reverse complement strand
GCCGCGAAGGCGGTCGATTTCCCGGCCTCGTTCGGTCCGAAGACGACGTGCAGGTCGGGCTGCCCCGCGGAGCGCTCGCCGAAATCGAGGCTCCGATCGGTGAACTTGCCGTAGCGGACGAGGTCGAGGCGGCGCAGGCGCATCTCTCAGCGGCCGTCCCCGGCAGCTTCGAGCCGCGCGATCACGCTTTCCGCGCCTTCCCGGGCGAGGCGCGCGAGGATCTCGCCGAAGGCGGCCTCGTCGGCGCCAAAGGCGTCGCGGCATTCCGCCGGAAGCTGCGCCCTCAACTCGTCGCTCATCTGCGCGACCTCGGCCCGGAAGGCGTCCGAGCCCAGGATGTCGTCCTCGATCAGCCGGTGCAGGTCGAGGAGAGGATTGCCCGCCGCTTCCTCTCCCCTCTCGGGCGGCCGGGCGGCGATCTCCACCTGCTCGATCGAGCAGGCGCCGATGACCGAGGCCCGGTCGTCCATCTCCGTCTTCAGCAGGTCGCCGTCCCGGCGCATGCGCCAGGAGAGCGGGGTCGGCCCGCAGACATGGAGGCGCGCGACGAGATGGTCCGAGGCCACGGCGCCGCGCGCCGTCTCCAGGGCGCGCGCGGCGGCCGAGACCAGGTCGCGCCACTCCTCCAGGCCCGTCGCATCGACGCGAACCCGCTCGAACTGCGCGACGCTCGTCAGGCGCTCCTCGACATGGATCGCGCGATTGCCGTCGATGGTGACGAGCGTGACGGATTTCGGCCCGGCCTCGTTGATATCGCGGCCCTGGGGCATCCCCGGCATCACGATGGCGCAGGCGCCGGCCAGGGCGGAGCGCCGGTGCACATGGCCAAGCGCCCAATAATCGAATCCCGTCGCCTGGAGGTCGGCGACGCTGCACGGCGCATAGGGGTCGTGATCCTGCGCGCCCCCGAGGCTGGTATGGAGCATGCCGATATTGACCGCGCCCTCCACCGGCCGCCGGAACCGGCCGAGCAGGCTCTCGGGCGCATGAGGCTTGGCGAAGCTCAGCCCGTGGATCACGACCGGGGTGCCGCCGGCGCGCCCGATATCGACGGCCTCGGCGCGGGCCGCGAAAACCTTGACCGAATCCGGCAGCACCAGTTCCGTCGTGATCTTCGACAGCGCGTCGTGATTGCCGCGGATGATGAAGATGCGGGTCCCGGCCTCGTGGAGGCGCCGGAGCTGCTCGGCCAGGAACCGGGCCGTCTTCATCGAGGTCTGCTCGCCGTCATAGAGATCGCCGGCGATCAGGAGCGCGTCGACCCGCTCCTCCAGGCACAGATCGACGATCCGCACGAAGGCGCGGCGCGTCGCATTGCCGATCAGCTCCGCGAGGGCGCCGTCGCGCAGGGCGAGCGAGCGCAGCGGGGAATCCAGGTGGATGTCAGCCGCGTGGACGAAGCGGAACATGGGAAAGCCGCCTCCTTCGGCGCCGCATCGAGGTCACGAGCCCGGCTTCGCGCCGGTCCCCTTCCCCCCGGCCGGCATGTCCGCCCTTGCGCGCCGGCTCCTGCCCTTCGGCGTGGACAGGAGACCCGGAAAGCGGGACGAGCCTGTCGCCTGGTCCGCCGCCGGCCGGACGGATTCCTCGGCGGGCCGGCGCAAGGTCTCCTTCGCCTTCGCGTAGCCTTCCTTCAGGTTGGCGCGGATCGCGATGTCGGAAAAATCGTAGTCGCGGGAGGAGGGCTCGCCGGGGCGCCCCTGCCGGACGAAGCGGGTGATGGTCGTTCCGGCGCCGTCGCCCATCAATTCGATATAGAGCGGACGCTGGCGGATCTTCGCCTGGATCGGCGGATCGACCAGTTCGAGGATGCGCTCGACCAGGGTGCGGTAGGCGCCCCTCATTTCCCGCAGGTGCAGGTCGCTGCGGACGCGCTCGGAATAGACGATCTCGTCGCGCCGGGCCATGACCTCCATCATGTTGGCGGGGAGCGGGCGCTCGCTGGAGAAGAGATCGACGACATAGACGCGTTTTCCGTCCGGCCCGCAGCGGTCGATCACCATGTCGAGCGGGGAATTGCTGACGACGCCCCCGTCCCAATAGGCCCGCCCGTCGATCTCGGTCCAGGGAAAGCCCGGCGGCAGGCTGCCGCTGGCCAGCACGTGGTCCGGCGTGAGGTCGTCGACATAGCTGTCGAACACTTCCAGCTCCCCCGACTTCACGTCGACGGCCCCGATCAGGAGGCGGACGGGGCCGCCCTTGAGCTTGCCGAAATCCACGTAGCGGGCGATCAGTTCCTTCATCGGCGAGGAATCGTAATAGCTCGTCCAGTGCAGCGGCAGCGTGACCTGCGCGAAAGGCGAAGGCAGCCAGCGTGGCCGGAAGAAGTGAGGCACGCCGAAGGTCAGGATCTGCGCCGCCGCGAGCGAGCGTGCCGCCTCCTCGCCGAGAATGGCGGCGGTCGGGATCTCGAGTTCGGACCAGAAGGATTCGAGAGCCTGGGTGGCATGGCGCGGATTGCCGGCGACGATCGCCCCGTTGAGCGCGCCGATCGAGATGCCGGCGACGATGTCGGGGAAGACGCCCTCCTCCTCCAGCGCCTTGACGACCCCGCATTCGAAGGCCCCCATGGCGCCCCCGCCCTGGAGGACGAGCACGTCCTGGGTCGGGATGTGGGCGAGGGAGAAGTCGGGATCGGCGAGCCTGTCCTTGTAGCGGCTCAGGTTGACCCGGTAGCGGATCAGGCCCTCGATGGTGCGGGTCTCCTCCGGCGGGCGGCCGCCGGAGAGGAGCGCGCGCGGGACGTTGTCCTTGAGATAGAGAAGGGCGGCCGATTTCGACTCGACCGATCCCCGCAGGACGTGCTCGTCGGCTCCCTCGGGCATGCCGAGCATGCTGAAGCTGATATCGCCGACATCACAGAAGAAATAGGAGACCTCGTCGTAGCGCAGGCGCCGCCCGAGCATGTTGCGGGCGGCGAGCTTGCCCTGCTTCACTGCATTGTCCCAATGGACGATGTTCCGGCGGCAGTTGAAGACGGGGTCCAGGAAGCTGGCCACGTCGCCCGCCGCGAAAATGTTCGGAACGCGGGTCCGCAGCTGGTCGTCGACGGACACGAGCCCCCCTTCGAGAGGGAGGCCGCTCGTGGCCAGGAACCCCGTGGCGGGCGCGACGCCGATGCTCGCGATCAGGAGGTCGCAGGGAAGCCGCGCGCCCGACCGGGTCTCGACCTCGGCGACCCTCCCGCTGCCGCGAATGGCCGCGATCGTGTCGGACAGCAGCATCTTCGCGCCGCGCTCCTGCGCGTGATGCAGGAAATATTCCGAGGCCCGGCGCGATTCCAGGTGGGGCAGGATGCGGCCGCGTTCCTCGACCACCGTCACGTCGAGGCCGAGATCGAGCAGCGACATGGCGATTTCCATGCCGAGGAAGCTCGCGCCGGCGACGACCACCCTTTTCGCACCGCCCGCGATCTCTTCCTTGAGCGCCACGCACTCGGCCTTGCTGCGCAGGTAGTGGACACCGCCAAGCTCCGCCCCCGGAAGAGCGAGGCGCCGGCTCACGGAACCCGTCGCGATCAGGAGCCGCCCATAGGGAAACGTCTCGCCCGTCGCGGCGGTGACGATCCCGGCCGCGCAATCGAGCGCCGTGGCGGGGGTGCCGAGCACGAGATCGATCTTCTGCTCCCGGTAGAAGCTCGCTGGATAGAGGAGGATCTGCTCGTCGCTCTCGTGCCCGAGGAGGAACTGCTTCGACAGGGAGGGGCGGTTGTAGGGCAGGCTGTCATCCGCCGACAGGATCGTGACGGAGCAAGCGGGATCTTCGAGCCGCAGCGTCGTCGCGGCAGCCGCGGCGGCGGCGCCGCTCCCCAGGATGAGGTGGTCGATCCTTGTCTTCGCCACGGTGATTCCCTTCCTGCCCAGGACGCGCCGGTTTACCCGATTTCGCGCCGCGTCACGCGCGGCGAGGGACAAGGGCGGCGCGATATCCCGGCCGATGGCTCCTTAACCCGAATCACTCCTAATGCTGCCTCATTCGGATGGGAGTGCGTGGCACGGCTCCGCGCCGGGACGCCTCCGAGGGGTTGGGATCGCGCATGGCATCGCACGCGACGGTGAGGCTTGCCTCTGCGGCGGGAGCCGCCCTCTTCGCCTTCGCGCTGCTGCATCCGGGCGAGGCGCGCGCCGGAAAGGCCACGACGCCCGTCCCCTCCGCGACCCTCTCCCTCATGGCCGCCAAGGACGTCGATCCCCGCGCGCCCATCCTGATCCGCGCCTTCAAGAAGGAAGCGGAGATGGAGGTCTGGAAGCGCAACCGGGCCGGCCGCTACGTTCTCCTGAAGACCTTCCCCATCTGCCGCTGGTCGGGCCAGCTCGGCCCGAAGAGACGCACCGGCGACCGGCAGACGCCGGAGGGATTCTACGCCGTGCCGGCGGGCAAGATGAATCCCAACTCGGCCTATCATCTCTCCTTCGACGTCGGCTATCCCAACGCCTATGACCGCGCCCACGGCGGCACCGGCGCCTTCCTCATGACGCACGGCACCTGCTCGTCCATGGGCTGCTTCGCCATGACGGATGCGCAGATCACCGAGATCTACGCCCTCGCCCGCGACGCCCTCGCCGCCGGCCAGCACGCCTTCCAGTTCCAGTCCTACCCCTTCCGCATGACGGCGCAGAACATGGCGCGCGCCCGCACCGAGCCGCATATCGAGTTCTGGCGCCAGCTCAAGGAAGGCTACGACCGCTTCGAGGCCGCGGGCGAGGAGCTGCCGGTTTCCGTGACGGCCGGCCGCTACACCTTTCCGGCCTACCGCAACCCGGCGCGCGAGGAGGCGGCGGTCGCGCATGTGGCCGAGGAGAAGGCCAAGGTCGAGAAGCTCGTCGCCGACGGGGCCGGCGCCGTCCGCATCACCTATTCCGACGGCGGCATGCATCCCGCCTTCGCCGCCTTGTGGCGGCGGGGCGGCTATGTCGGCCAGGTCAGCCGGCCCGAGGCGCTGGCCATGGCCGGGCACGAGATCGTGACCATCGCCGCGCGCAGGAAGCCGCCGGCGACCGTCCTCGCGGCCGCGGCCAAGCCCAAGCCGCCGGCGACTCCGCCGGCCGACGAGATGCGCCCCGCCACCACGGCCTCGCTCGGCGCTCCGCGGGTTCCGGCCGCTCCCTCCGGCGACGTCCAGGCCCTCTTCGCGCGGGCGGCCTACCGGGCGGATCGCGTGACGGTCGAGGCGCGGGCGATGCCGGGCTCGGCCGTCATCCTCCCGGCCGCCTTCCAGGCCAGCCCCCCCGAGAAGCTTGCCTCGCGCGGCGTATAGCCCCTCTCAGGGCCGGGTCTTGAAGCGCGGCTTCTCGATCCCGGCCATGTCGCAGAGAACG
>NZ_DAOLAJ010000148.1:0-5346 GCF_035325185.1 Enterovirga sp. | reverse complement strand
GGCTCGTGATCTGCTCGCCGAGCCACATCAGGAACATCGTGCCGCCGGTCAGCGTGATCACGGTCGAGACGAGGAAGAACGGCCCCGGCTCCTGGACGATGTTGCCGGAGGCCTCGAGGCCGACCGCGATGCCCCAGGACTGGAACAGGGCCAGGACCACCGTGATGTAGCGGGTATATTGGTTGATGATCTTGCGGCCCGACTCGCCCTCCTTCTTCAGCGCCTCGAGCGAGGGAACGACCGAGGTGAGGAGCTGGATGATGATCGAGGCCGAGATATACGGCATGATGTTGAGCGCGAAGATGGCCATGCGCTCGACCGCGCCGCCCGAGAACATGTTGAACATGCCGAGCACGCCGCCGGACGCCTGCTTGAAGCTCTGCTGGAGAGCCTCGGTATTGATGCCGGGAAGCGGGATATAGGTGCCGAGGCGATAGACGAGCAGCGCCCCGAGCGTGAACCAGATGCGCTTCTTGAGTTCCTCGGCCTTGGCAATGGCGCCGAAGTTCAGGTTGGAGGCGAGCTGCTCGGCTGCGGATGCCATCGTCTGTTCCCGATACGCGGCCTGCCGACGGCCGCCGATTGATCGCGGCTAGATGGGCCAGCCGGACCGCTCACTCAAGTCCCGAAAGCCCGGACGTGTCGTCACGGTCCGAGACCCTGAAGATATCATGGCCGGGCCCGCCTCGGCCATCCCGACCCGAGGCCGCAACGGCCGGGACCGGGATGGCCGGGCGGACCCGGCCACGACGAAGAGGTTACGCCTGAGCCGCTTCTTCGCCGCCCAGAACCTTGACGGAGCCACCGGCCTTCTCGATGGCCGCGGCCGCCGACCTGGACGTGCCGGCCACCTCGAAGGCGAGCTTCGCCGTCAACTCGCCCGTGCCGAGGATACGCACGCCGTCGCGCGGCTTCGACAGCACGCCCGCCGCCACCAAAGCCTCAACCGTCACCGGCTGGCCCGCATCGAGCTTGCCGGCATCGACCGCAATCTGGACGCGGCCGAGATTGACCTCGTTATAGTCCTTGGCGTTCGGCGGCGTGAAGCCGCGCTTGGGCAGGCGCCGATGCAGCGGCATCTGGCCGCCTTCGAAGCCCTTGATGGCGACGCCGGTGCGGGCCTTCTGGCCCTTGACGCCCCGTCCGCCCGTCTTGCCCTTGCCGGAGCCGATGCCGCGCCCGACGCGCATGCGCTCCTTCACGGCACCTTCGTTGTCGCGGATCTCGTTGAGTCTCATCGGAGCCTCCCTCAGCCGCGCGGCGCGTCGACGACGCGCACGAGATGCTTGACGGCCTCGATCATCCCTCGCGTCGAGGAATTATCGGGCAACGTCGATCGGCGATGCAGCTTGTTCAGCCCGAGCCCGATCAGCGTCGCGCGCTGATTGCCCTCGCGGCGGATGGGCGAGCCGATCTGCTCGACCGTGACGGTCTTCTCAGCCATTCTCGCCTCCTCACGCGTCGGCGCCCGCGCCGTCCGACAGGTCGGCGTCGCGGCGGCGGGACTGGAGGGCCGAGACCTTGAGGCCGCGGCGCGCGGCGACGGCCCGGGGGCTGTCCTCGCGGCGCAGCGCGTCGAAGGTCGCACGCACCAGGTTGTAGGGATTCGAGGAGCCGAGCGACTTCGCGACGACGTCCTGCATGCCCAGCGTCTCGAAGACGGCGCGCATCGGGCCGCCGGCGATGATGCCGGTGCCCTGCGGAGCGGAACGAAGCACCACCTTGCCCGCGCCCCAGCGGCCGTTCACGTCGTGATGGAGCGTGCGGCCCTCGCGGAGCGCGACGCGGATCATGCCGCGCTTGGCAGCCTCGGTCGCCTTGCGGATGGCCTCGGGCACCTCGCGGGCCTTGCCGTGGCCGTAGCCGACGCGGCCCTTCTGGTCGCCGACGACGACGAGCGCGGCGAAGCCGAAGCGCCGGCCGCCCTTCACCACCTTGGCGACACGGTTGATGTGGACGAGCTTGTCGACAATGTCGGAATCGCGGTCGTCGCGCTGCTCCCGATCCTGGCGGCGCTCGCGACCCGGGCGCCCGCCCGATTGTGGTTCTCTTGCCATATCCTGTCCCGTCTGAACTCGAGCGCGGGCGGCGGCCCGCTCGCTTCGACGTTGCCTCTACCCGATGCCCGCCGTCAGAATTCGAGGCCGCCCTCGCGCGCGGCCTCCGCGAGCGCCTTCACGCGCCCGTGATAGATGTAGCCCGAGCGGTCGAAGACGACCTGCTTGACGCCGGCCGCCGAAGCGCGCTCGGCCACGAGCCGCCCGACTTCCTTGGCGGCCTCGACATCCGCGCCCGTCTTGAGCTTGCCCTTGAGATCCTTCTCCAGGGTCGAGGCGGCGGCGAGGGTGCGGCCCTGCGCGTCGTCGATCACCTGGGCATAGATCTGCTTGGAGGAGCGGAACACCGACAGGCGCGGGCGCCCATTGGCGGCCTTGCGGATCGCGCGACGGACCCGAGCCTTGCGCCGCTCTTCGGCGCCCTTCTTCTCAGCCATGGTCCTGGTCCTTACTTCTTCTTGCCTTCCTTGCGGAAGATGAACTCGCCGGCATATTTCACGCCCTTGCCCTTGTAGGGCTCGGGGCCGCGATAGCCGCGGATCTCGGCGGCGACCTGCCCGACCTTCTGGCGGTCGATGCCGGCCACCACGACCTCGGTCGGCTTCGGCGTCGTGATCGTGATGCCGTCCGGGATCGCGTAATCGATATCGTGGCTATAGCCGAGCGAAAGCTTCAGCGTCTTGCCGGCCATGGCGGCGCGATAGCCGACGCCGTTGATCTCGAGCCGCTTCTCGAACCCCTTGGACACGCCTTCGACGAGGTTCGCCACCTGCGCCCGGGACATGCCCCAATAGGAGCGCGCAACCTTCGACTGGTCGCGCGGCTGCACGGAGACGGCCCCGTCCTTGAACTCGACCGTCACCTCGTCGGGCACACGGAACGACATCTCGCCCTTCGAGCCCTTGACCTTCACCAACTGGCCATCGACCGTCGCCGTCACCCCGGACGGGACCGTCACCGGCTTCTTCCCTACGCGAGACATCCTCGCCTCCGATTCCTGGGATGAGCCGCAGCCCACCCAAACCCCGATCAACCTTCCCTTGTCATCGCCGGGCTCGGCCCGGCGTTCCCGACCGGAAGGCCGCGAGGGCCCGGATCGGGATGGCCGGGACGAACCCGGCCATGACGGAAGGCGCTAGAACACCTGACAGAGCACCTCGCCGCCGACATTGCGCTCGCGAGCCTCGTGATCGGCCATGACGCCCTGCGGGGTCGAGACGATCGTGACGCCGAGGCCGTCCGCGACGCGCGGCAGCGCATCCACCGACGCATAGACGCGGCGGCCGGGCTTGGAGACGCGGCTGATCTTGCGGATCACCGGCTCGCCCTCGTAATATTTCAGCTCGATCAGGAATTCCGAGCGGCCGTTGCCGTAATCGGTCGCGCCGTAGTCGCGGATGAAGCCTTCCGACTTCAGCACGTCGAGCACGCGGGCGCGCAGCTTCGAGCCGGGGGTGGACACCGTGTTCCGCTTGCGGAGCTGGGCGTTGCGGATGCGAGTCAGCATATCGCCGAGAGGATCGTTCATCGACATATCCGGTCCTCCCTCACCAGCTCGACTTCACGAGGCCGGGGATCATCCCCTGCGAGCCCAGCTCGCGGAGCGCGATCCGCGACATGCCGAGCTTGCGGTAATAGGCGCGCGGACGGCCCGTCACCTCGCAGCGGTTCTTGATCCGCGTCTTGGAGGAATTGCGCGGCAGCTCGGCCAGCTTGATGCGGGCCTCGAAGCGCTCCTCCATCGACAGGCCCTGGTCGTTGGCCGTCGCGGTGAGCGCGGCGCGCTTCGCCGCGAACCGGGCCACCATCGCCCGCCGCCTCTTGTTCTTCTCGATCGAACTCTTTTTCGCCATCTGTCTCTCTCCGGTGTCCGCGTTTGACGAGGGCCTCAGGCCGCCGTCACTGCCGGAACGGGAAGTTGAAATGCTTGAGGAGCGCACGCGCCTCGTCGTCGGTCTTGGCCGTCGTCGCGATGATGACGTCCATGCCCCAGATCTGCTCCGCCTTGTCGTAGTTGATCTCGGGGAAGACGAGGTGCTCCTTGATGCCCATGGCATAGTTGCCGCGGCCGTCGAAGGAGCGCGGGTTGAGGCCGCGGAAGTCGCGCACCCGCGGCAGGGCCACGGTCACGAGACGGTCCAGGAACTCGTACATCCGCGCCTTGCGGAGCGTCACCTTGGCGCCGATCGGCATGTTCTCGCGCACCTTGAAGGTCGCGATCGCCTTGCGGGCGCGGGTGACGACGGGCTTCTGGCCGGCGATCAAGGCGAGATCGGCTGCGGCGACCGACGCCTTCTTGGAATCGGCGGTCGATTCGCCGACGCCCATGTTCAGCACGATCTTCTCGATCTGCGGAACCTGCATCGGGTTCTTGTAGCCGAATTCCTCGATCAGCTTCTGGCGCACGACCTCGTCGTAATGCTTGCGCATGCGGGGCAGGTAGCCCTTCGCGAGATCGCTGACCTCGGCGGCGCCTTCCGCCTGCGGGGCCTTGGGGGTCTTAGCCATCGATCGGATCTCCGGAGCGCTTGGCGAACCTGATCTTGCGGCCGTCGTCGAGGACGCGGAAACCGACGCGGGTCGGCTTGCCGTCCTTCGGGTCCGCGACCGCGAGGTTCGACAGATGGATCGGCGCCTCTTTCGAGATGATGCCGCCTTCCTGGTTCATGGACTGCTTCTGGTGGCGCTTCACCACGTTGACGCCGCGGACGAGCGCACGCTCCTCCTTCGGCATCACCTGGAGAACCTCGCCGGAGCGGCCGCTGTCACGGCCGGTCAGGACGACGACGCGGTCGCCCTTGCGGATCTTGGCCGCCATCACAGCACCTCCGGGGCGAGCGAGATGATCTTCATGTGGTTCCTGGCCCGCAGCTCGCGCGGCACCGGCCCGAAGATGCGGGTGCCGATCGGCTCCTTCTGATTGTTGATCAGAACGGCCGCGTTCTTGTCGAAGCGGATGACCGAGCCGTCGGGACGGCGGATGTCCTTGGCGGTGCGGACGATGACCGCCTTCATGACGTCGCCCTTCTTGACGCGCCCGCGCGGAATCGCCTCCTTCACCGACACCACGATGATGTCGCCGACGCCGGCGGTCTTGCGCTTGGAGCCGCCGAGCACCTTGATGCACATCACGCGGCGCGCGCCGGAATTGTCCGCGACGTCCAGATTCGTCTGCATCTGGATCATGATCCAAATCCTTTCTCTGTCTCAGACGGTTTCGGCGGGGCTTCTCGAAGCCCGGCCGACTGCGCCTGACGGGGATCTCGGTCCCCATCTTCCAAATATCGTC
>NZ_DAOLAJ010000147.1:0-5443 GCF_035325185.1 Enterovirga sp. | reverse complement strand
GCCGGCATGAAGGACTCGAAGGTCATCGTCGCCATCAACAAGGACGAGGAAGCCCCGATCTTCCAGGTCGCCGATTACGGCATCGTCGGAGACCTCTTCAAGGTCCTCCCCGAACTCGACCAGGAACTCGCGAAAGCCAAGTCCTGAATCTTCCCCGCAACCTCATGTTCGGATAGCAAGCCGCCATGACCATGGATATCCGAACCGTCGGTGTCGTCGGCGCCGGGCAGATGGGCAACGGGATCGCGCATGTCTGCGCGGTCGCGGGGCTCGACGTGCGCCTCAACGACATCTCGGAAGAGAAGCTCAACCAGGCGCTCGCCACGATCGACGGCAATCTCGCCCGGCAGGTGTCCCGGGGCGGGATCAGCGACGAGGAACGCCGGCGCGCGATGGCGCGCATCGTCGCCGTGAAGTCCTACGAGGGCCTCGGCGATTGCGACCTCGTCATCGAGGCCGCGACGGAGAACGAGGAGATCAAGCGCAAGATCCTCGTCGAGTTGTGCCCGCTGGTGCGGCCGGACGCGATTCTCTCCACCAACACCTCGTCGATCTCGATCACGCGCCTCGCCGCCGCGACCGACCGTCCCGAGCGCTTCATCGGCATTCACTTCATGAATCCGGTGCCGATCATGCAGCTCGTCGAGCTGATCCGGGGCATCGCGACGGAGGACGCCACCTTCGAGGCGGCCCGCGGCTTCACGGGCAAGCTGCACAAGACGACGACGGTCTCGGAAGACTTCCCGGCCTTCATCGTCAACCGCATCCTCCTGCCGATGATCAACGAGGCGATCTACGTCCTCTACGAGGGCGTCGGCTCGGTCGAATCCATCGACACCGCGATGCGGCTCGGCGCCAACCATCCGATGGGGCCGCTCCAGCTCGCCGATTTCATCGGCCTCGATATCTGCCTGTCGGTCATGCAGGTCCTGCATGACGGCCTCGCCGATACGAAATACCGCCCCTGCCCACTCCTCGTGAAATATGTCGAGGCGGGCTGGCTCGGCCGCAAGACCAAGCGCGGCTTCTACGACTATCGCGGCGAGCATCCCGTCCCGACGCGCTGAGCGGCGTCCTGCCGGGGCTGGCCTTCAGCCGGCCCCGCCCCGCACCACCCGGACCTTTCCCTCCCCCGCCGCGACGCTCCCGATCGCGGCGGCGCGGGGATATCCGGCATGGTGGATGGCCGCGAGGAGAGCCTGGGTCCGCTCGGGCGCGCAGGCGACGAGGAGACCGCCCGAGGTCTGGGGATCGGTCAGGAGATGGCGCTGCCACAGGGGCAGGTCCGGCGGCAGGACGACATTCTCGCCATAGCTGTCCCAGTTGCGCGGGGAGGCGCCGGTGACGAGGCCGGATTCCGCCAGGGCCTCCGCCTCGCCGAGGAAAGGCAGCGCGTCGTAGTCGACGAGGAGATCGATCTTCGAGCCCCGCACCATTTCGAGCCCGTGGCCCAGGATGCCGAAGCCCGTGACGTCGGTGATCGCGTGGATTCCCGGATCGCGCGCCAGCTCGGCCCCGATGCTGTTCAGCAGCGTCGTCGTCGCGATCAGCTCCGCATAGGAGCAATCGGACAGCTTCTCCTTCTTGAAAGCCGCCGAATAGACGCCCACGCCGAGCGCCTTGGTGAGAATCAGGGAATCTCCCGCCTTCGCCCCCGCGTTCCGGCGCACGTCCTGCGGGCGGCAGATGCCGATGACGGCAAGGCCGTAGATGGGCTCGGGCGCGTCGATCGAATGGCCGCCCGCGACAGGAATGCCCGCCTTGGCGCAGACCGCCCTCCCCCCCTCCAGGATGCGCCGCACGGTCTCGATCTCGATCTTGCCGAGCGGCATGCCGAGAATGGCGAGCGCCATGATCGGCTTGGCCCCCATCGCATAGATGTCGGAGATCGCGTTGGTGGCCGCGATCCGGCCGAACTCGTAAGGATCGTCGACCACGGGCATGAAGAAATCGGTGGTGGCCACGATGCAGGTCGTCTCGTCCACCTGCCAGACGGCGGCATCGTCTCCGGTCTCCGTGCCGACGAGAAGCTGCTTGAACTGGGCGGGCGCGGCGCCCGCCAGCAGTTCCTGGAGGACCGAGGGCGCCAGCTTGCAGCCGCATCCCCCGCCATGGGCGAGGCTGGTCAGGCGGACAGGCTGGGCCTGAACGGAAGCATTCATTCTCGACTCCCTGGAATAGTCCGCGGCCGGCGCAGATGCAGGATCGGCCTTCGACGTCACCGCTTGACGATGCGGAACACGAAGAGCCCCCCCTCCCGCCGCTCCTGCGCGGCGAGGAGATGGCCCGTCTGGCGGGCGAAATGCGGCACGTCGATCTCGGTCAGCGGATCGGTGCATTCGAGCACGAGGGCACCGCCGGCCGGGAGGGCCCGCAGGGCCGTCTTGGCCCGCAGGACGGGCTGCGGACACCACAGGCCCCGCAAGTCCAGAACCACATCCGAAACGGTCTCGCCTCCCATGCCGCAATCCGACCTCCCGCGCCGGACAGCATACGCGATCCCGCCCCGTCCGGCGAGCCGGGCCAGGGCCGCGCCGAAAGCGGAAAAACTGCACGCCCATCGTTATATATGACAGGACATGACGATACTTTATGCCCATCTTTTGCGTGCGGCTTCTTTGATCTAGACTGACTCGCAAGTTCTCTTGCGGCGCACGCGTCCGGTGCGCCGGCGGAGGTCAACGGGAGGAGTCTCCTCGATGAACATGGAGCTCTCGCGGCGCGCTTTCATGCGCGGGGCGGGTGCGGGTCTCGCCGGCACAGCGATCGGAGCGCTCGGCTTCGGCGACATCGAGGCGGCTCACGCCTCCTCGATCCGCGCCTACAGGCTGGTCGGCACCACCGAGGCCCGCAACACCTGCACCTATTGCTCCGTCGCCTGCGGCATCATCATCTATTCCCGCGGCGACATCACCAAGGGCGAGAAGACGGAAGCTCTCCATATCGAGGGCGACGTCGACCATCCGACCAATCGCGGCACGCTGTGCCCGAAGGGCGCGGCCTTGCTCGACACGGTGAAATCGGCCACCCGCCTCACCCAGCCCAAGGTCAGGAAGCCCGGCTCGGACCGCTTCGAACCCGTCTCCTGGGACGCCGCGCTCGACCGCATCGCCCGTCTCATGAAGGACGACCGCGACCGGAACTTCGTCGAGAAGAACAACGACGGCGTCACGGTCAACCGCTGGATCACCACCGGCTTCCTCGCGGCCTCGGCGACCACCAACGAGACGGCCTTCGTCACCTACAAGGTGGTGCGAAGCGCCGGCATGCTGGTTTTCGACAATCAAGCGAGGGTTTGACACGGCCCCACGGTGTCCAGTCTGGGCCCGACTTTTGGCCGTGGTGCGATGACCAATTCGTGGACCGACATTCGGAACACGGACCTTGTCGTGGTCATGGGAGGAAATGCGGCGGAAGCGCATCCTTGCGGATTCAAATGGGTCACGGAGGCGAAGGCCAACCGGGGCGCGAAGCTGATCGTCGTCGATCCGCGCTTCACGCGCACGGCCTCGGTCGCGGATTTCTACGCCCCCATCCGGCAGGGCTCGGATATCGCGTTCCTGCTCGGCGTGATCAATTACTGCATCCGCAACGACAAGATTCAGTGGGAATACGTCAAGAACTTCACCAACGCGAGCTTCCTCGTGAAGGACGGGTTCTCATATTCCGACGGTCTCTTCGTCGGCTATGACGAGCAGAAGCGCGACTACAACCGCTCGGAATGGGAGTACAAGATCGGCGAGGACGGCTTCGTCCAGGTCGATCCGACGCTCCAGGACCCGCGCTGCGTCTGGAGCCTCCTGAAGGAGCACGTCTCCACCTACACGCCCGACCTGGTCGAGCGCATCTGCGGCACGCCCAAGGCCAAGTTCCTGAAGATCGCCGACATGATCTCCGAGACCTCCTCGCCCGACAGGGCGATGACCTCGATGTACGCGCTCGGCTGGACCCAGCATTCGAAGGGCTCGCAGAACATCCGCTGCATGGCGATGCTGCAATTGCTGCTCGGCAATATCGGCATCCGCGGCGGCGGCATGAACGCTCTGCGCGGCCATTCGAACATCCAGGGCCTCACCGATATCGGGCTCATGTCGAACCTGATTCCGGGCTACCTGACCCTGCCGATGGAGAGGGAGGTCGACCGCGCGACCTACATGTCGACGCGCGGCTTCAAGCCGCTTCGCCCCGGCCAGATGAGCTACTGGCAGAATTACGGCAAGTTCTTCGTCTCGTTCCAGAAGGCCATGTGGGGCCCGGCTGCGACGGCGGAGAACGACTACGCCTACGACTACCTGCCCAAGCTCGACGTGCCCGGCTACGACGTCCTGCGTGCCTTCGACCTGATGCACCAGGGCAAGATGACCGGCTATTTCTGCCAGGGCTTCAATCCGCTCCTCGCCGTTCCCAACCGGGCGAAGCTGACGGCGGCCCTGTCCAAGCTGAAATTCCTCGTCACCATGGACCCGCTCGAGACCGAGACGGCCCGCTTCTGGGAGAACCACGGCGAGCACAACCCGGTCGAGACGGCCAAGATCCAGACGGAGGTGATCCAGCTTCCCACGACCTGCTTCGCGGAGGACGAGGGCTCGCTGGTCAATTCCGGCCGCTGGATGCAGTGGCACTGGCCGGGCGCGACGCCTCCGGGCGAGGCGAAGACCGACATCTGGATCATGGCGCAGATCTGGAAGCGGCTGAAGGCGCTCTACGAGAAGGAGGGCGGCAAGTTCGCCGATCCGCTCACCAAGCTCCACTGGCCCTATGCGGACCCGGACGAGCCGGCCCCGGCGGAGGTCGCCAAGGAACTCAACGGCTACGTCGTCGCGGACGTGGCCGATCCCTCCGACCCGTCCAAGACCCTTCTCCGGAAGGGCAAGCAGCTCGCGAGCTTCGGGCTGCTGCGCGACGACGGCACCACCGCCGCCGGCTGCTGGATCTATACGGGCAGCTACACCGAGGACGGCAACATCATGGCGCGCCGGGACAATGTCGATCCCGACGATGCCGGCTTCTACACGAAATGGGCCTTCTCCTGGCCGGCCAACCGGCGCATCCTCTACAACCGCGCCTCCGCCGACATGGCCGGGCGGGCCTTCGACCAGACCCGCAAGATCATCGAGTGGGACGGCTCGAAATGGGCGGGCTACGATGTGCCGGACATCGCGCCGACCGCCCGGCCCGAGACGGTCATGCCCTTCATCATGAATGCGGAGGGGACCTCGCGCCTCTTCGCCCGGGGCATGATGCGGGAGGGCCCCTTCCCGGTCCATTACGAGCCCTTCGAATCCCCCGTCGTGAACCTGATCGCGCCGAAGATCCGGGGCAACCCGGCCTCCCGCGTCTTCAGGGGGGACATGGAGCAGTTCGGCGAGGCGCGGGAATTCCCCTATGCGGCGACCTCCTACCGCCTGACCGAGCATTTCCACTACTGGACCAAGAACAACCA
>NZ_DAOLAJ010000146.1:0-5468 GCF_035325185.1 Enterovirga sp. | reverse complement strand
GCCGTACCGAGCGGCCTCCGCCGCATGCAGCGCAACTGCCACCTCCATGCGGGCGCCGAGCAATTCCGGCGCCGCCCGCGGATCGGACTGCGACGCCTGGCGCAGCGCGGCGAAGGCGACCCGAAGATGCTGCAAGCGGGTCGAAGGGGCGGTCACAGCGGCCTCCGGTCAATCAAAGGAACGTGTTCCTGATCTTCGGACCCGCGCTCACCCTGAGCCCGGATTTTGCGCATTTTTCGAATTCCTGAATCTGGACTTCCCTTGCGCTGATCGAGAGAGATTCTGTGCGGAAATCGGCCCGGCCAACGATGGTGACGGCAACCGGCTTCGGGAGGCGGCTTCGCCGCGCCGAACCGGCTCGATCCCGAACCCGAAACCCGGAATTTCGAACCCGAAAAATGCGCGAAATCCGGGCTCAGGGTGAGCGCGCCGGCCCCGAACGAAAACACGGTCCCTTGAGGTGGGGGGGCCTTCGGGCCTCCGACCCATCACGCCACCTCGGCATAGCTGGACAGGATGCGGCGCTGGTCCAGAGCGGGCAGCTTCTCGAATGCGGCCGATGCGGCTGCGAGCGTGTCCTCGTCGGGATCGATCTCGGCCAGCAGGAGCGCATAACGACAGGCTTCCCCGCGCGGGCCGGTCAGCAGCTTCACCGCAAGCCGGAGGCATCGGAGACGAGCTTTCACCTCCAGCCGATCCAAGCCGGGCAGGAATGGTCCCCATGTCATGATCGTCAGCCCTCGATGTCGTTCGGATCGATCCGCGAAGGCGGAGGGACAAACGGGACAAACGGGACAAACGTCCCGCTTGTCGGGTGTCCGGGACGGGACAGACGGGACATAGTGTCTTAGGCACTGTCCCGTTTGTCCCCCCGGATGTGGTGTTTGTCAGGTGTCTTGGCCGTCGCCGTCATCGGCGAGCCAAAGATGGTCGACGCCCATGACCTCGCGGGAGATGACGAGGCCGCGATCGCGGGCTGTTCGCAATGCCCGGCCGTAGGCTTTCTTCTTCGCCTCAGCGCGCTTCTCTTGGGTGTCCCCGTCCACCGGATAAGCCGCCACGAACTCGGTGCGAACCCGGCTCTCCGGGACGGCCAGCACTTCAGGTCCTTCCGAGCCGAAGGGCCGAATGCGCTTGCCATCCTCGGCCAGGGCGACGCCGATGGCGGACCGGAAGACCTTGAGGGATGTTGGCCAGCGGTCCCGCTCCTTCGCGGGCATGTCCTTCGTCTCGCGATCCAACTGCCATTCGATGACGCAGGTCGTGATGGCTTCGCCCTCGTCGTCCTGCCCGATATCGACGATCTTCGGCAGGTAGGGGATTTCGTAGCCGGTCTTGGCGCCGCGGACCTTCCGCACGGCCAGCCGGGTATTGCTGACGGTGCCGGCGAGATCGCGCTCGGCCAGGGCCGCGAGCATGACGTCAACGCCCGCATCCTTGCCCGACGATCCGCGCGTGCCGGTTTCCACCGCCTTCCCGAAATGGTCGACGCCGAGCACGAAGGCGCCCGTCGCCTTGCTGAGGTCGTTCAGGGCGCTGATGACTTTCTGCGCCTCCGCCGCCGAGTTCTCGTCCTCGAAGCGCGCGCCCGCGGCGACGGTGTCGATGATGATGAGGGCGAGCGGCAGATCCCATTCGCGCCGCAGGCCATCGACCGCGGCTTAGGCTGTCGCAATGAGGATCGGGGTCGATGCCACGTCCAGGAGGCGGGGGCATTCGTCGATCCAGGCGATCGGCAGGTGATCCGGGTTCAGGCCGGCGCCGAGCTGGACGATTTCGATCCGCCGCTCTGCGACGATGCCCTTGAGGCGGATCGGTATCTCGAAGGCGCCTTCCGGGGCGATGAAGAGCACGCCGCCGCGCCGAACGATGCGCCGGCCGGCGAAGGGCAGGCCCGTCATGACGGAAGCGCCGAGATCCAGCCCGAGAAAGGTCTTGTACGTTCCCCATTGGCCGGAAAGCAGCCCGCAGCCGGTCTCGAAGACGAGGTTGCGGACGAGCCAGGCGCGATCGGGCTGGCCGTCATCCTCGCCATGCCAATGCAGCTTGATCGGCTCCGGCGGACGCCGCGGTTGCTCCGACTGATTGCCGGTCGATCCGGGGCCGGCGCTCTTCTCGCGGGCCTTGCCGAAGCACCGTTCGATCTCTCGCCGAAGCCGACCCTTGTACTTCGCCGCGATGCCTTCCGGATGTTGCTCGAGGAGCCGCTCGATGTCGTCGACCGACCATCCGCGATCCTTCAGCCATCCGACCGCATGCATGAACTGGTCGGATCGATCTCCCTCCGCCGCGCCGTATCGGACAAGGCGGTCAAGCTCGTCAGGAAGGTCCGTCTCGGCCCAATCGCTGAAGGTCGATTGCGCCGATGGCTCCTCGTCCTTCGCATCGAGCCGGGCGACCACATCGTCGATGATCGGGTCGATATCGACCAGCTCGCCGGCGGCACCGTCCAACTGGTCGCCGGTGACGACGATGTATCTTGTCGCGCGCCGATAGGTTTCCACCCGGCCGGACGTCCCGGGCCATGCCTGATTGCGATGGACGTATTCGCCGCGGCCGTAGCCGATGATGCGAACGCCCGTGCCGCTCACCGTGACCTCGGCATAGCTCCCGCATTGGTCGATCAGGGTCCATGCCCACGGCTCGATCCTGCCGGTTTGCGCATCCCGGCAGTCGTCGATGTCGAAGGCCGCGATCTCCGAATCGTGCAGCATGAAGCCGATGCCATGGGCAAGGCCAGCCTCCACGGCCGCGGAGGCGACCTCATACGAACCCCACGTCTCCGCCCCGTTGCTGCGAGCTTTCCGAGAGGGGGCTGCGGCCTGATACGGGACCTTGGTCTTCTTGCCCTTGTCCGTCGTCTCCCAACGCCACACGACCCAGCGGTGATGTATCGTCAGCGGGACGAGGGCCGCCGGCAACATCGAGGCGGTTGTCGCGGCCATCGCGTCACTCCCGCGCCTTCGACGGGAGCACCGTCGCCAAGGACTGCTCGATCTTCTTCGTCAGCAGGTTGCCGGCGCGGGCGCGCTCATAGAGCCATCGGCATTCGGCCTCGCCGACGTCCGTGTCGTTGCCGGCGGGCCCGGTGAAGAACAGCTTCACGCGGACGCCCGGAATGATCTGATGCACGACGGCGAACCATGCATCGCCGGAGAAGGGTTCCCCGGAGGTCCGGCTCGCCAACGCCGCTTCGGCCCGGCCGGCAAGGCGAAGCCGGTGTCGGCGTTCGGTGTGGCGAGCAAAGAAGCGGCGGTCGCCCTCGATGACCGCTTCCTCTTCGGGCGACAGGACGTGTTCGGGTTCGTCAGCGCTTGGGTCCATTTCCAGCCCTTCGGACATCAAAAAAGGGCCTCCGAGGGCCCTGTTCTCGCGGCTTGCGAGCCGCCTGAAAACGAGGTGTCGATTCAGCTTTCGGCGCGACGCGCCTGCTCAAGCTCTTTCACGATCGGGATCGCGGCGCGCATGTAGGCCGCCATCTTCCGCGAGACGTAGGCGAGGCCGATGGCGTCGCCTATCGCGGCATAGCGCATGCCGATCTCCGTCAGCATGCAGATGCTCCACATGAATTCGTGGACGAATTCGAGCGGCGCGGCGGTACCATAGTCAGGCGAAGGTCTGGCTTTGCTCATTGCGCTCATATCATCTCTTGATATAGCTTGGAACAGACAAGTCGTTTCTGTTACATTTGCGGGAGGACGGGAGTGGCCGATCAATATAATCGCTGTCCGGCGGTAGACTGATCAAGAATTGATATATGGATTGGTGGCATACACAACGATTTAATTAAAATAACACGGGATCAGTTCGAATACTCAGATCCAATAATCAATGGACCGATTTATTGTGAGAGTTCAGCTCGCGGTGAAGATTTCGCAGCTATAGCATACGGCCGCAACGGTGATCTTGTTCGCCTTTATGGCATCAGCGAGATCGACGCCGGGCCCGGCAAGAAGGCTGAGATACCCGTTGTTTGCGAGGTTTTCTTCCACACTGTGATTCAACGAATCACGGCCTAGCGCGGCGGGGTTGATGTAATGGGGGGGCAACACCCGGAAAAAGACCAGCGGTTTTGCTGGGATGGAAGCACGTGGCGTGCCTCGCAACAGGTCCTAGACGTTAGGCCGCCTGCAACTTGCGAGAGAGCAACTCTTCCCAACATAGCCGATGGTCGCGTGCACACCTGAGCGGCCCGTCCGTAAAGCATTTGCCTTTTGCGGGCACGGTCAGCGGCACGGCGGAGGACATCATCGATCCCTGTCGCAAGTTCGCGACGTCTCTCCGGCTCCCGCGTCATGCGAACAGGGGTGGGGAGAGGTTGCCACTCGGCAGAATAATCCAGGGTCGCAAGGGCATGTTCCACAGGAGAACATGCCCCGGCTACGGTCACCGACACCGCCTCAGTCATGGCGCCGAGGATGTGCGCCATGACCTGCTTTCGGATGTCGGCGCGCGCTCACGGCTCGCCCTCTATGATCGGATAGGGCCCGAACGCCGCCAGCTCGCGCGCCTGAGCCATGGCTCGATCAAGGTCCGGCCACCACCCCATGCAGGCATGGCTCCCGTCGCCGAGCACATAGTCGACGCCGTAGATTGGGGCCTGCCACTCCTTCGACATGCCGGCCCAAACCTCGACATGATCGATGTCGTTCGGGTTCACGGCGCGCTGGCGCGGCCGGAAGGAAATGACCTCGCTCATCGGCCGTCTTCCGTCTTCCCGAGCATGCCGAGGGCCTGTGCCCGGGCCTGCGCCTCGATGAGGGCCGCGATGATCTCGCCAAGGCTTTCGGGCTTCACGGCTACGCCTTTTGGCGTCGGCACAAGGTCCTGGCCATTGTCGGCATAGACCCGCAGATCGATCATCCGCCTCCCGCGGAACTCGCGGATGGCCACGCGGAATTGCTCGCGCGCGTTCTTCCGAACCGTCGCGATCTCGACGTCGTCCATGGTTCACCTGTGAATGGGAAAGGGTTGCGACCGTCCCGGGCTTGTCCGCAATGCTGCGGCCTCACCGGCCGGCGGGGCGCGGAGCCCGGGTTCCCGCTATTGGACGGGTCGCGGCGCCCTCAGGAGGTGCCCCGCATTCGTCCTCATCGGCATCCCGGCCAGCCACGCCCGAGACGCACAAGGGTTCGCATTCGCGAAACCGGGAGCCGATGAAGCTCGGTGATCGAATAGGAAGGCAGCGGGATTTCGGATCGTCTTGTCACGTCAACCTAAAATCGCCGAGACCAAAAAACGCGCGAAATCCGGGGGCAGTTGGCCCGCACCGGCATCGAACGAAAACACGTTCCTTGAAATGCCCCCGTTGGTTGTCATGCGGCGAGGATCTTCCCGCCCTCGACGAGGCATTGGCGCGCCACTGTGGCGCGCTTGCGCGCATATTCCGCTCGGCGAGAACGAGGGTTTCTATCGCTCCTCCGCCCCGCCTCGCTCCGCCATCGCAGCCGCTTCGCGCTCGGCGAGCC
>NZ_DAOLAJ010000145.1:0-5488 GCF_035325185.1 Enterovirga sp. | reverse complement strand
GGTAGATATAGGTGTTGCGGACCATGAACTCCTTGAGGATGTCGTTCTGGATCGTGCCGGCGAGCTTTTCGGGGCCGACGCCCTGCTCCTCGGCCGCGACGACGTAGAGGGCAAGGATCGGCAGCACCGCCCCATTCATCGTCATCGAGACGGACATCTGGTCGAGCGGGATGCCGGCGAAGAGCGTCCGCATGTCGTAGATCGAGTCGATCGCGACTCCCGCCATGCCGACATCGCCCGAGACGCGCGGATGGTCGCTGTCGTAGCCGCGATGGGTGGCGAGGTCGAAGGCGACCGACAGCCCCTTCTGCCCGGCCGCGAGGTTGCGCCGGTAGAAGGCGTTCGAGTCCTCCGCCGTGGAGAAGCCCGCATATTGGCGGATCGTCCAGGGCTGGTTGACGTACATCGTCGGATAGGGGCCGCGCAGATAGGGCGGCAGGCCCGGATACGTGTCGAGGAAGTCGAGCCCCGCCCGGTCGCCGGGCCCGTAGGAGGTCTTGACCGGGATTCCCTCGGGCGTGAGCCACGGCTCGCCCGGCGAGGGCGGCGGCGCCGACGGCGCCTTGAACTCGACGGTCGAGAAATCGGGAATGCGGCTCGTCATGCCGCAACCATATCCCACCTCGCGGCGAAGATCATGTGGTTTGGCGCCGGCGACGCTTCAGCCCTTCGACGTGCAGGCATGCGCGCGACATCGGCGCGCAATATGCGCCGGGCATCGTCCCCGCGATGACGAGAGAGCCGCCCGAACCGTCCGCGTCCAGGAGGAGGAGCGCCGCACGCCTCTGGGAGCCCCTGGCGGCCTTCATCGGCAGGGAGGAGGCGCTGGGCCGCATGGCCGAGGCGCGCGGGCCCTGGATTGCGGGCCTCTACGAATTCCTGCGCTTCGGCATGAAGCAGGGCTGGGCCTGTCTCTTCGGCGGGCTCATGGTCGCCCTGCTCATCGGCACGCATCTCTTCTATCCGAAGGGCGCGGCCCTGGCGCGCTACGATTTCCTCACCCTCGCCGCCCTGTTCATCCAGGCGATGCTCCTTTGGTCGCGGATGGAGACGCTGGAGGAGGCGAAGGTGATCCTCGTCTTCCATGTCGTCGGGACGGCGATGGAGTTGTTCAAGACCTCCGCCGGCTCGTGGATCTATCCCGAGGCGGGCTTTCTGCGGATCGGCGGCGTGCCTCTCTTCACGGGCTTCATGTATGCCTGCGTCGGCAGCTATATCGCCCGCGCCTGGCGGCTGTTCGATTTTCGCTTTACGCACCATCCCGGCGTGCCGGCCATGATGGTTCTCTCGATTGCCATCTACGTCAATTTCTTCTCCCACCATTATCTATATGATGTCCGATATATGCTGTTTCTCGCCACCGCCGTACTGTTCGGCCGGACCTTCGTCTATTTCAAGGTCTGGCGGGTTTATCGGCGCATGCCGCTGCTGCTCGGCTTCCTGCTGGTCTCCTGCTTCATCTATCTGGCCGAGAATGTCGGCACCTTCACGGGCACGTGGCTCTATCCCAACCAGTACGCGGCCTGGGCCCTCGTCTCGCCCGCGAAGCTCGGCTCGTGGTTCCTGCTGATGATCATCAGCTATTCCATGGTGGCGGCCATCAACGGCGTCGGACCGGCAGCCTCGCCCTCCCCCGCGGCGAGCACGCGCGGGGGAGGGGCGCGGCAACCGGCTCCGCCGGAGGCGGCCTCGTGACCCCGGCGCCCGCGGACATGAAAAAGGGCGCCCGAAGGCGCCCTTCCCGAATCCCGCTCAGCGGCGCTGGGCGATCGTGACGTAGTCCCGCTGCGGAGAGCCCGTATAGAGCTGGCGCGGACGTCCGATCCTTTGGGACGGGTCGTCGAGCATCTCCTTCCACTGGGCGATCCAGCCGACCGTGCGCGCGACGGCGAAGAGCACGGTGAACATCGAGGTCGGGAAGCCCATCGCCTTGAGCGTGATGCCCGAGTAGAAATCGATGTTCGGATAGAGCTTCTTTTCGATGAAATACTCGTCCCGCAGGGCGATCTGCTCCAGCTCGACGGCCGTGTCGAGCAGGGGATCGTCCTTGATGCCGAGCTCGCTCAGCACCTCGTGCGTGGTCTTCTGCATGATGCGGGCGCGCGGGTCGTAGTTCTTGTAGACCCGGTGGCCGAAGCCCATCAGGCGGAAGGGATCGTTCTTGTCCTTGGCCTTGTCGACATATTTGGCGACGTTTTCCGGGCGGCCGATCTCGGCGAGCATCTTGAGGGCCGCCTCGTTCGCTCCGCCATGGGCGGGCCCCCAGAGGCAGGCGACCCCGGCCGCGATGCAGGCGAAGGGGTTCGCGCCCGAGGAGCCGGCGAGGCGCACGGTCGAGGTCGAGGCATTCTGCTCGTGGTCGGCGTGCAGGATGAAGATGCGGTCGAGCGCGCGCGACAGGACCGGGTTGACCTTGTACTCCTCGCACGGAACCGCAAAGCACATCCTGAGGAAGTTCGACGTATAGTCGAGGCTGTTGCTCGGATAGACGAAGGGTTGGCCGGTCGCATATTTGTAGGCCATGGCGGCGATGGTCGGCATCTTCGCGATCATGCGAATCTGCGCGACCATCCGCTGCGTCGGGTCGTGGATGTCGGTCGAGTCGTGGTAGAAGGCGGACAGCGCGCCGACCGAGGCGACCAGGATCGCCATCGGATGCGCGTCGCGGCGGAAGCCCTGGAAGAACCGGTTCATCTGCTCGTGCACCATCGTGTGGCGCGTGACGCGGCTGACGAAGTCGGTCCGCTGGGCGGCGGTCGGCAATTCGCCGTAGAGCAGCAGGTAGCAGGTCTCGAGGAAGTCGCCGTGCTCGGCGAGCTGCTCGATCGGGTAGCCCCGATAGAGGAGGATGCCCTCGTCGCCGTCGATGAAGGTGATCTTCGATTCGCAGGACGCGGTCGACGTGAAGCCCGGGTCGTAGGTGAAGCGGCCGGTCTTGGCGTAGAGCGCGCCGATGTCGACCACGTCCGGCCCGAGCGTGCCCTGGCGCACCGGAAAAGCGTAGCTGTCGCTGCCGACCGTCAGCTCGGCTGTCTTCTTCTCGGCCGGAACGGCGACATCCGCTTCCATCGTGCCCGTGTTCGCCATGGCGTCTACCTCGCTGGACTGTCTTTTTTGGGTAAGCCGGAGTGACCCATTTTAGTGCTGCGGCGCGGCAAGTCCATGCTGCCGACGCGAAAGAAAATGCCGCGGTCAGGCCTTTGCCTGATCCCCGATCCGGGCGAGGCTCTCTTCCTTGCCGAGGATCGCGAGCACGTCGAAGATGCCGGGCGAGGCGGCCTTGCCGGTGAGCGCGGCGCGGAGCGGCTGCGCAACCTTGCCGAGCTTCAGGCCCTCGGTCCCGGCGAATGCCTTGACGGCGTCCTCGAGCGTCGCCGTCGTCCAGTCCGGCACGCCCGCGAGCGCCGCCACCAGCCTTCCGAGGAGCGCGCGCGACCCGTCGTCGAGCAGCGCGGCGGCGGCGGCATCCGGCGCGAGCGGCCGGGTGGCGGTGAGGAAGGCGGCGCCGGCGACGAGGTCGTTCAGCGTCTTGGCGCGTTCCTTGAGAAGGGGGAGGGCGGCCCGGAACTGCGCCGCATGGTCGGGCGTCAGCCATGCGGCGAAGGCGTCGCCGCCGGGAAGGTGCGGGAGTGCCGCGACCAGCGTCTGGTACAGCCGGTCGTCGTCCATGGCGCGGATATAGTGGCCGTTGAGGTTCTCGAGCTTGGCGAAGTCGAAGCGCGCCGCCGAGCGGCCGATGCCGTCGAGGCCGAACCAGGCGACCATCTCCTCGGTCGAGATGATTTCGGCGTCGCCGTGCGACCAGGACAGCCGGGCGAGGTAGTTCCGCATCGCCTCGGGGAGGTAGCCCATCGCCCGGTAGGCGTCGACGCCCATGGCGCCGTGGCGCTTGGAGAGCTTGGCGCCGTCCGGCCCGTGGATGAGCGGGATATGCGCCATCAGCGGCACGTCCCAGCCCGCCGCCTCGTAGAGGATCTTCTGGCGCCCGCCATTGGTCAGGTGGTCGTCGCCGCGGATGATGTGGGTGACGCCCATGTCGTGGTCGTCGACGACGACGGCGAGCATGTAGGTCGGCGTCCCGTCGGAACGCAGGATGACGAAGTCGTCGAGGTCCTTGTTGGGGAAGGCGACCCGGCCCTGCACCGCGTCCTCGATCACCGTCTCGCCGTCCATGGGCGACTTGATGCGGATCGTCGGGGCGACGCCGGCCGGTGCCTCGGCCGGGTCGCGGTCGCGCCAGAGACCCTCGTAGCGGGCGAAGCGGCCCTCGGCGCGGGCCTTGGCCCGCATGTCGTTCAGCTCCTCCGCCGTGTCCCAGGCGCGATAGGCCTTGCCGGCGGCGACGAGCGCCTCGGCGACCTCGCGATGCCGGGCGGCGCGGGCGAACTGGGAGATCGGGTCGCCGTCCCAGTCGAGGCCGAGCCAGGCGAGCCCGTCGAGGATCGCCGCGATCGCCGCGTCGGTCGAGCGCTCGCGGTCGGTGTCCTCGATCCGCAGCAGCATCCGGCCAGCCCGCCCGCGCGCATAGAGCCAGTTGAAGAGCGCCGTGCGCGCGCCTCCGATATGGAGATAGCCGGTGGGCGAGGGAGCGAAGCGCACGACGGGTGCACCGCCCTCAGTCCGTTGAGAGTCCGTCATGGGTGTTGAGGCTCGGGTTTCTGCGGTTTGGCCCGCCATGTAGCATAGGCCGCGCGGGAGAGACCAGCACCCCTAAAGGGGACATCTCGGGGGCAGGCGTGGAGGGGGCGCACGAGCAGAACCGGCCGATGGCGCGCCTCACGGTGCGCGCGCGGGAGTTCGCGAGCCGGATCGCGATGCCGCCACCGGTGTAACCGCAGCCCGAGCCGAAGGTCGGCGCGCCGATGATCGTCGCGCGCCGGTTGTCCTGCAGCGTCGCGGCGAAGAGCTCGGCCGCGGAGGCGGTGTCGCCGTCCACCAGCACCGCGAGCCTTCCGCGGTACGCGCCTTCGGGGGGATCGTAGCGTGCGGGGAAATGGAACACGTGGTCGGCCGAGAGGCCGGAGACGTCGAAGCGGGGCTTGGTTGCGGGCAGTCCCGTCGAGTGCCACGCGGGCTCGCGCGCCACGAGGGCGCACGTCGCGCGGCCTTCCCACCCCGCGCTCCGGTCGCAGGGCTCGGCCGCCACGCGCGCCGATTCGCGGATCGCGGCGCGCGCCTTCTCGAGCGCGGGCCGCACACCCTCGGGCAGCTCGGGGCGCGCGAGGTCGCGCTCCACGTCCTCCAGCCGCATCCTGAACTGCTCGACCCAGTGCGGGTGCCGGATGAAGGCCATGCGCGGGGCCACGACGCCGGGCGCGGTCACGATGCGCGCGGCGGCTTCCGCCCAGTCGCTGCCGCCGCCGTTGGCGGTGAGGTCGACCGCGATCGCCGTCACCCCCTCCTTCCGCAGGGCCCGCACCTGCGCGGCGAGCGCCGCGCCGATGCGGCGCCCGACCTCCGATTCGATGCGTGCCTCGCACTGCGCGTC
>NZ_DAOLAJ010000144.1:0-5704 GCF_035325185.1 Enterovirga sp. | reverse complement strand
CATCCGAGCCTTAGGAGAGCGGAATTGAGCGGCCCGAAAGTCGTCCGGATCGTCACGCGCGAAGAGAACGAGGCAATTTGCCGGGGCATGCTAGCGCGGATCGACGTCGCCTTCGAAGAGTGGTCTGAAGCGGGGCGCCGCAACGATTGCCTGGATGCTGCGACGATCGAGGCCGCGCGGCGCCGCCGTGACTCGCTGGCCGCCCTCGTCGGCCAGGGGAAGTTCGTGGAAATGCAGGCCCAGGCGCCGGCGGAAGAATCCTTCCTGCAGTCGGACATACGATTCAGGCTCAAGAAGGCCGCTGCAGCGAAGGCCATCGCGCGGACACATGCCAGACGCCGCGTCGAGGCGGCCGCGACGCTCCTACGGGCCCTTCGCGTCGCCGGCATCGAGCTTTTGGGCAACGTGATGCGTGCGCTCGAGCGGGGAGACGACGCGGCCCTGGCCGAAGGGTTCCGGGCCCTATCGGCCAGGAGGCCGGCTCCCGAGGCGAAAAGTTCCCTGGCCGAGCAACTTCGACCGGGGGCGGAGACCATGTCGTTCGCCGATTGGCTAGCCGAGCAGCCGGTACCAGAATCCGACCCGGGCATCGCCCGGATCGAGGCCCGGCTCGATGAGTTGGCCAGCTTCGCGTACGCGGGCTCCACTGAGCGCCTCCAGGCGCGGCTTGAGGAGGCCAGACAGGCCCCACCGTCCCGCCGTGGCCTCATACTCGACGGGCTGGAGGTCGAAACCGGGCGCGCCCTCGGCGAGACCAGGAAAGTTGCCGATTTGATTTCCGCCCTCCGGATGCTGCCCGCTGAAATGGCGCAGGCGGGGCTGCCAGCAGATACCTTCGAGGTATCCGATGGGACGCTGAGTGCAGAGATCGTTCAGGCACGCATATCGGCGGCGGAGGCGGCACTGGCCGACCATCGTGCCAAGGCTGCTGCCGCGGCACGTCGGGCTGCCGTCATGAAAGGCCTCGCGGGGCTCGGTTACGAGATCCGAGAGGGGATGACCACGACCTTCGCGGCGAGCGGCAAGCTCGTCGCCGCCGACCCGGCCCGTCCGGGTTATGGCGTCGAGGTCAGCGGAGCAGCGGACGGACGCCAGTTCCAAATGCGACCCGTGGCGTTCGGGGCGCCGGGCCAAGCCGCCGACTCCTCCCGCGATCGAGACGCGGAGACGATCTGGTGTGGCCAGGTGACAGCCCTGTCGAAGTCCCTGGCCGATGGAGGCGGCGGACTGGAGATCGTCCGGGCACTCCCAATCGGAGCAACCCCCTTGAAGCGGGTCTCCGTCCTCGATCAGACTGTTGCCGAGGAGGCGGAAGCGAATGCAATGAGAGAGCGCTCACTGTTCAGGCCCTGACGACGGTGTCTTTAATTGGTTGCATCAGTTTGCAAATCAATGGTTGTAGGCGCGGATGGCAATCACGCGAGCCGCTCCAGCGCGTCGCCCTTGGCCGAGAGGTCCTTCAGGCGCTCGTCGACGTCGAAAAACCCAGGCTGACCGCGCATCGAGCCACCTCGTCCATCGCCAGCCCCATCACACCACGAACCACCTCAAACCGCGAGGTTTTGGGAGGCGTCCAGGCAGGACAGAACTGAATCGGAACCACCACACCCTGGAAACGCTCGCAGAGTCACTCCAGCAGAGCGGCGGTATCACTCGATGCCGTGCGGCCAGCATGGTGAGGCGGCATAGGCGTCGGCCGATGGCGGCCTGCATCCGGGAGACAGGGAGTCTCGCGCCTCCGCCACCATGCCGGCCAGATCGGGGATGCGGAAGACCTTCGCCCGATCCTCCCCGAACTTCACGACGACGTGGCCATCGTCGTCGAAGCCCGCGGAGAGCCATTTGTACATCTGGCCGAGATGAAGCCATTCGCGGCGCGCCGTCAGGGAATAGAGATAGGCCCGGAGCGTCGCGAGACCGACCTGCTCGGTCACGACCAGCCGGGTCCCGCCCGCGTCGGGCTCGACCGCGAACACCTCGTCCTTGCCCCGATAGACCTCCTCGCCGCGCCACCGGCCGGAGGAATCGACATTCCAGCGCCACATCCTGACCGGCTGGGAGGAAACCGTCAGGATGTCGGGCGAGCCGCGCAGGAAATAGGCTTGGCCGCCTTCCCCCGGATCGAGCGTTCCGATCACGCCGCCGTCGAGCCGCCCGGCCTCGGCGACACGGCCGAGATCATAGACGACGGCCTTATCTCGCACGATCATGAGCCGCGTCCGATCCTCGTCGAAGACCGGGCACGCATCGTCCGGCAAGGGAACGATCGTGCGGGACTCCCCCCGGACCACCTGAATCCCTCTCGTCCGGCCCGTCACGACCGAGACGACGCCTCCGCCGGGAAGGGTGCCGGCGGCGCGCGAGGCGGCGCGGCACGCATCCTGCTGCGACCTCAGCTTCAGCGAGGACGCCGCGTCCCCGCTCAGGGAGCGGACGAGGAGCGAGCGCGCGTCCTGGTGCGCGATGTCGTGGATCTTCAGCACCCCGCCCTCCGGGTCCACGACCACGACCCTGTCGGGGCCGTCGAAAGCCGCATAGGCGGGCGCGCTGGCGTGGCGCTTGTGCAGCAGGACCTCGCTATCGTCTCCCAGAACGACGAGGTCTCGGCCGATCAGGACGGCGAGCCGGCCCGTGCCGGGCTCGATGGCGACCGTGGTCACGTTGCCCTTCGGGACGCGGATGCGGTCGAGATCGTTCAGCATCGCCCGGATCGTCGTCCTGTAGAACTCGCCGATGACGGCGTCGTCCCGCGCGCGCCCCGCCGAGCCGAAGCTCACACGTGTCACCAGCAGCTTTCCGGCGACCCGCCGGCAAGCGACGATGTCCGCACCGGGGCGGTCCAGCGCCAGTTCCCGGACATATTTGAGCGCCTCCCGGCGCTGCGTCTCCTCCGCGCCGTTCAGGCACGGGCCGAAGGACATGTCGAATGTCTGGCCCGGATGGGGCTTGACGGGTTGGAGCGATCCGCCCTCGCGCCCCTGGAAGACGACGCGGTAGAACCGATCGTCCCCCGAGACGTGGCGGATGCCCCGGCTGTCGGTGAGCGCGAGGGGTCTCGGGAACGAGCCCGTGGCCGTGAAATACTGGCCCGTCACGGCATCGAGCACATGCAGCAGACCGTCACCCTCCGCGGCGAGGACGAGACCGTTCTGGCCGATGGAAGCTCGGCCTCCCTCCTCCCCGGTCGCGGTCTCCTCGACGCCGCTCCCGGCGAGCGGAAGGCGGCGGACCGTCGCTCGCGCGCCCGACCACCCCAGCTGCTCGACGAGCCAGCCCTCCCGCAGGACGATCAGGCCGCGCCCGTCGGGGGCCTCTTCGAGGAGGAGGATGTCGCGGTCGTCGGGCCGCCCTTCCAGGATCGGCTTCGTCGCATGGCCGTCGAGCTGCATGAGATTCCTGGTCGCCCGATCGAACAGATAGGCGCCGCGGCGCGTGGGGAAGACCTTCACCGTCGCCGGAAGCGGGACGGTGCGTGTTCCGGCCGCGGCGGTCAGCGCCGTCGTGAAGGCGATCAGCATGTCGTCCGGCGCCGCCTCCCGGCGAAACGTGTCCGCCGAGCGCAGGAGAAGCAGAAGCGCCTGGTCGACGAAGCCGTCTTCCGCGAGGGCTCGCCCGACATTGGCGGCTAGGATGGCCGCGCGCTGCTCCGCCTTCCGCGTCTCCTCAATCGCTCGCGCCGTCTGCCGGCGCGCCTCCGCCTCCTGCTTGCGCGCCTCCTCCCGCTGCTCGCCGGCAATCCTCGCCTGCCGGTCGGCCTCCTGTCGCTGCGCGACGGCGTCCTGCCTCTGGACATAGGCGAGAGCGGCGAGGCCGAGGGCGACGAGGAGGCCGAGTGCGAGGGCGCCGATCAGCCCGTTGCGCCAGTGGCGGGCAGCGCGCCGGCTCGCCGCGATCAGCGCGCGCGTATCCTCCGTCGGCAGGGGCGCATGGGCCGGACGGCTCGCGATCCAGGCCTCGGCGGCGCCGAGCCGGGCGCCCCCCAGGAGAAGTCCGCGCGGGCGCCCGGCGCCGTTCCACTCCTCCGCGAGCCGGCCGAGATCGGCATGGGCCCGCATCCAGGCGAGGTCGGTCCCGATCGCGGCGACCAGACGGTCGAGCTGGGCCTCGTAGGTGCCCTCGTCGTCCAGAAAGACGTAGTTCAGCTCGCTCAGCGCCTCAGGAACGCTCGGCTCCTCGACCCGGCGCACGACGACCGGGATGAAGCGCTTGTGGAGCTTCCGGCCGAAAGCGACCTCCTCGGCGCAGATCTTCGAGCCGACCGAATCCGGGGAGAGCACGAACAGGATGGTCTCGGCCCGGCTGATGAGGTCCTTCAGGCGGTCGAACCAGCGCTCGCCGACCTCGATCGCCGCCCGGTCCACGAGCGTCTTCACGCCGCGCGCCTGCAATCCCGCATCGAGCCGGTCGACGAGGGCCATGTCCCGGCGGCTGTAGGAGATGAAGACGGTCGCGGCTCTGTCGCCCTCCGGGAGCACGGAGGCATCCTGTCGCGCTGCGGAGCGGGTGGGATAGGACATGCGGCCGGTCGAGCGAGGTCGCCGGCATTAAGGCGCGCCGTCCCATCCGACGCAACCTTTGCAGCTATTTCGACGCTTTGAACTTGCAGGTGAGCCGCATTTGTCTCGAGGCAGGACCGCTGTCGCAAGAGCTGCACACTGCTCTCTCATCGTTCCCCATGCGGCGGGCGCCGGAGTTGCCGAACGTGACAGGGAGTCACTGGAACGGGCTCGTCGAGGCGGCGGGCACGCCGCGACCCGTCATCGAGCAGTCGAATGCCGAGGTCTCGGCGATCCTCGCGCGGCCCGAGGTCGTGCATGATTTCGACGAGCAAGGCATGATTTCGGCCGGGGGCTCGCCCGAATCATTCGGCGCCTTCATGAGGGCTGAGGCGGAACGCTGGGCCCGTCTCGTCAAGCGCGCCAGCATTCTCGAGGAATGAGACATGCCCCTCTCGCCTGAAACTACCATGGGCGCCTGCAGGACATCATGGCCGTCGCCGAGGCGCAGGGGTGCCGGTCCCTGGTCGTCTTCGCCATGGGCTCGATGATCGGCCCGAGATCGCGCACCCACGGCAGCATGCGCTACCTGTGCGGATGGGACAGCCACCACACGAATGCGATCCAGGTTCTTCGAGTGGGCAAGTGGCCATGCCTTCTGGTGACCAATATCTTCTCCTCCTTTTATGGCCGGGACCATTTCGGCTTGGCCGAGATACGCTTCGTCCCGGCGCCCTCGCTCGGCGACGCCGCGGCCGCGTTGTGTCGTGAGACCGGGGACGTGGCGCGCATCGGCGTGATCGGGAGCGTCGAGATGCCCGTCCCGCTCTGAGATGCGCTCTCGAGCGGATTGCCCGGCGCGGAATGGATCGACCTCACGCCCGAGATCGAACGCCGACGTGTCGTCAAATCCGCCGACGAGCTGAAGAAGCACGAGCGCGCCGCCGCGATCGTCGACGATCTGTTCGAGGCCCGGGCCAGAGAGAGCCGCCAGCCCCGTCAGGGCTTCCAGCTTCAGGCCGAGCTCGAGCGGGTCGCCCGATATGCGGGATGCGAGTTCTGCAAGACCTGGCTCACCATCGCGCCGGAGGCCGATTATTGCCATTCCTCGATCGAGGAATGGCAGCGTGTGCCGGAAGAGGGCGATCAGGTCCTCCTCGGCATCTACCTCATGCATGACGGCTTCTGGGGCCATGCGATCCGGATGG
>NZ_DAOLAJ010000143.1:0-5748 GCF_035325185.1 Enterovirga sp. | reverse complement strand
GAGCTGAGGGGATTCGAACCCCTGACCTCTGCAGTGCGATTGCAGCGCTCTCCCAACTGAGCTACAGCCCCGGCCCCGGAAGGCCGCGCCTTGTAGGGCGGTCGGGCCTGCGCTGTCAACGCTCGGTGCTCGATAAGGTGGGCTGCGAGATTGCGTTGTCCACGCGGATGGGCCGCGATGCGGAACCCGCCCCGAGCCCGTCTCCGACCGGTCTTCAGCATCGCCTTCGGACGCTTTAGGACGGCCGGGCCACGAGATACCCCATAGCCATGAATCCCGACCTCGCCATCGCGCGTGCCGCTACTTTGGAGCCCATCGGGGAGATCGCCGAAAGGGCGGGAATCCCGCAGGATGCACTCCATCCCTACGGCAAGCATATCGCAAAGGTCGATGACGGCTATCTGCGTTCGCTCGAGGGGCGGTCGCGCGGCAAGCTGATCCTGGTGACGGCGATCAGTCCGACTCCCGCAGGGGAGGGCAAGACGACCACCACGGTCGGCCTCGGCGATGCGCTGAACCGCATCGGCCGCAAGACCATGATCTGCCTGCGCGAGCCCTCCCTCGGGCCCTGCTTCGGGCAGAAGGGCGGAGCCACCGGCGGCGGCCACGCCCAGGTCGTGCCCATGGAGCAGATCAACCTGCATTTCACAGGCGATTTCCACGCCATCACCGCGGCCAACAACCTGCTCGCCGCGATGCTCGACAACCACCTCTATTGGGGCAACCGGCTCGATATCGATCCGCGCCGCATCACGCTGCGGCGCGTGCTCGACATGAACGACCGCGCCCTGCGCTCGACGGTCGCCGGCCTCGGGGGCGCGGCGAACGGCTTTCCGCGCGAGGATGGATTCGACATCACGGTCGCTTCCGAAGTGATGGCGGTCTTCTGCCTTGCGCGCGATCTCACGGATATGGAGGCGCGGCTCGGTCGCATGGTGATCGCGCAGACTCGCGACAGGCGGCCCGTCACGGCCGACGACATCAAGGCCAGCGGCGCGATGAGCGCCCTCCTGCGGGATGCGATCCAGCCCAACCTCGTCCAGACGCTCGACGGCTCGCCCGCGCTCATCCATGGCGGACCCTTCGCCAATATCGCCCATGGCTGCAATTCCGTCGTCGCGACGGAGGCGGGGCTGCGCCTCGCCGACTACGTCGTGACCGAGGCGGGGTTCGGGGCCGATCTCGGGGCGGAGAAATTCCTGGACATCAAGTGCCGGCAGGCCGGCCTCGCACCCTCGGCCTGCGTGGTCGTCGCGACGGTGCGGGCGCTCAAGATGCATGGCGGCACGGCGAAGGCCGATCTCTCGCGCGGCGACCCGGACGCGCTCGAGCGCGGCTTCGCCAATCTCGAGCGCCATGTTGCCAATATGCGCGGCTACGGCCTTCCGGTCGTGGTTGCGATCAACCATTTCGCGACCGATTCGGAGGCCGAGAATGCGCGCCTCGCCCATCTGTGCCGCGAGCGCCTCGGCACGGAAGCGGTGCTTTGCCGCCACTGGGCGGAAGGCGGCCGCGGCGCGGTTGAACTCGCCCACCGCGTCGTTGCCGCAGCGGAAGAGCCTTCCAGCTTCGCGCCGCTCTATCCCGATGCCATGCCGCTCGCCGACAAGATCAGGACCATCGCGACGCGCATCTACGGCGCGGCCGGCATCGTCATCGAGGGCAAGGCGGCGACGCGGCTCGCCGAGATCGAGGCGGGCGGCTATGGCCGCCTGCCCGTCTGCATGGCGAAGACGCCCTATTCCTTCTCGACCGATCCGGCGGCCATGGGAGCGCCTTCAGGCCACGAGGTCTCGGTGCGCGAGGCGCGTCTTGCCGCCGGGGCAGGATTCGTGGTCGCCATCTGCGGACAGATCATGACCATGCCCGGATTGCCGCGGGTGCCCGCAGCCGAGGGCATCCATCTCGACGAGGACGGGCAGATCCAAGGGCTCTCGTGAGGATGGCGGCATTCGCCGCCACCCGCGAGGCGCCGGAGATTCAGGCCGTCAGGGCCTGGTCGAGATCCCGGATCAGGTCCGCGGTGTCCTCGAGGCCGATCGAGAGGCGGACGACGTCCGGCCCCGCCCCGGCCGCGATCTGCTGCGCTTCGGTGAGCTGGCGGTGGGTCGTCGAGGCCGGGTGAATTACGAGCGAGCGCGTGTCGCCGATATTGGCGAGATGCGAGAAGAGCTTGAGGTTCGAGACGAGCTTCACGCCGGCCTCGTAGCCGCCGGTCACGCCGAAGGTGAAGACGGCCCCGGCGCCCTGCGGGCAATATTTCTGCGCGAGGCCGTGATACTTGTCGTTGTCCAGGCCCGGATAGCAGACCCAGTCCACCTTGGGATGCTTCTCCAGGAACCTCGCCACCGTCAGGGTGGAATCGCAATGGCGCTGCATGCGGAGCGGCAGCGTCTCGATGCCGGTCAGGAGCATGAAGGCGTTGAAGGGCGAGAGGGCCGGGCCGAGGTCGCGCAGGCCGAGCACGCGGCAGGCGATCGCGAAGGCGAAATTGCCGAAGGTCTCGCCGAGCACCATGCCGCCATATTCGGGGCGGGGCTTCGAGAGCATCGGATAGCGGTCGTCGCCCGTCCAGTCGAAGCTGCCCCCGTCGACGATGACCCCGCCGATCGAGTTGCCGTGGCCGCCGAGGAACTTCGTGGCCGAATGCACCACGATGTCCGCCCCGTATTCGAGGGGCCGGATCAGGTAGGGCGAGGCCATCGTGTTGTCGACGATGAACGGAATGCGATGCGCCTTCGCGATCCTGCCGATCGCCTCGAGATCGACGATCACGCCGCCCGGATTGGCGATGGATTCGACGAAGATCGCCTTCGTCTTCTCGGTGATCGCCGCCTCGAACGAGGCCGGGTCGTCGGCATCCGCCCAGACGACGTTCCAGCCGAAATTCTTGTAGGAATGGTTGAACTGGTTGATCGAGCCGCCATACAGCTTGTTGGCGGCGACGAACTCGTCGCCGGGCTGCATCAGCGCATGCATCGTCAGGAACTCGGCCGCATGGCCCGAGGCGACCGCGAGCGCCGCCGTGCCGCCCTCCAGCGCCGCGACCCGCTCCTCCAGCACCGCGGAGGTCGGATTGCCGAGGCGCGTGTAGATGTTGCCGAAAGCCTGGAGCCCGAAGAGCGAGGCGGCATGGTCCACGTCGTCGAAGACGAAGGACGTCGTCTGGTAGATCGGCGTCGCCCGCGCGCCCGTCGCGGCATCGGGGGCCGCGCCCGCATGGATCGCGAGAGTGGCGAAGCCGGGGGTCTGGTCGGCCATGTCGGGGGTCTCCTTGGGATGAGCCGGCAAAGGTGATCCCGCGCCGTTAGCGGGCGGCGGACCATAATCCAAGCTGCGTTCGTTATAAAGACTGAAATGTTCTATTTTCAGAACATGCTGCTACGGATGGTGATGCGCCTGGAACATCCTTCCGCGCTCGGTGACCAGGATCACCGCGACCGCCGCGGAGGCGAGGGCGCAATAGCCGGCCGAGATCGGGATCACGGTCCCGTCGAAGGCATGCCCCATCAGCGCGCCGCAGAGCACGCCGAGCAGCGTGGTATAGACTCCGAGCAGCGAGGATCCCGTCCCGGCGACCCGTCCCAGCGGCTCCATCGCGAGGGCGTTGAAATTGGGAAAGGCCATGCCGAGCAGGAATTGCGAGGCGGCGAGCACGAGGCCGAAGAGAAAAAGGGGCGGCTTGCCGGCGAAGGCCAGGGCTCCGGCCACCTGGACGAGGCCGAGCACCGTCAGAGCCACGACGCTCGCATGCGAGATGCGGCGCATCCCGAAGCGCCCGACCAGCCTGGAATTCACCAGGGACGCGGCGCCCATCGAGCCCGCGATGGCGGCGAAGGCGAGAGGAAACCACGGCCCGAGCCCGAAGGTCTCCGTGAAGATCTGCTGGGAGGAGCCGACCATTCCCATCACGCAGCCGAAGAGGAGCCCCGTGGCCGTGGCATAGCCGACGGTGACGCGGGTCGTCGCAACCAGCCGCATTCCCGCGAGGATGCGGGAGACGGAGAAGGGCATGCGGTTCGCGTCGGCGAGGGTTTCGGGCATGCGCCGCCAGAACCAGAGGGCGAGCAGGAGACCCACGGCCAGCATCGCCGCGAAGACCGCCTGGCGTCCGCCGAGCAGCATGATCAGGCTGCCGATCGCGGGGGCGAGGATCGGCACCGTGATGAAAATGCCCATGTTGAGCGACATCACCTTCGCCATCTCCCGGCCGCTGAAGCGGTCGCGCACGATGGTGACGGACAGCACCCGCCCGGCGGCGGCGCCGAGCCCCTGGACGAAGCGCGCGGCGAGCAGGGTGCCGAGGTCGCGCGCGAAGAGCGTGAGCAGCGAGCCCGCGACGAAGATCGCGGCCCCCGTCAGATAGGCCCGGCGCCGGCCCACGATGTCGGAAGCCGGCCCGAAGACGAGCTGGGCCACCCCGAAGCCGAGCATGTAGACGAAGACGACGAGTTGCAGGCGGTTCGGATCGGAGATCGAGAAGTCGTGCCCCAGCAGCGGCAGGGCGGGCAGGATGCTGTCGACGGCGAAGGCGGTCACGCCCATCATCAGGGCGATCATCACCACGAACTCGCCGAAGCGCGGCTCGGGGATGGCCGGCCGGGGCAGGGGGGCTGTCGGGTCGTCCATCGGGCCTCGCTGGGATCGGGCAGCATCCCGGCGCCGGCTGGCGGACGGGCATGCTCGCGGGCAAGGGCGATCCTCGCGGCACGTGCTCGACGCCGTGCCGCCCCGGCCCTCGCCGTAGGCGGACGTATTGCACTGGCGGCGGTGCCGCGCAAAAGGGGGCTTCGAGCATGCCCGCCCAGCCTCGGGCGCTCGTGGCGGAGGCGGGGACCGTCATGTCTCCTATCCTACCTGAACAAAGTTTAATCCGGACGCCAGGACGGTTTCACGCGCCTTGAGCAAATTAGGCCCATCGCCGGATGGCCGCAGCGGCCGCTCCCCCGGCAGCCTTTTTATGCAGGAGCCCCAGATGCCGTCCCTCTCGAAAGAAGCCCCCGTCTCGTTCCGCCGCAAGGTTCTGGCTTCGGCAGCCGCCGCTGCCATCGTCGCGTCGGGCGCGATCGGCGGCACCATGCTCGAGGGGCATCCGGCTTTCGCCCAGGCGCCGATCTCCGTCTCTCCGCAGGCTTCGGCCCCCGCCTCCTTCTCGGATGTCGTGGATGCCGTGAAGCCGGCCGTCGTCTCGGTGAAGGTGACGATCGAGAACGTCGCCGATGACGGCGACGTCTCCTCCAACATCGACCGCCTGCCGCCGCAACTGCGCCAGTTCTTCGAGGACCGCGGCGGCTTCGGCGACCGGGGGGAGGGCATGCGCCGGCATGCGCCGCGCCAGCGCGGGATGGCGCAAGGCTCGGGCTTCTTCATCTCCGCCGACGGCTATGTCGTGACCAATAACCACGTCGTCCAGAAGGCGACTGCCGTCGAGGTGACAACGGATGACGGCCGCACTCTCAAGGCCAAGGTGATCGGCACGGACCCGAAGAGCGACCTCGCCCTCCTGAAGGTCGAGGAAAAGGGCACCTACCCCTTCGTCAAGCTGGCCGAGAAGCAGCCGCGCGTGGGCGACTGGGTGGTGGCCATCGGCAATCCCTTCGGCCTTGGCGGCACGGTCACCTCGGGCATCGTCTCGGCCCGGGGCCGCGACATCGGCGCGGGTCCCTATGACGACTTCCTCCAGATCGACGCGCCGATCAACCGCGGCAATTCGGGCGGCCCGACCTTCAACCTCAAGGGTGAGGTCGT
>NZ_DAOLAJ010000142.1:0-6117 GCF_035325185.1 Enterovirga sp. | reverse complement strand
GGGCCGGTGACGTATTCGCCGTATTCGGCCGTGTTCGAGATCGAGTAGTTCATGTTGGCGATGCCGCCCTCATAGATGAGGTCGACGATCAGCTTCACCTCGTGCAGGCACTCGAAATAGGCCATTTCGGGGGCGTAGCCCGCCTCGACCAGCGTCTCGAAGCCGGCCCTGATCAGCTCGACGAGGCCGCCGCAGAGCACCACCTGCTCGCCGAAGAGGTCGGTTTCGCATTCCTCCTTGAAGGTCGTCTCGATGATGCCGGCGCGGCCGCCGCCATTGGCCGAGGCGTAGGAGAGGCCGAGGTCGTGGGCGTTGCCCGTGGCGTCCTGGTCGATCGCGATCAGCGTCGGCACGCCGCCGCCGCGCTGGTATTCGGAGCGGACGGTGTGGCCGGGGCCCTTGGGTGCGATCATGAGCACGTCGAGGTCGGGACGGGCCTCGATCAGGTTGAAATGAACGTTGAGGCCGTGCGCGAAGGCGAGCGCCGCGCCCTGCTTCATGTTGGCGGCGAGGTCGTTGTTGTAGATGTCGGCCTGAAGCTCGTCGGGCGTCAGCATCATGACGAAATCGGCCCATTTGGCGCCCTCGGCCGGGGTGAGGACCTTGAAGCCGGCCGCCTCGGCCTTGGCGCGGGTCTTCGAGCCCTCCTTGAGGGCGATCGCGACCTCCTTCACGCCCGAATCGCGCAGGTTCTGCGCATGGGCATGGCCCTGGCTGCCATAGCCGACGATCAGGACCTTCTTGCCCTTGATCAGGTTGATGTCGGCATCACGATCGTAATAGACGCGCATGTGACTTCGTCCTTCCTGTGAAAACGCTCTGCGGTTGCGGGGGTCAGGTCTGCGGCTTGCTTGTCTTTGCGCCGTAGAGGGTGAGGAACTGCTCGGCGGCGCGGGCCGCGTCGCGCGCGATGTCCCGGGCCGTCAGGCCGAGGCGGTCGCCGAGGAGAAGGCGGATCTGCACGTCGCGCCCGACGAGGCCGAAGAAGGTGCGGAACGCCTCTTCCGCATCCTCGAAGGCGAGGAGCCCGGCCGCGCGCCCTTCCTCCAGGACCGGCTTCAGCCGCTCGCCGATGGCGAAGCGGCCATTGGCGAGGACGAGATGGCCCAGATCGTCCTTGGCCGAGGCCGCGTGGCCGATGGCGAGCCGGTTGAGGGCGATCGAGGTCGGGCTGGAAATCGTCTCGAGCCAGGTGGCCGCGAAATCGCGCAGGCTGTCGCGCAGGGCCGCGACGTCGAGCTTCTGGCGGTCGTAGCTGCCCGCCCGCACCCGCGAAGCCTGCCACTGGACGGTGGCGGCGAGGAGCCCGTCCCTGTCGCCGAACCACTTGTAGAGGCTCTCCTTGGAGCAGCTCGCGCGGCGGGCGACGGCATCCATGGTGAGCGGGTCGCCCGCCTCGACCATGAGGCCGAGCACGGCGTCCAGCACCGCCTGCTGGCGGGCGGTGGGGGGCTCTCCCCGGATTTCCGTCCCTGTCGCCATGATTCGATGCGTCGGTGAACCGTACCGTACGTTACTTATGCCGTCCTTAGGCCAAGAGGCGGCCGGTGGCAAGGGGGTGGCGGGGCGGAGATCCGCTCCCGCCGCCGATCGCCCTCAGGCCGAGCGAAGCTGCGTGGCCTGGCCGTGGCGGGCCGCCCCCTGGCGGCGCGCCGCGACGGCGTCCGCGAGGGCGTGGAGCGTCGAGACCGTGGTGTCCCAGCCGATGCAGCCGTCGGTGATGCTCTGGCCGTAGGTCGGCGTCATGCCGGGCAGCACATCCTGGCGGCCGGCAACGAGGTTGCTCTCGATCATCACGCCCACGATGCGGCGCTCGCCGGCCGAGACCTGGCCTGCAATGTCGGCGGCGACGCGCGGCTGGTTCTCCGGCTTCTTGGAGCTGTTCGCGTGGCTCGTGTCGATCATGAGCCGCGGCGCCACCCCGGCCCGGGCCATCTCGGCGGCGGCGGCCTCGACGCTCGCCGCATCGTAATTGGGCCGGCTGCCTCCGCGCAGGATCACATGGCAATCCTCGTTGCCGGTCGTCGCGGCGATGGCCGGGCGCCCGCTCTTGGTGACCGCCATGAAACGGTGCGGGTAGGAGGCCGATTTCACCGCCTCCGCGGCGATGCGGACATTGCCGTCCGTGCCGTTCTTGAAGCCGACCGGGCAGGAGAGGCCCGAGGCCAGCTCGCGATGGATCTGGCTCTCGGTCGTGCGCGCCCCGATCGCGGCCCAGGAGACGAGGTCGGCGATGTATTGCGGCGTCGTCATGTCGAGGAACTCGGTGCCGGCCGGAAGGCCGAGATCGCCAAGCTCCGCCAGGAGGCGGCGGGCGAGGCGCAGGCCCTTGTTGATGTCGAAGCGGCCGTCGAGATCGGGATCGTTGATCAGCCCCTTCCAGCCGATCGTCGTGCGCGGCTTCTCGAAATAGACCCGCATGACGATCTCGAGCCTGTCGGCCAGTTCCCGGCGCAGGCCGGCGAGGCGGTGGGCATAGTCGAGGGCGGCCTTCGGATCGTGGATCGAGCACGGGCCGACCACGACGAGCAGGCGGTCGTCCTCGCCTTCGAGGATGGCGTGGATCGCGGCGCGTGCGGCGGCCACCGTCTCCGTGGCGGCCTCGCTGCGCGCGATCTCGGCCAGCACCTCGTCGGGCAGGCTCAGTTCCAGAAGGTGGGTGACGCGAAGGTCGTCTGTGGCTTGCATGGGTCTCTCTCCTGTCTCGGAGACCTGCCGGCCAAAGAAAAAGCCGCCAGGTCGGCGGCTGTTCGGATGTCCTGCTGCGAGCTTTTCTCAGGTCGCGCGTGATCCTCCCACCGCCGGTGAGTTGCCGAAGCTAAAATACCAGAAATAGGCGGCGGCGGGGACCATGCCGGCTCCATAGCCGAGCCGGGCCGGCTTGTCACCTGCCGACCGCCCCGGCGCTCAGGGCAGCGCGATCCCCTCGCGCTCGAGCGTGCGGCGAACCGCCGGCCGCTCGCCCAGCCTGCGGGCATGGGCGGTCCAGGCCGGGAAGTCGCGCGCCATGTCGTAGCCGAGCGTCGGGCCGCGGCCCCAGGTCCAGAAGACCAGGAGATAGGGATCGGCGACGCTGTAGCGCTCGCCGGCGAGCCAGGGCGTCGACAGCGCGGCGAGCTTCTTCTCGACCTGCTCCCAGATCTCGCGGGCGCTCGCCCGTCCCTTCTCCACGACCTCCGCCTTGGCAGCCTCGCTCGTCGCATAGCGCTCGGGCCGGCGGATATGGGCATAGGCGACGTGGATTCCCGAGGAGCACCAGGCGCACCATTCGGCGCAGACGGCATCCGCCCGCGCCTCCTCGGGCCAGAGCCCCGCCTCGGGCGCCTTGCGGGCGATGTAGCGCAGGATGGCGGGGTTCTCGGTGACGACGAATCCGTCATCGGCGAGGGCGGGCACGCGGCCCTTGGGATTGATCTTCAGGTAGTCCGGCGAGCGCTGCTCCGTCTTCGCGAAATCGACGCGGCGGGGCTCGAAGGCGAGGCCCGATTCCTCGATCGCGATGTGGGAGGCGAGCGAGCAGGCGCCCGGAGAATAGAAGAGCGTGAGGGTCATGGCTGCCTTTCAGTCGATGTCGATGGCAAGAAGAGCCGCGATCTTGGCGCGGACGAGGGAAAGCGTCTCCGGGGGAGCCGGGCCGAGCTTGCGGAGGATCCGCTCGCGGCGGTCGATGGCGCGGATCTGGTCGCACAGCACCGCGCCCTCGGCGGCGAGTCCCTCCGGCAGGAAGACCTTGGTCGGCCAGGGATTCGGGTTCCGCGTGATCGGGCAGACGATGGCGCGGCGGGAGAAGGCATGCATCTGCGCCGCGGAGACGACCAGGGCCGGCCGCAGCCCGTCCTGCTCCGAGCCGCGGATCGGCGCGAGCTGCACGAGGACCAGGTCGCCCGCAGCGAGGTCCCAGTCATCGGGAGGCATCGTCGTCGATGCTTTCCGATCCGCGATCAGGACCCCAGTCGACGCTTGCGGGCTCGAAGCCGGGGCCGAGCCGCCGCGCCTCCTCGGCCATCTCGTCGAGGAGGCGGCGTGACTGCGGGCGCGGGCGCATGAGACGGATGTCCCGCCCCTCCATCACGAGTTCGAGCTGCGTGCCGGGCTCCAGCTTCATGGCATCCGCCACGGCTTTCGGAAACCTCATGGCGGTGCTGTTGCCCCAGCGCGCGACCTGGACCTTCATGGCGGATGCCTCATCGAGGCGGAAGCCTCATCGAGCTGGATATACAATGGATATCTGAGGCGGGGAGGGCAAGGGGTCTCACATCCCCTTGGCGCCGCGGCTCATGGCGGCGATGCCGGTGCGCGAGACCTCGACGAGGCCGACCGCCACCATCAGCGAGATGAAGCGCTCGACCTCGTCGGTCGTGCCGGTCATCTCGAAGACGAAGGAGGTGAGGGTCGCATCCACGATCCGCGCCCCGAAGGCCGAGGAGAGCCGCATCGCCTCGACGCGCTGCTCGCCCTTGCCGTCGACCTTGGCGAGGACCAGCTCGCGCTCGATGGCGTTGCCCTGGACCGTCAGGTCGAGGACCCGGTGCACGGGGACGAGGCGCCCGAGCTGGGCCTTGATCTGCTCCAGGATCGCATTGGTGCCCGTGGTGACGATCGTGATGCGCGAGACGTGGCGCTCGTGCTCGGTCTCCGACACCGTCAGGCTCTCGATGTTGTAGCCGCGCCCCGAGAAGAGGCCGGCGATGCGCGCGAGGACGCCCGGCTCGTTGTCGACGATGACGGCGAGCGTGTGCCGGTTCACGGGCTCGACGGCCTGCGGGTCGGGATAATGGGTGGCTGTCGGCAGGGACATCGCGTTCATGGGAGCTTTCTCGGAGCAGGCTTCTGCTGACGTTCCCATCGCGTCAGCGGGAAGGGATTGCAAGCGCCCGCCTCCCGATCCGGCGGGAGCCGCGTCAAGTTCGTTTTAGGACCCGGTGTGTTCATTGCGTCATCGACTCCCGCCGCGCGCAGGAGGATTCATCCAGGCAGTCAGGCCGCCTGCACGGCTGCCGGTCCGTTGGAGCCCACCTTGCGTTTCGGCCTGATCTTTGTCCTGCTCCTGCTGGCGGGATGCTCCTCGCGCCCCGGCCCCGAACTGCTGAGCGACGTGCCGGCCTATCCCGGCGCCAAGCTGGTCAAGGTCTATGTCGCGACGACGCGCGCGCGGCAGAATCCGGGCCAGAACGTGTTCACGAGCAATCTCGCGGACGGGCTGAACTTCGCCGAGTTCACGATCTCCATCCCGCCGGGCCATGTGCCCGGCACGGTGCAATGGCCCGAGGGAGATCGTATCGATCCCTCGCGCAGCTTCGCGACCGTGAGCCAGCGCCTGCTCACCCGCAAGGAATTCGAGGCTCAGGTCGCTCCGCGCGGCGGCTCGAAGAGGATCGGCCTGTTCATCCACGGCTTCAACGTGAACTTCCAGGAAGCCCTGTTCCAGCTCGCGCAGATGAAGTTCGATTCCGACATCCCGGGCGACGCCGTCCTGTTCGCCTGGCCGTCGGAGGCGAGCGTCAGCGCCTATGTCGCGGACAAGGATGCGGTGACGGCCTCGCGCGACGGCCTGTCCGACGTGATCCGCACCCTGGCCCGCGGGCGCGGCCCCGGGGACACGCTCGTTCTCGCCCACAGCATGGGCTCCTGGCTGACGATGGAATCCCTGCGCCAGCTCAAGCTGACGGGCCACGGGGACGTGCTCGACCGGCTGGACGTCATCCTGGCCGCGCCCGACGTCGACAGCCAGGTCTTCCTCTCCCAGATGGAGGTCATCGGGCGCATGAAGCGGACCATGCGCATCCTCGTGGCGACGGACGATCTCGCCCTGTCCGTGTCGGCCCGCATCGCGGGGGGGCGCAAGCGCGTCGGCAGCATCGACGTGCACAATCCCCGCGTCCAGCAGGCGGCCCAGCGCTTCAACATCCAGACCATCGACATCTCGTCGATCGAATCCACCGACACCTTCAACCACAGCCGCTTCGTCCAGGCGGTGGCGCTGAGCGCGAAGCTCAACGCGATGGGCAAGCAGGACGGGGTCCGCCATGCCGGCGCTTTCATCCTGAACACGGTCGGCGCGACGCTGGCGAGCCCCTTCTCCATCGCCGGCCAGGTGGTCGGCGGCGACTGACGCGG
>NZ_DAOLAJ010000141.1:0-6464 GCF_035325185.1 Enterovirga sp. | reverse complement strand
GGAGTTCAGCCGCCAGCGCGCCTCGCCCTCTCGGCCTCGATCGCGGCGGTGAGGATGCAGAGCGCGATGCCCTCGGCGGCCGTGCGGACATCCGCCAGGGACGGATAGCTCGGGGCGAGGCGCAGGTTGCGGTCGTGCGGGTCGCGGCCATGGGGCCAGGTCGCGCCGGCCGGTGTCAGGGCCAGCCCCGCTTCGCGGGCCAGCGCGACGACGCGGGAGGCGGTGCCATCCGGGACGTCGACGCTGATGAAATAGCCGCCTTCCGGCTTCGTCCAGCGGGCGGCCCCAGTCCCGCCGAGGCGACGCTCCAGCGTGTCGAGGACGGCGGCGAATTTCGGCGCGAGCAGCGCGCGATGCTTCGCCATATGGGCGGCGATGCCGGCGGCGTCCTTCAGGAAGCGCACGTGGCGAAGCTGGTTGAGCTTGTCGGGCCCGATCGTGCGGATCTGAGCCGCCTTCATGAACCAGCCGATATTGGCCTGCGAGCTGGCCAGCGCGGCAAGGCCCGCCCCGGCGAGGGTGATCTTCGAGGTCGAGGCGAAGACGAAGGCCCGGTCGGGATGGCCGGCCGCCTCGCAGGCGTCGAGAATGTTCGCGACGCGCTGCGGCGTCTCCCCGAGATCGTGGACCGAATAGGCGTTGTCCCAGAAGAGGCGGAAATCGGGAGAGCCGGTCTTCATGACGGCGAGGGCGCGGACGGTCTCGTCGGAATAGGTCTCGCCGCTGGGATTCGAATATTGCGGCACGCACCACATGCCCTTCACCGCGGGGTCGGCCACAAGGGACTCCACCTGCGCCATGTCGGGCCCGGCCGGGCCGAGCGCGACCGGGATCATGCGGATGCCGAACGCCTCGCAGATCGCGAAATGCCGGTCATAGCCCGGCACCGGGCAGAGGAAGGCGACGTCCTTCTCCTTCGACCAGGGCCGCTCGCCGCCGGGCACGCCGCGCAGCATCGCCCAGGCGATGCAGTCATGCATCAGGGCGAGGCTCGAATTGTTGCCGAGCACGATGCGCCCGGCCGGCGCGCCCAGCATGCCGGTGAAGAGGGCGCGGGCCTCCGGCAGGCCCTGGAGCCCGCCGTAATTGCGCGCATCCTCGCCGCTCTCGGCGAAATGGTCGCGGTTGCCGGGAAGGGCGAGCATGCCCTCGGCGAGGTCGAGCTGCTCGGGCGAGGGCTTGCCGCGCGTCATGTCGAGCTTGAGGCCGCGGGCGCGGAAGGCCGCATATTCGGCAGCCGTGCGCTGCTCCAAGGCGGAGAACTCGGCCTCGGGGAGGGTCGTCAGCATGGGGAGCTCGCGAGCGGTGAACGATGTCAGGCGATGTCGGGCCGCCCGGCAATGACGACGAGCATCGAGCCGTCGCCGAGGATGCGCTCCGAGACGCGGCGGATGTCGTCCTGCGTCACGGCGGCGACGAGCTGGTTGCGGCGGCGGATATAGTCGAGGCCGAGATCCTCGAAGGCGATCTGCACGAGCTGGTGGGCGATCTTCGTCGAGGTGTCGAAGCTGAGCGCATAGGAGCCCGTGAGATAGGCTTTCGCCTTGTCCAGCTCGTCGTCGTCCGGCCCCTCCTCGCGGAGCTTGCGCATCTCCTGCGCGATCACCTCGAGGCACTCCCCGACGCGCTCGTTCTTGGTGGCCGTATAGCCCCAGGTCATCGCCGCATGACGGTAGCTCACGAGCGACGTGCCGACGCTGTAGGCGAGGCCGCGCCGCTCGCGCACCTCCTGGAACAGGCGGGAGGTGAAGGCCCCGCCGCCGAGGATGTGGTTGAGCACATAGGCGGGAATGAAATCCGGGTCGCGCCAGGAGGCTCCCTCGAAGCCGAAGCGGATCACCGATTGCGGCACGTCGAGATCGACCACGTGCCGCGTGCCCCGGCCGGCGAGCGAGACGGGCCCGATGGCCGAAAGCTGCGGCGTCTTGGGGAGGTCGCCGAAGGTCGCATCAAGCCGCGCGCCGAGTTCGCTCTCGCCGAGATCGCCGACCGCCGCGACCTTCAGCTTCCCCGTCGCGACGATGCGCCGGTGCAGGGCGACGAGATCCTCCCGCGTGATGGCGGCGACGCTCTCGACCGTGCCGGAGGAGGGATGGCCGTAGGGATGGCCCGGAAAGCCCTCCGCCACGAAGCGGCGGGAGGCGACGACGCTCGGATCGTTGGCCTGGTAGCGCAGGCCGGCCAGCGTCTGCGCGCGCACGCGCTCGACGGCGTCCTCGTCGAAGCGCGGCTGCGTGACCGCGAGGCGGAGCAGTGAGAACGCCTCGTCGGCATGGGCGACGAGCGTCTTCAGCGAGCCGCCGAGCGCATCCGGGCCGGAGGTGAAGCTCAGCTCGATCGCATGCTCGGCGAGCCGTTCCTGGAAGGCGTCGGACCGATAGGGTCCGGCGCCCTCGTCGAGGAGGCGGGCGAGAAGCTGCATCGCACCCTCGCGCCCGGGCGGGTCCTGGGCCGCGCCGCCTTCGAAGGCGAAGGCGAGGGCGACCAGCGGCACGAAGCCCGAGCGGACCTGCCAGGCCTCGATCCCGCCCGGCGAGACGACCGGGACGACCTCGGCCGGCCCGGCATCCGATTGTGTCGCGACGCTCATCGGAAGCTCACGAATCCTGCTTGACGAGATGGCCGATGACGGAGCGCCGCGCGGTCAGGTAGCTGTCCATGACGCCGACGAGATCGTCCCGGGTGACCTCCTTGACCTGTTCCGGCCAGGCGCGGACCTCCTCGAGCGTCTCCCCGATGGCGCGCGCCGATCCGTAGATGCGCGCGAGCGAGGACTGGCTGTCGAGCGAATAGATCGTCTCCGCGACGAGGCGCGTCTTCGCCCGCTCGATGGCGAGGTCGTCGAGCGCGTCGCGGGATTCGGCGAGCGTGCGGTCGATCAGGGCGTCCAGCTCGCCGAGGGACACGCCCTCGGCGGGCACGCCGTAGAGCGCGAAGCGGCTGTCGTCGATCGCCGAGCCCATGTACCAGCCGCCGACATTCACGGCCTTGCCGAGATCGAGGACGAGCTTGCGGTAGAGGAGAGAAGTGGGCCCGCCGCCCAGGATTTCCGCGAGAACCTCGAGCGCGTGGCTCTCGCGTCCTTTCGCCGTGCGGACGGAGGGCGCGAGGTAGAGGCGCTGAAGCGTGGGCTGCTCGACCTTGGGATCGGCGACCAGGACCTGCCGGAGCGCGCGTGGCTCCGGTTCGCGCGGCCGCTCGCGCAGGGGAGGGGTACGGCCCGGCGCGTTCCTGCCATAGGTCGCCTCGGCGAGGCGGACGACCTCGGCCGCCTCGATATCGCCGGAAACGACCAGGACCGCGTTGTCCGGGCAATAGAAGCGGCGGTAATAGTCGAGGGCGGCCTGCCGGTCGAGCGTCTCGATCTCGTGCATCCAGCCGATGATCGGGATCCCGTAGGGATGGTGGACGAAGAGGGCGGCCGCCATCGCCTCGGAGAGCTGCGCCGAGGGGTCCGTCTCGACCCGCATGCGCCGCTCCTCCAGGACGACGTCCCGCTCGGGCGCGACGACCTCGTCGTCGAAATTGAGGCCGCTCATCCGGTCGGCCTCGAATTCCATCATGCGCCCCAGATGCTCGGGCGCGACGCGCTGGAAATAGGCGGTGTAGTCGTAGGAGGTGAAGGCGTTCTCCTGGCCGCCAAGGGCCGAGACGACCTTCGAGAACTCGCCGGCGGGATGGCGCTCGGTGCCCTTGAACATCAGGTGCTCAAGGAAATGGGCGATCCCCGAGCGGCCGAGCGGATCGTCGGCCGAGCCGTTCCTGTACCAGACCATATGTGTGACGACCGGCACCCGGCGGTCGGGAATGACGACGATTTCGAGGCCGTTATCCAGCCGGTGCGTGGTCAGTTCGGGACCACCGCCTTCGAGACGTCCCACGGGTGCCGTGTCGGTTCGCAAGTCCACGATGGGTCCGTCTCGTTTCCCCGTCCGCGCGACGGGCCTGCCGCGCGGCTCGAATCCAGGGCATGCGACCGTTTCGCGGAACGGCTGCATGCTCTGGATTGTTAATGTCGGATGCCGCTTTCGGAAAGCCGGATTTCCGCTTTTCGCTGACGCGGACCCCGGCTCCGCAGCATGCCCTAGTCGTCGTTGTTATCGTCTTTCCTAAACCTTTCGGTGAGCCAGGACATCGGGTCCGATTCCTGCCGCATCGTGTCGACATGCGGCGCGAAATCACCCTTGACCGGCTTGCCGCCCGCCCATTTGCGCATGCCGGAGGGAGGGTCGGTGAGAGCCCGCCGGCCCGGCTCCGGTCCGTCATCCGGCTCGGCCTCGCGGGGCTTGGCCCGCAGCGCGTCCGGGCTGAGAAGGAGCACGTCGCGCGCATTGTCGCCGCGATGGGTGCCGGGAACGGGCGCGGAGCTGCTCGCGACCCGGCCGGACTGGATCTCGGCGGGCGTCAGCCGCAGGTTGTTCTCGCCGGAGGAGCGGCGCTTCTCGCTCCAGGTCACCGGAAGAGAATCCTGCTCGGCGGCGCGGCGCCTCGCGGCCACGTCGGGATCGTTGGGCCAGCCCGGATTGGCAGCCGCGCTCACGCGCGAGCCGGGGGCCGGCAGCGTGGTCTTCGGCGGCACGACGAGCGGCGCGCGGTCGCGATAGGCGATCGGAGCCTTGCTCTTCGGGATGACGCCCATCGAGCCCAGCATGTCCTTGAAGAACATTCCCTCCTCGGCGGAAGCGGGCGCCGCCAGGAGAGGGGCCGCAGCGAGGCCGAAGATGAGGCCGAGGCGGGCCGGAGTGATCATCGCGCTCCTCGTCATGTCGTATCCTTTGTCCCCTTACCGCCATCGGCGCCCATTCGGGCTTTCCTGTGACGGAGGGAGACCGGGAGCACCCTATGCCTTCAGGCAGCCGGCGGCTGTTGCCGGTTTGCCACGAAGGCGTCCCAGATCAGCCCGATCACGCCGAACACGATGGCGGCATCGGCGATGTTGAACACGTACCAGGACCATTCGCCCGCATGGAGATGCACGAAGTCGAATACCGCGCCATAGGCGACGCGGTCGATGGCGTTTCCGATCGCGCCCCCGAGGATCAGGCCGAGCGAGACGGCGAGGAGGCGGTTCGCCGCCCTCGCCATCCAGATGCCGAGCGCCACCGTCGAGATGGTCGCGACGGCGACGAGCGCCCAGCGGCCGAATTCCGTGCCCTGCTGGAAGAGGCCGTAGGAGATGCCCCTGTTCCAGACGACCGTCAGGGTCACGAACGGCCCCAGCGACAGCGGATCGTGGAGCGGAAGGTCGTAGACGAAGAGGAGGTACAGCTTCGAGGCCTGGTCCGCGACGAGCGTCAGGACCAGGGCCAGGAGACCCGCGGCAAAGGGCTTCACGCCGCGCCCCTCGCGGCAAGGGCTATGGAATGGGCCGCGTCCCATTCCCGGAGCGCCGCCGCGTCGCGCGGGGTGACGTCGGGATAGGCGGGATCGGCCCCGATTTCGGTCGAGATCTTCCAGGAGCGGGCGCATTTGCGCCCCTCGGCGCGCGCCGGCACCACCGCGATGCCCTTGACCTCGTCGAGGCGGAAGGCATCGGCGGGTCCCTCGCCCTCGCGCAGGTCGAGGCCGGAGGTGATGCAGATCTCGGCCATGTCGACGGCCCGGAGAATCGCCAGGGTCTCGGGATCGGCCACGTAGACGACGGGCGCCGCCTCGAGGCTCGCGCCGATGCGCTTGGCGGCCCGCTCGATCTCCAGCGCGCCGGTCACGACGCGGCGGGCGTTGCGGATCGCGCTCCAGCGCCTCGCCAGCGCCTCGTCGCGCCAGGATGCGGGCAGCTCAGGGAAGACCTCCAGGTGCACCGAGCCGTCCTCGCTCGGATAGTGCTCGAGCCAGGCTTCCTCCGCCGTGAAGGACAGGATCGGCGCGATCCAGGTGACGACGCGGCGGAAGGTCTCCTCGATCACCGCCAGGGCCGCGAGCCGCGTCCGGCTGGAGATCGGGTCGCAATAAAGGACATCCTTGCGGATGTCGAAATAGAAGGCTGAAAGGTCGCCCGTCATGAAGGTCGAGAGGAGCGAGACCACTCGCGCATAGTCGAACTCGGCATAAGCGCGACGGATCTCGCCGTCGAGCTCGGCGAGGCGATGCAGGATCACCCGCTCCAGCTCCGGCAATTCGCCGGGCGGGGGCAGGGGGCTGCCGTCGTGGTGGGCGAGGGTGCCGAGCATCCAGCGGATCGTGTTGCGGAGCTTGCGGTACATCTCCGAGAAGTTCTTCAGGATGTCCTTGCCGATGCGCAGGTCGTCCGAATAGTTCGAGGCGGCGACCCACAGGCGCAGGATGTCGGCGCCCGAGCCCGCGATGACGTCCTGCGGCGCGGTCACGTTGCCGCGCGACTTCGACATCTTCTCCCCGTTCTCGTCGAGGCAGAAGCCGTGCGTCAGCACGACGTCGAAAGGCGCGCGCCCGCGCGTGCCGCAGCTCTCGATGAGCGAGGAATGGAACCAGCCGCGATGCTGGTC
>NZ_DAOLAJ010000140.1:0-6464 GCF_035325185.1 Enterovirga sp. | reverse complement strand
GATTGCCGCGGCTGTCCAGAATCTCGCGGGCGTGAATTTCAATGATCGCAGTCATGGCCGTCTCTCGTTTCGGTCTATACGGCGAGAATCTTCAGCGCGTTGGTCGTGCCGGACACGCCCACGGGCGCCCCGGCCGCGACGACGATGGTGTCGCCCTTGGCGGCGAAGCCTTCGCGGATCGCCGTCTCGCAGGCATAGGCTCCCATCTCCTCGACGGAGGCGATCTGGGGGACCTCGACCGAGTGGAGTCCCCAGGCCAGCGTCAGCCGCCGCGCCGTCCTGTCGGAGGTGGCCATGCTCAGGATGGGCGCGGCCGGGCGCTCGCGCGAGGCGCGCAGGCTGGAATAGCCGGAGGTCGTGTACGTGACCACCGCAGCCACAGGGAGAAGCCGCGTCGCCTCGCGGATGCCGGCGCAGATCGCGTCCGCGACGGTCGCGGCAGGCGCCGGCCTCGCCGCGTCGTTCATGGGCCGGTAATAGCCGCGATCGTTCTCGGCGACCGAAATGATGCGGTCCATCATCGAGACGGCCTCGAGAGGAAACTGGCCCGACGCCGACTCGGCCGAGAGCATCACGGCGTCGGCCCCGTGATAGATGGCCGAGGCCACGTCGGAGGCTTCGGCGCGCGTCGGCGTCGGCACGCCGATCATGGATTCCAGCATCTGCGTCGCGACGATGCTCGGCTTTCCGGCTTCCCGGCACGCGCGAACGATCCGGCGCTGGATCGGCGGCACCTCTTCCGGCGGCATCTCGACGCCGAGATCTCCGCGCGCGACCATCACCGCATCGGAGAGATCGACGATCGCTTTCAGATTCTCGACGGCGGACGGCTTCTCCAGCTTGGACACGATCCCGACGCGGTCGCCCGTGATCGCGCGAAGCTCCGCGACATCCTCCGGCCGCTGCACGAAGGACAATGCGACCCAATCGACGCCGAGGTCCAGCGCATAGGCGAGGTCCGCGCGGTCCTTCGGGGTCAGCGGCGAGAGCGGGAGAATCGCCCCGACCACGCTGACGCCCTTGCGGTCGGAGAGAGGGCCGCCGACGATCACGCGGGTCAGGGCGCTTTCTCCGTCGCAGCTTTCCACCTCCAGGCGGACCTTGCCGTCATCGAGGAGAAGCTGAACCCCCGGCGACAGCGCCCGGAAAATCTCGGGATGAGGCATGCTCACCCGCTGCGGCGTGCCCGGCCCGCCTTGGAGATCGAGCCCGAATCGATCTCCCGTCGCGAGCTGGACACGCCCTTCCGAGAAAGTCCCGAGGCGCAGCTTCGGCCCTTGCAGATCGGCAAGGACTCCGATCGGACGGCCGGTCGCCTTTTCGACGGCGCGAATGATATCGTATCGCTTTCGGTGATCTTCGTGCGTGCCGTGGCTGAAGTTGAGCCGAAACACATCGGCACCCGCCTCGAACAGGGAGCGGATCATCTCCGGGGTCGAGCTTGCCGGCCCGAGTGTCGCGACGATCTTTGCGTTGCGGTGTCGGCGCATGTCGTCTCACGGCCGCGAGGCCGCCCCCTTGTCTCGTGCGGTAATGAGGATGGCGCGGAAATCATTCACGTTGGTCCGCGTCGGGCCGGTGATCACCTGATCGCCGAGCGCCTCGAAAAAGCCGTGGGCGTCGTTGTTCGCCAGAGAGGCCTTCGCGTTGACGCCCCCGGCTGCCGCGCGGACCAGGGAATCGGGGGTCACGAGGGCGCCTGCGATCTCTTCCGCGCCGTCCACGCCATCGGTATCTCCAGAGAGCGCGAAGACGTTCGGCAACCCGTCGAGCTCGACGGCGAGCGCGAGCAGGAACTCGACATTCCGCCCGCCTCTGCCGCTGCCTTTGATGGTGACGGTCGTCTCGCCGCCGGAGAGGAGAACGGCCGGAGGCGGAACGGGCTGGCCGCGCAGCACGACCTGCCGCGCGATTCCCGCCATGACGCGCCCCATCTCGCGCGCTTCTCCTTCCAGGGCGTCGCCCAGGATGAGGGGCGTCACCCCGGCTTTGCGCGCGACATCCGCCGCGGCCTCGAGAGAGAGCTGCGGCGCCGCGATGGTGACGGTCTCGGACCCGGCCAGACGCGGGTCGCCGGGCTTGGGCGTCTCCTCGGCGGCGCGTTTCAAATGATCGAGCGCGGCAGCCGGCTCCGAGATCCCGTATTTCTCGAGCACCGCGATCGCGTCGGCAAAGGTCGACCGATCGGCGACGGTCGGCCCCGACGCGATGACGGCCGGATCGTCGCCCGGCACGTCGGAAATCACGAGGGTCACGAGCCGCGCGGGATGGACGGCCGCGGCAAGGCGGCCGCCCTTGATCGCGGACAGATGCTTGCGCACGACGTTCATCTCGCCGATCGAGGCGCCCGAGCGCAGAAGAGCCGCGTTCACTGCCTGCTTGTCCTCGAAGGTCAGGCCCGGCGCCGGCAAGGACAGCAGCGCCGATCCCCCGCCGGAGATCAACGCCACCACCAGGTCGTCCGGCGACAGGCCCTGGACGAGCGAGAGAATGCGCCCCGCCGCGGCGAGCCCGCGCGCGTCCGGCACCGGATGCGAAGCCTCGACGATCTCGATGCGCTCGCACGCCACGCCGTAGCCGTCGCGCGTCACCACCAGGCCTTCCAGCGGCCCCAGCCAATGGTCCTCGAAAGCCCTCGCCATGGAGGCGGAGGCCTTGCCGGCGCCGATCACGATCGTCCGGCCTTTCGGCGGGCGCGGGAGATGGGCCGGGATGCGCAGGGCGGGCGAGGCGGCGCCCACGGCCGCATCGAACATCGCTCTCAGCAAATGGCGGACTTCGCTCGGCATCCGGGTGCTGTCTCGGTGGGAGGTCGGAAGGGGGAGAGGCGGCGCAGATCCCTGCGCCGCCGGCCGGTCAGTCGTTTGCGGCGCGCAAAGCTTCGCAGACCGCCTCGGTGACCTGCTCGGTCGTCGCCTGGCCGCCGAGATCGGGCGTGTGCAGCTTCGGATCGGCGGTGACGCGCTCGACGGCCTTCATCAGCCGATCGGCGGCCTTCTTCTCCCCGAGATGGTCGAGCATCATGGCGGCCGTCCAGAACGTCGCGACCGGATTGGCGATGCCCTTGCCCGTGATGTCGAAGGCCGAGCCGTGGATCGGCTCGAACATCGAGGGCGTCTCGCGCTCGGGATTGATGTTGGCGGTGGGCGCGATGCCCAGCGACCCGGCGAGCGCCGCGGCGAGGTCGGACAGGATGTCAGCGTGCAGGTTCGTCGCGACGATCGTGTCGAGCGTCTCCGGCTTGATCACCATCCGCATGGTCATGGCGTCGACCAGCATCTTGTCCCAGGTGACGTCGGGGAAATCCCTGGCGACCTCGGCCGCGATCTCGTCCCACATCACCATGGCGTGGCGCTGGGCGTTCGACTTGGTCACCACCGTGAGCAGCTTGCGCGGACGGGACTGCGCCAGCTTGAAGGCGAAGCGGATGATCCGCTCGACGCCGGGCCGCGTCATGACGGACACGTCCTGCGCCACCTCGATCGGCAATCCCTTGTGCGCCCGCCCGCCGACGCCGGAATATTCGCCTTCGGAATTCTCGCGCACGATGACCCAGTCGAGTTCCGGGCCGGAGACGTGGCGCAGCGGGCTCGTGATGCCGGGCAGGATGCGCGTCGGCCGCACGTTGGCGTACTGGTCGAGCGGCTGGCAGATGGCGAGGCGAAGGCCCCACAGCGTGATGTGGTCGGGAATGTCGGGCGCTCCCACCGCGCCGAACAGGATCGCATCGAATCCGCGAAGCTGATCGGCGCCGCCCTCAGGCATCATGATGCCGTGTTTCTTGTAATAATCCGATCCCCAATCGAAATCCTGGAAATCGAGCTTGAACCCGCCGTCGCGCTCGGCGCAGACTTTCAGCGCCCTGACGGCCGCATCGACCACTTCAGGCCCGATGCCGTCGCCGCCCATTGCGGCAATACGGTAAGTCTTCATGAACACATCTCCTGGTGCTTCAAGGGAACGAACTTGACGATGGGAAAGCCGGCCGGCTCAGTGAGGGACAGGGGGTTCCGCGCTCGCGCTCGGAGCGGCCCGCTGGGACCCCGCGAGCACAAGGGTCAGGATGGCCGAGAAGCAGAGAAGGCCGGCGACGACGTAGAGTCCACCAAGAAAGCTTCCCGTCGTGGTCTTCACCCAGCCGATCACCGAAGGCCCGACGAAGCCGCCGAGATTGCCGATCGAATTGATCGTGGCGATACCCGTGGCGGCGGCGCCTCCCGACAGGAACATCGTCGGCATGCTCCACAGCGGCGGCTTGGCCGAGCTGATGCCGATATTGACGAGGGTGAGCGCCGCGACGACCGCGATCACGGAGCCGGCCACACCCGCCAGCGCCAGGCCCAGGGCGGCCACGAGGCAGGCGATCACGACATGCCACGTCCGCTCGCCCGTGCGATCCGAATTGCGCGCCCACAGGATCATGGCGACGATCGCGATCGTCGGCGGAACCGCATTCAGGAAACCGACCATCATCGTCGAGAGGCCGAACTCGCGGATGATCTGCGGAGCCCAGATGCCGAGCGTGTAGAGGCCGGCGGAGGTTCCGAAATAGATGAGGGCCAGCGCCAGCACGCGGAGGTCGGTGAGCCCCTTCCAGATGCTGTGGTGCTCCTTCGCGCCCTTCGCGGCGTTCTCGGCATTCATCGTGGCGACGAGCCAGTCGCGCTCGTCATCCGCGAGCCAGCGCGCCTTTTCAGGACGGTCGGTGAGATAGAAGAAAACGACAATTCCGAGCAGCACCGCGGGAACCGCCTCCATCAGGAACATCCACTGCCAGCCCTTCAAGCCGCCGATCCCGTGCATTTCGAGCAGGGCGCTCGAAAGGGGCGAGCCGAGCACGGTCGAAATCGGCGCCGCAGCCATGAACATGGACACGACCTGCGCCCGCCGCCGCGCCGGGAACCAATAGCTCAGGTAAAGAATGATACCGGGAAAGAACCCGGCCTCGGCCACCCCCAGCAGGAAACGCAGGATATAGAAGCTGGTCTCTCCCTGGATGAAAGCGAAGGCGCCGGAGAGCAGCCCCCAGGTGACCATGACGCGTGCGATCCAGATGCGGGCCCCGACCTTATGGAGGATGATGTTCGAAGGGACCTCGAACAGAAAATAACCGAGGAAAAAGACACCGGCGCCAAATCCGAAGACAGCCGACGAGAACCCAAGATCCTTATTCATTGTCAAGGCCGCGAATCCAATATTCACGCGGTCTATATACGCGATGAAATATAGCAACATGATGAAAGGAACTATGCGCCAGGAAATTTTGCGCAGGGTTCGCCGCTCCAGCTCGCTGGTCATTAGGCGCATCCCTTCCCTATACATTGTGGTTCTGATCTGCGGAGAACCTAGGGCCTAACGCGGGGCGACCTCAATCCCGCCAGGATTATATAAACAATTGCTACAATCATTGGGCTAATGAAAATGCTCATGAACCTGCATCAGCTGCGTTGTTTCGTGCTCGCGGCGGACGAACTCCACTTCGGCCGCGCGGCTCAGAAACTCAACATCCTTCCGTCTGCCTTGGGCCGGTTCATTCGGTTGCTTGAGGAGGACCTCGGCACGCAGCTTTTCGCAAGAACAACACGGAACGTTGTTCTTACCGAAGAGGGAAGGCAGCTGCTCGGAGATGCCCGCAAGCTCCTTGCGCAAGCGGATGCCATGCGGGCGCGCTTCCGGGAGACTGTTCGCATCAAGGCGACCAAGCTTCGCATCGGCGCGATCGACAGCGCGGCGGTCGGGCTGATGCCCATGCTCTTCAACGACTTCAACAGCACGCACCCTGACGTCGAGCTTCAACTCCTCGAGGACAAAACGATCAGGCTCGTTCCGCGCGTGCTTTCCGGCCGGCTCGACATCGCGTTTATTCGCCCCCCGAGAAGCCACTCGCCGAGCCTCGTCTATCGGCACCTCTTCTATGAAACTCCTGTCGTCGCAATTCCCTCGATTCATCCTTTGGCTGCGAGAAAGAAACTTTCGATCGACGACATCGCGAACGAACCGCTCATCACGCCTGATCGTCGATCGAGGCCGCATAGCCACGACCTGACGATGAAGCTATTCGAGGAGTCCGGCTACACGGCGAAGATATCTCATGTGGCAGATGAGAAGCAGACGATCGTTCACCTTGTTTCCGCAGGGTTAGGTTTAGCTGTTGTTCCGAGATGGACTTCAAGAATAGCGGTTGATGGCGTGACCTATCTCCCGCTCGTCCTGGGCAAAAGAATGACCGCGGGCCGATTGCCGTTGGCCGCGATTTGGATCCGCGACTCGAGGGATGAACTCCGCGACAGCCTTCTGCAGACGTTGATGGACAATATCGACCGATACGTCGCCAAAGCATAGGCCGCTTGGGAAGCATCCATATGTTCCACCACAGCGATCGACAGTGAATTATCCGCCGAACGACGCTGCGCGCGGCCCCTCACTCCGGAGTGACGGCATAGGCCGCGAGGACCATGCCGAGG
>NZ_DAOLAJ010000139.1:0-6659 GCF_035325185.1 Enterovirga sp. | reverse complement strand
CCGCCGGCAACAAGGACGAGGGCGCGGGCGACCAGGGCATCATGTTCGGCTATGCCTGCCGCGAGACGCCCGAGCTGATGCCGGCTCCCATCCTCTATTCGCACCGCATCCTGCGCCTCCTGACCGAGGCCAGGAAGTCGGGACGCGAGCCGAAGCTCGGGCCGGACGCGAAGAGCCAGGTCACGGTGCATTACCGCAACGGCGAGCCGGTCGGCGTCACGCAGATCGTGCTCTCGACCCAGCACCTGGATCCCGAGCTGTCCTCGGAGGACGTGCGCGAGATCGTCGAGCCCTATATCCGCAAGGCTCTGCCCGAGGGGTTCATCTCGGCCGAGACCGCCTGGCACGTCAATCCGACCGGCAAGTTCGTGATCGGCGGCCCCGACGGCGATTGCGGCCTCACCGGGCGCAAGATCATCGTCGACACCTATGGCGGGGCCGCGCCCCATGGCGGCGGCGCCTTCTCGGGCAAGGACCCGACCAAGGTGGACCGCTCCGCCGCCTATGCCGCACGCTACCTCGCCAAGAACGTGGTCGCCGCCGGCATCGCCGATCGCTGCACCCTCCAGCTCTCCTACGCCATCGGCGTGGCGAAGCCGCTGTCGATCTATGCCGACCTGCACGGCGCCGACGCCGATGCCGGCAAGCTCGAGCAGGTGCTCATGGAGATCATGGATCTCTCGCCCCGCGGCATCCGCACGCATCTCGACCTGAACAAGCCGATCTATGCCCGCACCTCGGCCTACGGCCATTTCGGCCGCGAGCCGGATGCCGAAGGCGGCTTCTCCTGGGAGAAGACCGACCTCGCCGACGAGCTGAAATCGGCCCTGCGCTGACCGGCGCCGTGACGGAGGAGCCGGCCCTCTCCGGCTCCTTCTTCGGGCGCCGCAAGGGAAAGGCCCTGCGGCCAGGCCAGGAGCGGCTCGTCCGCGACCTCCTGCCGCGCCTTCTCGTCGAATTGCCCGAGCCTCCGCGCGGGCTCGATCCGCGCGGCCTCTTCCCCGGGCCGGTCGAGGCGATCCACCTGGAAATCGGCTTCGGCGGCGGCGAGCATCTGCTTTGCGCCGCGAGGGCCCATCCCCGCATCGGCTTCATCGGCTGCGAGCCCTTCGTGAACGGCATGGCGAAGCTCCTCGCCGTCGTCGAGGCCGAGGGCATCGCGAATATCCGCCTCTGGAACCGCGACGCGGCCGAGCTGGTCGCCGCGCTGCCCGCGGCCTCGGTCGAGCGGGTCTACCTGCTCTTCCCCGATCCCTGGCCGAAGCGCCGGCAGCGCAAGCGCCGCTTTCTCTCCGACGACAACCTCGCCGCGCTCGCCCGCATCGTCGCACCCGGCGGCACGCTGCGCTTCGCGACCGATATCGACGACTATGCCGGCTGGGGCCTCGCCCGCGTCCTGCGGGCGCGGGGCTGGAGCTGGCGCCCGCAGGGTCCCTCCGATTGGCGCGACCCCTGGGAGGGCTGGCCCGGCACGCGCTACGAGGCCAAGGCGCGCCGCGAGGGCCGCCGCGCCTCCTACCTGACCTTCGAGCGGGACTGACGTTTCCACACGCGATTGTGGACGAATCATCGGGCGCTTTGAACCGGATTCCCGACGCGCGCTATAACCGGACAAGGCTGATTCGGAGCGTGGGTATCTCCGCCGGTCTTCCGCGTCGGTGTGCGTCCAGCCCGCGTCCTCCTCGTCATTGCACGGATTCCATGTCTCATTCGATGATCGACCTGTCCCGCACCGAGCATCCGCTCGACACCGTCGAGCGCTTCGCCTCCCGCCGCGACTGGAGCTTCGACCGCGCCGACCACGACGAGATGTCGGTGGAGGTGGCGGGCCGCTGGGCGCAGTATCAGGTGGCCTTCAGCTGGATCGACAAGTTCGAGGCCCTGCACGTCGCCTGCGCCTTCGACCTCAAGGTGCCCGAGCGGCTGCGGCCGGAGATCCTGCAATTGATCTCGCTCGCCAACGAGCAGCTCTGGGTCGGCCATTTCGACCTCTGGACCTCCGAGAACGTGGTGATGTTTCGCCACGCGCTGCTCCTGGCGGGGGGCGCCGAGCCGACGGACGGGCAATGCGAGATCATGCTCAAGGCGGCGATCGACGCCTGCGAGCAATATTATCAGGCGTTCCAGTTCGTGCTCTGGGCCGGCAAGAGCGCCCGCGAGGCGATTGAGGCGGTGCTCTTCGTGACGGAAGGGGAGGCGTGATGTCGGACGGGCAGCTGCCGCGTTCCCTGGTCCTCGCCGGGGCGGGGAAGATGGGCGGGGCCATGCTGGAGGGCTGGCTCGGCGCCGGCCTGCCGGACGGGGCCGCGCGGGTGCTGGATCCCGCGCCTTCCGAGGCCATGGCCGCGCTCGCGCGCGCGGGCCGCATCCGCCTCGGCGCAGAAGCGGGTGCCGCGCTGCCCGAGGTGCTCGTGCTCGCGATCAAGCCGCAGGGGCTCGACGAGGCCGCTGCGGCTCTTCGCGCCAATGCCGGCCCGCAGACGCTGGTGGTCTCGATCCTTGCGGGCAAGACGGTCGCCGACCTGAAGCGGGCGTTACCCGAGGCGCAGGCCGTGGTGCGCGCCATGCCGAACCTGCCGGCTGCGATCGGGCAAGGCGCCACCGGCGCCTATGCCAGCCCCGGGACCAGCGACGCCCAGAAGGCGACGGCGGATCGGCTGCTCGCCTGCAACGGGGTCGTCGAATGGGTCGGGGACGAGGCCCTGATCGATGCGGTGACGGCGCTTTCCGGCTCGGGGCCGGCCTATGTCTTCCATCTCGTCGAAGCGATGGCGAAGGCGGGCGAGGCCGCGGGCCTCGAGCCCGGCCTCGCCGGACGCCTCGCCCGCGCCACCGTGACCGGCGCCGGTGCGCTCCTGGCGCAGAGCGATCTCGCCGCGGGCACCCTGCGGGAGAACGTCACCTCCAAGGGCGGCACCACGGCTGCGGCGCTGGAGGTTCTCATGGGGCCGGACGGCCTGACGCCGCTCCTGACCCGCGCCGTGGCGGCGGCCAAGCGCCGCGCCGGGGAACTCTCCGGCTGAATGGGCATTCCGCTCGCGTCCCGAAGGCTTTAGGCTGGGCGGAACGCAAGGAGTCCCCGATGTCGGAGCCGATGGCCCCCGAACCGGCGGCCGGCCGCAAGGCCGCGCCCACGAAGAGCAAGCCGGCCGGCGCCCCCCCGGACAAGCGCCGCCTCGCCGTCGAGGCGCTGATGCGTCTCGCCTCCGACCGCCCCTGGAGCGATATCGAGATCGCCGACGTCGCCCACGAGGCCGGGATCTCGCTCTCGGAGATGCGCGACCTGTTCCCCTCCAAGGGCGCGATGCTGGAGGGCTTCACGCGGATGATCGACAAGATCGTCATCGAGGGCACCTCCGAGGACCTCGTCGGCGAGCCCGCCCGCGAGCGGATCTTCGACGTGATCATGCGCCGCCTCGACGCGATGACGCCCTACCGGGACGCCCTGCGCCGGATCGCCTGGGCGATGCGGGGCGAGGTGGCCTCGCTCCCCGCCCTCAACCGCATGGCGCTCAATTCCGCCCGCTACATGCTGGCGGCGGCGGGCGTGCCGACCGAGGGGCCGCTCGGCTTCGTCAAGCTCCAGGGCTTCGTCCTCGCGGAGGCCAATGTCATGCAGACCTGGTTCGAGGACGACGATCCCACCCTGGCCAAGACCATGGCCAGGCTCGACCGTGAGCTGGGCCGCGGAGAGCGCGTCCTCGAGCGGGCCGAGGATGTCCGGCGCCTGACGGCCCCCTTCCGCGCCTTCGGCCAGGCGCTGATGGACGGACGCGACCGCATGCGCCGCCGCGCCGCGCGGCAGGAGGAGGAGCGCCGCACGCGCGAATCGGAGAGGGAAGACCCCGCGGCCGCCATCTGACGGGCCGCGGCTCCCCTTCCGAGGAAGACGCATGACGACACCCCAGATCGCCTTCGAGGATTTCCTGAAGGTCGATATCCGCCTCGGCCGGATCGTCTCGGCCGAGCCCTTTCCCGAGGCGAGGAAGCCCGCCTACAAGCTGACGATCGATCTCGGACCGCAGATCGGCGTGAAGAAATCCTCCGCCCAGATCACCCGGCACTACAGCCTCGAGGACCTGCCCGGACGGCTGGTCCTGTGCGTCGTGAACTTTCCGCCGCGCCAGATCGGCCCGGTGAGGTCGGAGGTGCTGACGCTCGGGGTGCCGGATGCCGAGGGCGAGGTCGTCCTCCTGGCGCCGACCCGCGAGGCTCCGCTCGGCGGGCGCATGTTCTGACCTTTTCCCGAGCCCCGCTTCTCATCGCGGGGAGAATCGTTATCGTGGCGAGAATATCGGGAAGGGAGGATCGGATGCCCGTTGATGTGATCTACAAGACCCAGGCCACCGCGACCGGAGGCCGCGACGGCGCGGCGCGCTCGGATGACGGCTCGGTGGATGTGCGCCTCGTCGTGCCGAAGGAGATGGGCGGCCCGGGCGGCCCGGGCGCCAATCCCGAGAAGCTTTTCGCGGCCGGCTACTCGGCCTGTTTCCTCGGCGCCATGAAGGCGGTGTCGGGCAAGGTCGGCGTCAAGGTACCGGCCGACGCCACCGTCACGGCCGAGATCGGCTTCGGGCCGCGCTCGGAAGGCGGCTACGGCATCACGGCCGATCTCAAGGTCAGCCTTCCGGGCGTGGATCGGGAGGCCGGCACGCGCCTCATGGAGGCCGCCCACCAAGTCTGCCCCTATTCCAACGCCACCCGCAACAACGTCAATGTGGGCCTGACGCTGGTCTGACAGGCTGCTGAAAAGTCGTCGTCATCCCGGGGCCTGCGAAGCAGGAACCCGGGGCCGTCGACGGGGGAGGCGGCTGTCCGGCTCAGCCGGCGGCCAGCTCCTTCAGCGCGATGCCGGCGGAGGAGGCGATCGCCGCGTTCAGGTCTGCGATCGGCTTCTCCGATCCGTGCAGATAGACGGCCAGGAGGATCGGGGCGCGGCCGGGCGGGCGCAGGATCGCGACGTCACCGGCCGCGCCGCGCTCGCCCGTGCCGGTCTTGTCGCCCACGTCCCAGCCGGACGGCGCGGCGGCCCTGATGCGTGCCGCCCCTGTCTCGTTGGCGAGGAGCCATTCGCCGAGTTGCCGCCGCGAGGCGGCGGAGAGAGTATCCTCCACGAGCAGCGCCTTCATCAGGCCGAGCATCGCCGCCGGGGCGGTCGTGTCGCGCGGATCGTCCGGCAGTGCCTCGTTGAGCGCCGTCTCGGTGCGGTCGAGACGGGTGACCTGGTCGCCGAGCCGGCGGGCGAATTCCGTCAGAGCCGGCGGGCCGCCGAAACTCGCCAGCATGAGGTTGGCGGCCGTATTGTCGCTGCGCGTGATCGCCGCCCGGCAAATCTCGGCGAGGCTCATCCCCTCGTCGGCATGGCGCTCCGTCACCGGCGAATGGGCGACGAGGTCGGACTTCGCATAAGCCATGTGCCGGTCGAGCTTCTCCTCGCCCCGGTCGACGCGGCTCAGGATCAGCCCGGCCGCGATCAGCTTGAACGTGCTGCACAGGGGAAAGCGCTCGCGCTCCCGCCAGCCGACCCCGCGGCCGGTCCCGGTATCGAGCGCCGCGATCCCGACGCGGCCTCCGAGCCCGTGCTCGATCGCAGCGAAGGGCCCAGCCGGTTCCGTCGCTCCGGCCGGACCGGCCAGGACCCAGCCGGCGGCCGCGAAAACGCCTCGACGCGTGAGCATATCGGCCTCCCTCCTGTGAAAGCCGCCGGGCGATACCGGCTTGCCGCCCCGCACGGCGTGCGGGGTGGCACCTTTCCATTGATATAAAGACATCTTTATATGTTGATTGCCTTCCCGGCGCCTCGCTGATATAGGGCGCGCCATCCCGGATAGCGGAAAGGCAGATCGTTCAATGTCGCAGGCAGTGAGGAAGGCCGACCCGGCCAGGGAGGCCGCCCCGGCCTTCACCGATTACATCGTGGCCGATATCGGCTTGGCCGCATGGGGCCGCAAGGAACTCTCCATCGCCGAGACCGAGATGCCGGGCCTGATGGCCTGCCGCGAGGAATACGGGCCGGCGCAGCCGCTCAAGGGCGCGCGCATCGCCGGCTCCCTGCACATGACCATCCAGACGGGCGTTCTCATCGAGACGCTGAGGGCGCTCGGCGCCGATATCCGCTGGGTCTCCTGCAACATCTACTCGACCCAGGACCATGCCGCCGCCGCCATCGCGGCCGCCGGCATCCCGGTCTTCGCGATCAAGGGCGAGTCGCTGAAGGATTACTGGGACTACACCCGCAAGCTCTTCGAGTGGGGCGACGGCGGCATGCCCAACATGATCCTCGACGACGGCGGCGACGCGACGCTCTTCGTGCATCTGGGCCTGCGCGCCGAGCAGGGCGACACCGCCTTCCTCGACAGGCCCGGCTCCGAGGAGGAGGAAATCCTCTTCGCCCTCATCAGGAAGACGCTGGGCGAGAAGCCCAAGGGCTGGTTCGCGCAGCTCGCGAAGTCCATCAAGGGCGTCTCCGAGGAGACGACGACGGGCGTGCACCGCCTCTACATCATGGAGAAGGAGGGCAAGCTCCTCTTCCCCGCGATCAACGTCAACGACGCCGTCACGAAGTCCAAGTTCGACAACCTCTACGGCTGCCGCGAGTCGCTCGTCGACGGCATCCGCCGCGGCACGGACGTCATGATGGCCGGCAAGGTCGCGATGGT
>NZ_DAOLAJ010000138.1:0-6832 GCF_035325185.1 Enterovirga sp. | reverse complement strand
TTCTCACACAGCCTGGAAAGCCCGGCCTTTCCTCAGATCACCTTGACCCGCGTGCCGACTCCCACCCTCTCGTAGAGGTGGACGATGTCGTCGTTCATCATGCGGATGCAGCCGGACGAGACGTTCTGGCCGATCGTGTGCGGCTCGTTGGTGCCGTGGATGCGGTAGAGCGAGGAGCCGAGATAGAGGGCGCGGGCGCCGAGGGGATTGCCCGGGCCGCCTTCCATGTGGCGCGGCAGGTCCGGCCGGCGCTTCAGCATTTCCGGCGGCGGGGTCCAGCCCGGCCACTCGGCCTTGCGGGTGATCGTCTTGATGCCCGACCACTCGAAGCCGGGCCGGCCGACGCCGATGCCGTAGCGCGTCGCCCGGCCGCCCGGCAGGATGTGGTAGAGGAATTTCGAGGGCGTATCGACGATGATCGTGCCGGGCGCCTCGGGGCCGCTATAGGCGATGTCGCGCCGGAGGTATTCGGCCCGCGGGGTGCGGGCGATCAGCTCCCCGCCCGGATCGGACGGCAGCGCCGCGAGGCGCCGGCCATAGGCCGGCGGGTCGGCGAAGGGATCGCTGCCCCGGTAGGGGTCCGGGGCCATGGCGCGGGCGCCCCCCGCCCCCCGTGAATTGTAGACGGGCGCGGCGGAGCGGCCGGGCTCGCGCCCCGTCACCAGGAATTCGATGAGACCGCCGCCGAGGCCCCCGCGTCCCCCCGGCACGTTGTAGGCGACCTGCGCCGAGGCATCCGTGGCGGCGAGCATCGCGGCGAGGCCGAGAGGGACAAGGAAATGATGTCGCATGGGCGCGATCCGGGACGGAGGCTGACCGATCCTGGATGCGCCGCCGCCCTCGCCGTTCCATGAACGGGACCCGCCTGACCGGGCCCGGAGCGCGGAAACCCGCCGGTATCGTTAGCGAAGCCTTGCGTCCCGGACCGGCCTTGCCCGCGCGAGCGCCCCGGCGAGAAGCGCGCGGCAGCCGCACAGGTCGAAGGCGAGGGCGAGGAGGCCGTAGACCGCCCCTCCCGCCACGACTTGTCCGGCGAGGGTCGGCACGGGCGCTCCCAGATTGCGCGTCGGAAGGAGCACGGCGGCCATCGCCGCCGCCGCCAGCGCCGAGAGCGCGAGGTCGCGCCAGGGCAGGCGCGCCCCGCCGACAAGTGCGACGGAGAGGAGGGTGAGAAAGCCCGCGGCGAGACCGGCGAACTGCGCCAGGGCGAAGCCGGGTGCACCCGGCAGGCGCGGCCAGGCCAGGGCCGCGACGAGGTTGACGCCGATCGCGACCAGGGCGGCGGAGACGACGGGCCCCGTCCGGTGCCGGAGCTGGAAGTAGGGGTTCACCGCGAACTGGATGAGGGCGTAGAGCGCCAAGGCCGGGATCAGGAACGGCACGCAGCCGTCGAGATGGCCGCGGAACGAGCGCGGCACGAAGATCTCCTCGAAGGCGGGCCAGACGATCCAGAGCCCCGCCGCGGCCGGCAGGGTGACCGCCGCGACGATCCCGGCGTTGCGGGCGATCTGGCGCTCGGCCGCCTCGCGGCCCTCCTGCTCGTCGATCCTGACCGCGATCTGGAAGAGGACGATGTCGAGGGCGGTGCCGAGGTTCTGGAAGAGCCGCGTCGCGATCTCGCTGATCAGGGCGAAATAGCCGGCCTCGACGAAGCCGTCGCGGCTGGCGAGCAGGCCCCGGTTGAGGAGCGGCATGAGCTGGTAGACCGCATTGGCCGCGACGAGCGGCACGGCGTAGCGCGCGAAGCGCGCCAGCGCCTTCGCGTCGAAGGGCGCCCCCCGCGCCTCCGGGGCCCGCAGGCTGTGCTGGACGAGAAGGATCGGCAGGGCGGCGGCCAGCGCCGCCCCGGCGAGCGCGAGGACCGGGTCGCCCGTGGCCTGGGCCGCGCCCGCCGAGAGGAGGAAGCCGAACAGCGCGCGCAGGAAGGCGAGCGCCACGTAGCTCTTCTCCCGGAAGAGCGCGCGGGAGAGCGCCATCCTGTATTCGCAGAAGCCGTAGGACAGGCCGCAGGCGGAGGCGGCGAGGAGAAGGGGCCGCGACAATCCGGCCGGGCCGAAGGGCAGGACGAGCGCGGTGAGGCCCGCGAGCACCGCCGCCATGATCCAGTAGGTGGCGTCGAGGGTCCTGCGGATCGAGGGCCGTTCCTTCTGCGCCCGCTCGCTCTGGTAGCGGGTCGTCGACAGCCGCAGCCATTCGAACAGCATGGTATTGACGACCGTCGCGATCGAAAGGCCGATGGCGTAGCGGCCGAACGCGTCCGGTCCCAGCAGCGAGGCCAGGACGAGAGAAAGCGCGAAGGACAGCGCCGCATTGACCAGGAAGGTGGCGACGAGGGTCATGAGGGAAGCCGGTTCTCCCGAGGCTTAGCCCGGCTTCGGCTGAGAAACCCTTACTCCCGCCGTCATGGGGAGTTTCGAACGTCTCGTCCACGAAGAGAGGTGGGGCCCGAAACCGCGAGGCGCAGGCTGGCTCCGCGCCGGGCGAGCAGGTAACGCGGGCACCTGCCTTCGTTCTCTCCCCCATGCGTCCCGTCCTTCACGCCGTCGCCGGCATCGCCCTCCTGTCCGTGATGGACGCGCTCATCAAGGGCGCCGTGGAGAGCCTGCCCGTCCTCCAGGTCGCGCTGCTGCGCTATCTCGTCGGCTCCGCCGCGATCCTGGCGCTCGCCGCATGGCGGCGGCCCGGATGGCCGACCCGCGAGGCGCTTCTCGCCAACGGCGTGCGGGCGATCCTCGTCGTGATCACGGCGACGAGCTTCTTCTACGCCCTCGGCCGGCTTCCGCTGGCCGAGACGCTGATCCTCTCCTTCGTCTCGCCGGCCTTCACGGTGCTCTTCGCGGCGATCCTTCTCGGGGAGCGGGTCGGGCCGCGCATCCTCGTCTCGCTCGTCGCCGGCTTCGCCGGGGTCGCCGTGATCGTGGCCGGCGGCCTCGGAGGGGAGGGGGCGAGGGAGACCTCCCTTTCCGGCGTCGCCGCCGTCCTCGTCTCGGCGGTCGGCTATTCGGCGACCAACGTGCTGCTGCGCGCCCGCGCCCAGCGCGATCCCCTCCTCGTCATCGTCGCCATCCAGAACCTCGTCCCCGCCGCGATCCTGGCGGGGCCGGGATGGTGGGTCTGGCGGATGCCCGAGGGGAGCGGCTGGCTCCTCCTCGGCGCGATCGGGCTCCTCGGCGTCGCGGGCCATCTCGTCCTGGCCCGGGCCTATGCCGCCGCCGAGGCCGCGCGCCTCGCCGCCCTGGAATATACGGCGCTGATCTGGGCCGTGCTGTTCGGCTTTCTCGCCTTCGGAGAGGTGCCGGGCGGCTTCGCCTGGGCGGGGGGCGCCCTGATCCTCGGCTCGGCCTGGATCGTCGCCCGGCGCTGAAGGCGGGTCCGCCCCGCCATGGCCGCATCGACAAAGCCTCGGCCCCCGGCTATCGCGCTGCCGGGGAGGCCGCGATGAGCCGGATATCCGCATCTCCGCCAGCCGCGGAGGAGAGCCCGAATCCGCCTTCGCTGGCGGAACTCTATACCGGCTTCATGCGGATCGCCGCCCTGTCCTTCGGCGGCGTCCTGCCCTGGGCGCATTACGTCCTGGTCGAGCGGCGGCGCTGGCTGACCTCCGAGGAATTCACCGAGATGCTGGCGGTCTGCCAGCTCATGCCGGGGCCGAACATCGTCAACCTGGCCGTCGCCATCGGCGCTCGCTTCCACGGCGCGCGCGGGGCCCTGGCGGCGGTGCTCGGCCTGACCATGCTGCCGGTCGCCATCGTGCTGGTGCTGGCCTCGGCCTATGGCAGCTTCAAGGACGTGCCGGCGGTCAATCACGCCCTCGAGGGCATGGCGGCCGCGGCCGCGGGCCTGATCGTGGCGATGGCCGCGAAGATGGCCCTCCCCATCCTTCGCCGCCGCCCCTGGAGCGCGGCGCCGGCCATGGCGCTGACCTTCGCCGCCGTAGCCCTCCTGCGGCTGCCGCTTCTCCCGGTCGTCCTCGTGATGGCGCCGCTCGCGGCGGCCCTGGCCTGGCGGGTGCGGGGATGAGGGGGCCGGCGGGAGAAGCCGCATGAATCCCGTCCTGATCCAGCTCGCCTGGCGCTTCTTCCTGCTGGGCTTCGTCGCGATCGGCGGGGCGAATGCGGCGGTGCCCGAAATGCACCGCTATGTCGTCGAGGTCGAGCGCTGGATGACGGACGGCGAATTCGCCGCCCTCTTCGCCATCGCCAATGCCGCGCCGGGGCCGAACGTCCTGATCGTCACGCTGGTCGGCTGGCACGTGGCCGGCATTCCCGGGGCGCTCGTGACGACCGTCGCGATGCTGGGGCCGACGGGCCTGCTCGTCTATGGCGTCTTCCATGTCTGGAACCGGATGCGCAACGCTCCCTGGCGCCCGGCGGTCCAGAACGGCCTGTCCGCGGTGACGGTCGGGCTGGTCGCGGCCACGGCTCACATCCTGACCCTCGCGACCGCGACGAACATCCGCCTCGCGGCGGTCACGGCCGCGACCGCCGCCGCGAGCTACCTGACGAAGACGAACCCGCTCTGGTGCTTCGCGGCCGCGGCGGCTTTGGGGGCGGCCGGCTTGCTCTGATCCGGCAGCCATGTTTCAGGATTCCCATGTTCGTGGCCTTTCATCAGCTCCCGCTGGCGGGGATGTTCGCCGCCGTCCTGGCGATCTGCCTCGCCATGGGCTGGCTGGTGATCGGCCTCGTCCGGATCCTCGTTCCGCTTGCCGGGTTCTGGCTGGACGAGCCGCTTCCCATCCGCGATTCCCTCGTCGGCGCCTGCGGCGCCCTGTTCGCGCTGATCCTGGCCTTTTCCGCAGCCGGGATCTGGAACGACGCCGTCGCGGCGCGCAATGCCGTGCAGCGGGAGGCTGATGCCATCGAGAACGCGCTGGTCCTCTCGGCGAGCCTGCCCGAGGAGACGCAAGCCGTCCTCGCCGAGGACCTGCGCGCTTATCTGAAGGAGGTCGTCGCGACCGATTGGCCGGCCATGGCCCAGAGCAGGCCGGTCGAGGATCCGATCTTCGACCGCTCGGAGAAGCACCTGCTGCTCGCGATCCGGCTCGTGTCCCGGCACCTCTCCGCCGCCGCGGCGCCGGCGGCCTATATCCCCCTGCTCAACCAGATCCTCGATGTGCGCCATGCGCGTCTCGCGCGCCTTTCGGCCTCCAATGCCGGCATCTCCTGGGCGCAATGGGTCGCCATGTGGCTGATCTCGGCGGCGACCCTCCTTGTGATCGCCGTCTGCAACAGCCATTCCTTCCGAATGCAGGTTCTTGCCACGCACATCTATGTCGCGGTGATCTCGGCGGCCTATTTCGTGATCCTGGCGCATGACCGCCCGTTCGTCGGCGTGGTATCGATCCAGCCGGCTGCGATTCAGACGCTCCTGCCCCGCGAGACGGACCGGCCCTGAGGGGGAGCCCGGCGCGACCCGCGCGGCCGAAAAATTCCCCGTCCCGTCCCTTGACGCCCGCCGGGCCCGCGACTATCTCCGCGCCAGCCTTGGCACTCTCGCATCGGGAGTGCTAACCGCAAGGCGAGGCGACCGGCCCGGCCGGTTGGCCGCTTCGATCATCCAACGCGTCCAAGAGGTTACGCATGAAGTTCCGTCCGCTGCACGACCGCGTCGTCGTCCGCCGCATCGAGAGCGAGGAGAGGACCAAGGGCGGGATCATCATCCCCGATACCGCCAAGGAGAAGCCCCAGGAGGGCGAGGTGATCGCCGTCGGCCCCGGCGCCCGCGACGAGAACGGCAAGGTCAACCCGCTCGACGTCAAGGCCGGCGACCGTGTCCTCTTCGGCAAGTGGTCCGGCACCGAGGTCAAGATCGACGGCCAGGATCTCCTCATCATGAAGGAGAGCGACATCATGGGCGTGATCGAGGGCTCCTCGCTCGCCAAGGCCGCGTAAGGCTTAAAGCCCACCCCCAGGAGCCGGCGCGGCCGGCCTCCCGATCCACTTCCCCGGAGGAGATCCGGGGACGCACCCCCCAATGCCTCGCACGAGCCGGGACGGCCCCGCAGGCCGGCCTGCACGGCGGGCAGAGTGACATCTGAAGAGGTTCACATGGCAGCTAAAGACGTACGTTTCGGCGCCGATGCGCGCGAGAAGATGCTCCGCGGCGTCGACATCCTGGCCGATGCCGTCAAGGTCACGCTCGGCCCCAAGGGCCGCAACGTGGTCATCGAGAAGTCCTTCGGAGCCCCGCGCATCACGAAGGACGGCGTGACGGTCGCCAAGGACATCGAGCTTGCCGACAAGTTCGAGAACATGGGCGCCCAGATGGTCCGCGAGGTCGCCTCGAAGACCAACGACATCGCCGGCGACGGCACCACGACCGCCACGGTTCTCGCCCAGGCGATCGTCCGCGAGGGCGCCAAGTCGGTTGCGGCCGGCATGAACCCGATGGACCTCAAGCGCGGCATCGACCTCGCGGTCGCCGCCGTCGTCAAGGACATCACGGCCCGTGCCAAGAAGGTCGCGTCCTCCGACGAGGTCGCCCAGGTCGGCACCATCTCGGCCAATGGCGACAAGGAAATCGGCGAGATGATCGCCCACGCCATGCAGAAGGTCGGCAACGAGGGCGTCATCACCGTCGAGGAGGCCAAGACCGCCGAGACCGAGCTGGACGTCGTCGAGGGCATGCAGTTCGACCGCGGCTACCTCTCCCCGTATTTCATCACCAATGCGGAGAAGATGGTCGCCGAGCTGGAAGACCCCTACATCCTCATCCACGAGAAGAAGCTCTCCTCGCTCCAGGCCATGCTGCCGGTGCTCGAGGCCGTCGTTCAGACCGGCAAGCCGCTGCTGATCGTCGCCGAGGACATCGAGGGCGAGGCTCTCGCGAC
>NZ_DAOLAJ010000137.1:0-7173 GCF_035325185.1 Enterovirga sp. | reverse complement strand
GGGCTCTGGCTGGGCCGGGGCGGGAATGTCGTGCTCTATCCGGTAGCGGCGGCGCGCGCCCTCAATCTCGTCGTCGTCGCCCGGCGGCGGATGCCGGAGGAAGGCTGGTCGCGCGAGGCCGATCCCGGCGAGATCGCGCGCGCGCTCGCGGATGCCGAGCCGAACCTGCGCCAGCTCGCCGCCGGGGCGCCGGGCTGGTCGGCATGGTCGCTCTTCGAGCATTCCGCGAGAATCCTCGCGCGCGGCCGGATCGCCCTTGCCGGCGATGCCGGCCATCCGGTCCTGCCCTTCCTCGCCCAGGGCGGCGCGCTCGCGATCGAGGATGCGGCGCAGCTTGCGGCCCTCCTCGGCGAGGACGCCGCGCAGGTGCCGGCGGCGCTGCGGGCCTACGAGACAGCGCGCCTGCCGCGCGTTCGCCGGGTCCAGGAGGCGGCCGCGAGGAACGGGCGCGCCTATCATGCCGGCGGCCTCGTCGCCCTCGCCCGCGACGCGGTCATGCGCCGCCTCGGACCGGAGGGGATGCGCGAACGCCATGCGTGGCTCTACGGCTGGACAGCACCCGAGCGGACGGCCTAACGCTTGCCGTACGCGGACGTGGCGAAACCGGTAGACGCAAGGGACTTAAAATCCCTCGGGCTCAGCCCGTGCGGGTTCGATCCCCGCCGTCCGCACCATCGCCACCACCCTGCCGAAATTCCCCGCCAGAGCGGCGCGTTCCCATGACTCGCTCTTCTCTCGCCCGGCCGCTCCTGCTCGCCGCCCTCTGCCTCGCCCCGGCGGCGCTCGCCGCCGCGCAGGGCTACGGCCCGAACGACGTCTACGCGAACATCCCGCCCGTCGACGATCGCGGCCGGCGACAGATCCCGATGTTCAATGCCTGGAACCCGGACCCGATCGGCAATCACGAGCGCAACCTCGCCAGCGTGCTGCCGCCGCTCTCGGCGGTCGTCCGCAAGGCGCTGAGGGACAATCCGGGGCTGCATTTCGTCGTCGGCTCGGGCACCCGGAGCTGGGAGCAGCAGCGCCAGGCCGAAGCCTGGGGCTGGTCCCCTCGCGCCCATCCCTTCGCGGCGAGCCCGAGCCTGCGCAAGCATCTCGAAGGCAGGGCGGTCGACCTGTGGCCGCTCGACGAAAGCGGCCGCGTCACCTTCTCCCCCGCGCTGCAATCGCGCGTCGCCTCGGCCGTGATGCGGGCCTCCCGCGATCTCGGCGTGCCCCTCTCCTGGGGCGGCAACTGGCGCCGCAGGAAGGACCCGACCCATTTCGAGCTAAGATAACCCTCTCAGTCCTTCGGCTTGTAGACGTGCTCGGGGCCGGGAAAGCTCCTGTCCGCCACGGCCCGGGCGTAATCGGCGATCGCCCGGTCGGCCGCCGCGCCGAGATCGCCGAAGCGGCGCACGAAGCGGGGGACGCGCGCGGAGAAGCCGAGCATGTCCTCGAGGACCAGCACCTGCCCGTCGCAGCGCGCCGAGGCGCCGATGCCGATCGTCGGCACGGGGACGGCCTGCGTGATCTGCGCCGCCAGGGGCTCGACCACCCCCTCCACCACCATCGCGAAGGCTCCGGCCCGGGCGACGGCGACGGCATCCGCCTCGATCGCAGCCCAGCCGGCGCGCTCCCTGCCCTGGGTCTTGAAGCCGCCGAAGGCCATGACCGATTGCGGCGTCAGCCCGATATGGGCGACCACGGGAATGCCGCGGGACGTGAGGAAGGCGATGGTCTCGGCCATCGTCGCGCCCCCTTCGAGCTTGACGGCGGTGCAGCCGGTCTCGGCGAGAATGCGCGCGGCGCTGTGGAACGCTTGCCGCGGCTCCGCCTCGTAGCTGCCGAAGGGCATGTCCACGACGACGAGCGCCCGGCTCGATCCGCGCATGACGCTCTTCCCGTGCAGGATCATCAGGTCGAGCGTCGCGCCGAGCGTCGATTCCATGCCGTGCTCGACCATCGCGAGGCTGTCGCCCACGAGAATCATGTCCGCATGCGGATCCACGAGCCGCGCGGTGAGCGCGCTGTAGGCCGTCAGCATCACGATGGGGGCGCCCCCCTTGCGGGCCCGGATCTCGGGCGCCGTCACCCGCTTCACGGTCGTGTGTGCGCTCACTTTGGATCTACTCCCTTGCCGCTCCCGGCAAAGGCTTATTGCGCCGCGGCGGCAACGGCGGCAATCCTCGCCGCGCCGCCCGGCGCCGCTCGCCCCGGCAGGGGAGAATTCTTGATCCGCCGCAATTCCCGTCTTGCCTCTCCCCCTTCTCGGGGCGTAGGCGTGGCGCCAACAAGCGGGAGGGCACGCCATGTCGGAAACAGATATCCGGCTGTTGCTCACAGCACTTTTCGGCGTCCTCTTCCTCGTCGGACTGATCGTCTCGAAAATCAGGCTCCATCCCCTCCTTGCGCTTCTGCTCTCGGCGGTCGCCGTGGGATTCGCGGCCGGCCTCGTCCCCGGCGACATCGCCAAGGCGATCTCGGCCGGCGCGGGCCATACGCTGGGGGATGCGGGCCTCGTCATCGCGCTCGGCGCGATGCTGGGTAAGATCCTCTCCGATACGGGCGTCACGGAAACGATTGCGAACGCGATCACGGCGCGCGCCTCCGAGCGTGCCCTTCCCTGGGCGATGGCCCTCGCCGCCTTCATCGTCGGCATCCCGATGTTCTTCGAGGTCGGCCTCGTCGTGCTTCTGCCGCTGATCTTCTCGGTCGCCCGCAAGCTCGAGCGGGGCGGCCATGTGAAGGGCTCGCCCTACGTCCTGATGGGGGTGCCGGCCATCGCCGCCCTTGCGGCCATGCACGGCATGGTGCCGCCGCATCCGGGGCCGCTGACGGCGATCGCGGCCCTCAAGGCCAATGTCGGCCCGACCATGCTCCTCGGCTTCATCGCCGCGATCCCGGCCATCGCGCTCGGCGGGCCGATCTACGGGCATTTCATCGCCCCGCGCCTCACAGTGCGGCCCGACGAAGCCCTTCTCGAGCAATATACCCATGCGCCGAAGCCGGGCGTCGAGCCCCCGAGCGTCGGGCTCGGCCTGCTGGCGGTCCTCATGCCGGCGCTCCTCATGCTGGCCCACACCATCGCCGATGCCGCCCTGCCGAAGGGCGCCTTCGTGACCGAGATCCTCTCCTTCCTCGGCAAGCCGGTCATCGCGATGCTGGCCAGCGTCATCTTCGCCTGCATCATGCTCGTCTACCTCCGCAGCGGAGACCGCGATCATCTGCGCGAATCGCTCGGCGCGAGCCTCAAGCCGATCGCCGGCATCCTGCTCATCATCGGCGGCGGCGGCGCGTTCCAGCAGGTGCTGGTGCGCGCCAAGGTCGGCGAGGCCATCGTGCATCTGGCGCATTACTTCTCGCTGCCCGCGCTTCCCCTCGGCTGGCTGATCGCGATGCTGCTCTCGGTCTCGACCGGCTCGGCGACGGTCGGCATCGTCGGCGCGGCCGGCCTCCTCGCGCCCCTTGCGGCTGCGGATCCCGCGGTCAACCTCGCCCTCCTCGCCATCGCGATCGGCTCGGGCTCGCTCTTCTTCAACTACGCCAACCATGCCGGCTTCTGGTTCGTGAAGGAATCCTTCGGCATGACCATGAGCGAGGCGACCTGGACCATCTCGATCATCCAGTCGATCGTGGCGATCGTCGGCCTCGTCATGGTGATGCTGCTGAACCTCGTGCCGAACCTGCCGCACTGAGCACGCACGGGCGGCGCTTCCCTCAGCGGCGGGAAGGCTTTATGAGCGGGCGGCCTGCCCGCTCATCGCCGCGCGGGCCTGCGCGCTTGCGCGTCCCTCCCGGAACCCGCCGCCATGAAAGCCGCCCCCGGCGAGCCCGATTCCAGGGCCGCCCCGAAAATCTCCTTCGTGTCGCTCGGCTGCCCGAAGGCGCTGGTCGATTCCGAGCGCATCCTCACGCGGCTGCGGGCCGAAGGCTACGAACTCACCAAGCGCCATGACGGCGCGGACGTGGTCATCGTCAATACCTGCGGCTTCCTCGATTCCGCCAAGGCGGAATCGCTCGGCGCCATCGGCGAGGCCATGGCCGAGAACGGCCGCGTCATCGTCACCGGCTGCATGGGAGCCGAGCCGGATTCCATCCGCGAGCAATATCCCGAGGTGCTCGCGATCACGGGGCCGCAGCAATACGAGAGCGTGCTCGCGGCGGTGCACCAGGCCTCGCCCCCGCGACACGATCCCTTCCTCGACCTCGTGCCGCCGCAGGGCATCAAGCTGACGCCGCGCCACTACGCCTATCTGAAGATTTCCGAGGGCTGCAACAACCGCTGCACCTTCTGCATCATCCCGAAGCTGCGCGGCGACCTCGTCTCTCGGCCGGCGGGCGAGGTGCTGCGCGAAGCCGAAAAGCTCGTGAAGGCAGGCGTCAAGGAGCTGCTCGTCGTCTCGCAGGACACGAGCGCCTACGGGATCGACCTGAAATACCGGGAGAGCCCCTGGCAGGACCGGCAGGTCCGCGCCCGCTTCCTCGACCTTTCCCGCGAATTGGGCTCGCTCGGCGCCTGGGTGCGGCTGCACTACGTCTATCCCTATCCCCATGTCGACGAGGTGATCGGGCTCATGGCGGAGGGGCATGTGCTGCCCTATCTCGACATCCCCTTCCAGCACGCCTCCCCGAAGGTGCTGCGGGCGATGAAGCGCCCGGCCCATGCCGAGAAGGTGCTGGACCGGATCACGCGCTGGCGCGAGACCTGCCCCGACCTCGCCATCCGCTCGACCTTCATCGTCGGCTTCCCCGGCGAGACGGAGGAGGATTTCGAGCTTCTGCTCGACTGGCTGCGCGAGGCGAAGCTCGACCGCGTCGGCTGCTTCAAATACGAGCCCGTGCGCGGCGCGCCGGCCAACGACCTCGCCGATCCCGTGCCCCCCGAATTGCAGCAGGCCCGCTGGAAGCGCTTCATGGCGACCCAGCAGGAGATCAGCCGCCGGCAACTGGCCCGGAAGGTCGGCCGGCGCCTGCCCGTCATCATCGACGAGGCGGGGGGAGCCGTCGCCAAGGGCCGCTCGCGCTACGACGCGCCGGAGATCGACGGCACCGTCCATGTGATGTCGCGCCGCCCGGTGCGCGTCGGGGACGTCGTCTCGGTCAAGATCGAGCGCACCGACGATTACGACCTCTACGGAGTCGCGGTGTAGGGTACAGCCACTCCTGCTTCTCCCCGTCAAAGACGGAGAGAAGTCGAGTCGCTCGTCAGAGCGACCGGATGAGGGGCAATGGATACACGCCGCTGCCGGGTGCGCGCCCCTCACCCGGAGCGCTGCCGCGCTCTCGACCTCTCCCCGCTGGCGGGGAGAGGATTTTCCTGCGAGCCACCCCATAGGCGATGTGGAAGGGGGGCCACCGCGCAGAAGCCCTACCCTCTCGTCAGCACCATCTGCGTCTGCGTGACGAGGGCGGCGAGCTTGCCGTCGGGCCGCGTGATCCGCGTCTGCCAGACCTGGGTCGAGCGGCCGCGATGCAGCGGCGTGCATTCGGCGCGGGCGATCTCGCCCAGCCGGATGGCGGCGAAGAAATTGGTCTTGCTCTCGATCGTCGTCGTCCCCGTTCCCGCCGGGAGGTTCATGAGGGTCGCGGTGCCGCCGGTATTGTCGGCGAGCGCCATGATGGCGCCGCCATGGAGCACGCCGTTGCGGTTGCAATGCTCCTCCCCGACGAGAAGCTCCGCGACGACCCGGTCCGGCTCGGCGCTGACGAGGCGAAGGCCGAGATGGCGGCCGAAATTCGATTCGACCTCGGCGAGGCTCGCGGGATGCGCCTCGTCCGGTCCGCTCATCGCGGCAGGACGGAGGCGCCCATCAGCGCCTCGTCGATGGCCCGCGCCGCCTGCCGCCCCTCGCGGATCGCCCAGACCACCAGCGATTGCCCGCGCCGGATGTCGCCGGCCGCGAAGACCTTCTCGCGCGAGGTGCGGTAGTCGGTCTCGTTCGCGAGGATGTTGCCGCGCCGGTCGGTCGCGAAGCCCGCCTCAGCCATCAGCCCCTCCTTCTTCGGCCCGGCGAAGCCGATGGCGAGGAAGACGAGATCGGCCGGCAGCGTGAACTCGGTGCCGGCGACCGGCCGACGCTTCTCGTCGACGCGCGCGCAGACGACGCCCGACACCTTCCCCCGGCGCCCTTCGAGCCGCAAGGTCGCGGCCTGGAACTCGCGCTCGGCGCCCTCGGCCTGGGAAGAGGAGGTGCGCATCTTGGTCGGCCAATAGGGCCACACGACCAGCTTGTCCTCGCGCTCGGGCGGACGCATGCGGATGTCGAGCTGCGTCACCGAGAGCGCACCCTGCCGGAACGAGGTGCCGACGCAGTCGGAAGCCGTGTCGCCACCGCCGATCACGACGATGTTCCGGCCGGAGGCGAGGATCGGCTCCTCGTCGCGCTCCGGCTCCTGGCCGACGCGGCGGTTCGACTGCGCCAGGAACGGCATGGCGTAATGCACGCCTTCGAGGTCCTGGCCCGGAAGCTGCGGGTTGCGCGGGTCCTCGGCGCCGCCGGCGATCAGCACCGCGTCGAATTCCTCGACGAGCGAATCGAGGCTGCGCGTCGCCCCCACATCGACGCCGTAATGGAAGACGACGCCCTCGGCCTCCATCTGCGCCACACGCCGGTCGATATGGCGCTTCTCCATCTTGAAGTCGGGAATGCCGTAGCGCAGGAGGCCGCCGGCCTTCGCCTCGCGCTCGAAGACATGCGCCGCATGCCCGGCCCGGGCGAGCTGCTGCGCCGCCGCGAGGCCCGCCGGGCCCGAGCCGACGACGGCCACCTTCCGGCCCGTGCGGATGGCCGGCACTTCCGGCACGATCCAGCCGTTCTCCCACGCCTTGTCCGCGATGGCCTGCTCGATGGTCTTGATGGCCACCGGCTCGTTCTCGAGATTGAGCGTGCACGCCTCCTCGCAAGGCGCGGGGCAGACGCGGCCGGTGAATTCGGGGAAGTTGTTGGTGGAATGGAGGTTGCGCAACGCCTCCTGCCAGTCGGAGCGATAGACGAGGTCGTTCCAGTCGGGGATCTGGTTGTGGACCGGGCAGCCGGTCGGGCCGTGGCAATAGGGGATGCCGCAATCCATGCAGCGCGCCGCCTGCTTGCGCAGGTCGCCGTCGTCGAGCGGCAGCGTGAATTCCTTGAAATGGCGAATGCGGTCGGCGGCGAGCTGATACTTCTGCTCCTGCCGGTCGAATTCGAGGAA
>NZ_DAOLAJ010000136.1:0-7279 GCF_035325185.1 Enterovirga sp. | reverse complement strand
CGTCGGGCGCGCCGAGCGAGGCCGAGGGCAGCATGCCGAGCGAGCCGGTCAGCATCGCCGCGACGTCCGAGAGGATGTCGCCGAAGAGGTTGTCGCAGACGATGACGTCGTATTGCTTCGGCCGGCGGACCAGCTGCATGGCGCAATTGTCGGCCAGCACGTGCTCCAGCTCGACATCGGCGAAGTCCTTCGCGTGCACCCCGGTCACCACCTGGTTCCAGAGGACGCCGGACTTCATGACGTTGCGCTTCTCGGCCGAGGAGACCTTGTTGCGGCGGGTCCGCGCGAGGTCGAAGGCGACGCGGGCGATCCGGTCGATCTCGCCGGTCGTGTAGATCTGGGTATCGACGGCGCGCTTCTCGCCCGATTCGAGCGTCACGATCTCCTTGGGCTCGCCGAAATAGACGCCGCCCGTCAGCTCGCGCACGATCAGGATGTCGAGATCCTCGACCAGCTCGCGCTTGAGCGAGGAGGCGTCGGCGAGGGCGCCGTAGCAGATGGCCGGGCGCAGATTCGCGAAGAGGCCGAGATCCTTGCGCAGCCGCAAGAGGCCCGCCTCGGGCCGGATCTCATAGGCCACCGCGTCCCATTTCGGCCCGCCCACCGCGCCGAAGAGCACGGCATCGGCCTCCTTGGCGAGCTTCACGGCCGCATCCGTGACCGGCTTGCCGTGGGCGTCGATCGAGGCCCCGCCGACAAGGTCGGTCTCGGTCTCGAAACGGCCGGCCCCGCCCGCCGACAGGACGTCGAGGATCTTGCCCACCTCGCGCGCGACCTCGGGGCCGATCCCGTCGCCGGGCAGAAGGAGAATCTTGTGGCTTGCCATGGCGCCCCCTCGCCGACCGCGGAACATCGGCGGGTCGGCCGCGAGGCGGTCTAAGCGCCCCTCGCCCGGATTGGCAACCCGGGCATCCGCCTCAGCGATATGTCTCCGTGGACAGGATCGTGCCGGTCCATTGCTGGCGCTCGACCGAAGGCGCCGGAACGCGCGAAAGCCGGGCCTCGCCCCGGGGAGCGAACCCGACCCATCTCAGCAGGCATGCCCACATCGCATCTTCCTCCGTCCGAAACGGAGGCTGGCACGCGGGCGGCAGGAAGACGGTGCGGGGGCGCACCGTCCGGGCGTCAGCCCTGGCGCGCCTTGTAGCGCTTCTGCGTCTTGTTGATGATGTAGACGCGGCCCTTGCGGCGCACGAGCTGATTGTCGCGGTGGCGGCCGCGGATCGACTTGAGCGAGTGGCGGATCTTCATGGCGCTATCGCGGGCCGAGCCGCGCGGACCCGGGACCCTCTCCAAGCTGTCGGAATCGAAAACGAGCCCGAAGGCCCGCGAAGTGGCGTTCCCATAAGGCCAACCGCCCCGGACGGCAAGTCCGGCGCGCCTGATTCTAGCGCGCGCCCAGCCGCCCGAGGAAGGTCTCGACGCTCGGCAGGATGCGCTCGACGATCACCCGCACGCCTTCCGCCGAGGGATGGAGGCCATCCGGCAAGGCGAGCCGGGGCGGGCCACCCGACACCCCCGCAAGGAAGAAGGGATAGAGAACGAGGCCGTGGCGTTGCGCGAGATCGGCATAGACCGCCTCGAAGCGCCGCTGGTATTCGGGGCCGAGATTGCGGGCCGCATACATCCCCGCGAGCATCACCGGGATGTTGCGCGCGGCGAGGCGCGAGACGATGCCCTCCAGCGCCTTTCGCGTAACCTCGGGATCGAGGCCGCGCAGCATGTCGTTGGCCCCGAGTTCGAGGATGACGCCATCCGTCCCCTCCGGCACCGACCAGTCGACGCGGGCGAGGCCCCCCGTGGAGGTGTCGCCCGAGACGCCCGCATTGGCGATCTCGACCCGATGGCCCCGCGCCCGGAGCGCCGCCTGGAGCACGCTCGGAAAGGAATCGGCCTCGGGAAGCAGGTAGCCGGCCGTCAGGCTGTCCCCGAGGGCCACGAGCTTCAGCATGCGTTCCCCTGCCGCCGCGAGACTCGTCTTCCCGGCCGACAGCAGAAGCGCGGCCACGATGCCGCAGCCTTGTTGGAGGAAGGCCCGCCTTGGTCCATATGCCTTGTCCTGCCGCCTGGCCGCCATCGCGCCGTCTTTCATATCGATCCCGCTCCCGACAAGTAGGTGCCGCAGCATGACGGGCAAGATCATCGCGCTCGAAGACGTCGAGCTGAGCCTCGGCGACGGCGCGGCGCGGGTCGAGGTGCTGAAGGGAATCAGCCTCGGCGTCGAGCAGGGCGAGGCGGTCGGGCTGGTCGGCCCCTCGGGATCGGGCAAGTCGACCCTCCTCATGGTGATGGCCGGGCTCGAGCGCCCCGATCGCGGACGCGTGCTCCTCGACGGCGAGGATCTGACGCAGCTCGGCGAGGACGAATTGGCGCGGGTGCGCGGCGCGCGCATCGGCATCGTCTTCCAGTCCTTCCACCTCGTGCCCACGATGACCGCGCTGGAGAACGTCGCGCTGCCCCTGGAGCTGGCCGGCCGCCCCGGCGCCTTCCGCCGCGCCGAGGAGGAACTCGCCATCGTCGGGCTCGGCAAGCGGCTGCACCATTATCCCTCGCAGCTGTCCGGGGGCGAGCAGCAGCGCGTCGCCATCGCCCGCGCCCTCGCGCCGGACCCGGCCGTGCTGGTCGCCGACGAGCCGACTGGCAATCTCGACGAGGCCACCGGGCGCGCCGTCGCCGACCTCCTGCTCGGCCTGAAGCGCGAGCGCGGCGCGACGCTCGTCCTCGTCACCCACGACCTCGCCCTCGCCCGGCGCTGCGACCGGACCGTGCCGCTGCGGGCGGGGCGGATCGCCGAGGCGGACGCCCCCACCGGGGCGCAGGACGCCGCCTGATGCACGGCACTCTTCCTCCTTCCGGAAAGTCGGAAGCGCCGGGCCTTGCCCTGTCCCTCCGGCTCGCGCTCCGCGAGATGCGGGCGGGATTGCGGGGCTTCGCCGTCTTCGTTGCCTGCATCGCGCTCGGGGTCGCGGCCATCACGGGCGTCGGCTCGGTCGCGCGCTCGCTCGTCTCGGGCATCACGGTGCAGGGCCGTGCCATCCTCGGCGGCGATCTCGCGCTCTCCCTCATCCAGCGCGAGGCGACGCCGGAGGAACTGGCCGTCCTCGCGCGCTACGGCCAAGTCTCGCGGATCGCGACGCTGCGGGCCATGGCGAATGCGGGCGAGGCGGGCGCCGTGCTCGTCGAGGCCAAGGCCGTCGGGCCCACCTATCCCGAGGTCGGCGCGGCCGTGCTCGACCCGCCGGGCGACCTCCAGGCCGAGCTTGCCCGCCGGGCCGAGCCGGGCGAGGTCTTCGGCGCCCTCGCCGATCCCACCCTGTTCGACCGGCTCGGCATCGCGCCGGGCGCGCGGCTCACCGTTGGAAGCGCGACGTTCGTCCTCGCGCGCCGGCTGGCCTCGGAGCCCGACAAGATCGCGGCGGGAATCGGGTTCGGGCCGCGCTTCCTGATGTCGCTCGACGCGCTCCGGGCGACCGGCCTCGTCCAGCCGGGCAGCCTCGTGCGCTGGACCTACCGGCTCACCCTTCCGCAGGGGGCGGAAGGGACGGCGCGCTCGCCCGCCGCCGTGGCGGAGGCCCTGCGCACCGCCCTGCCGGACGAGGCGGCCGGCTGGGAAATCCGCACCCGCGACAATGCCGATCCGCGCTTCAAGCGCGATATCGAGCGCTTCACCCAGTTCCTCACGCTGGTCGGATTGACGGCGCTCCTGGTCGGCGGCGTCGGCGTGGCCAATGCGGTCTCGGCCTTCGTCGACCGCAAGCGCGTCTCCATCGGCATCATGAAGAGCCTCGGCGCGACGGGGCGGCGCGTCGTCTCGATCTATCTCGCCCAGGTGCTGATGATCGCGATGCTCGGCATCGCGCTCGGGCTCGCCCTCGGCGCGGCCATCCCCTTCGTCGTCGCGGGCGCCTTCGCGCGGGCGCTGCCGATCCCGATCGAGGCCGTGATCTCGCCCGCCGATCTCGGCCTCGCCCTGCTCTACGGCCTCCTCACCGCCCTCGCCTTCTCGCTGGCACCGCTCGGGCGCGCCCATGCGGTGCCGGTCTCGGGCCTCTTCCGGGACCGCGTCGCGCCCGATCCGCACAAGGCCCCCCTCTCCTACCGGATCGGCACGGCCGCTTCCGGCCTCGCCCTGGTCGGCCTCGCGGTCGCGGCAGCCTACGACAAGCGCATCGCGCTCTATTTCGTCGCGGCGGCCGGGGGCGCCTTCGTGCTGCTGCGGCTGGTCGCGCTGGCGCTGATGGCCGTGGCGCGCCGACTGCCCCAGGCGCCGACGCCGCTCCTGCGCCTCGCCGTCGCCAATCTCCACCGGCCGGGCGCGCTCACGCCCTCCCTCGTCCTGTCGCTCGGCCTCGGCATCACGCTGCTCGTCACGCTCGCGACCATCGATACCAGCCTGCGCCGCGAGATCGGTCGCACCCTCCCCGAGCGCGCGCCCAATTTCTTCTTCATCGACATCCCGAGCGCCCAGGCCGGCGAGTTCCGTGCCTTCCTGGCGCGCGAGGCGCCGGGCGGCGCGATCGAATCGGTTCCCATGATGCGCGGGCGCATCACCGCCCTGAACGGGGTGCCGGTGGCCGAGGCAAAGGCCGCACCGAACGCGGCCTGGGTGCTCGACGGCGACCGGGGCATCACCTTCGCGGCCGACCTGCCGGAGGGCTCGACCCTGGTCGAGGGAGAGTGGTGGCAGGGCGACGGCGCGCCGGGCCTCGTCTCGCTCGACGCGGAAATCGCCAGGGGGCTCGGCCTGAGCCTCGGCGAGACCATCACCGTCAACGTCCTCGGGCGCACCCTGACCGCCCGCATCGCCAATCTGCGGCGCATCGACTGGCGGCGCGTCGGGATCGGCTTCGTGATGGTCTTCTCGCCCGCCACCTTCGCCGGCGCGCCGCATTCGGAACTGATGACCCTGACCCTGCCCAAGGGCACGGCGCCGGAGGCGGAGCCGCGGCTCCTGCGCGAGGCCGCGCGGCTCTATCCGGCCGTGAGCAGCGTGCGCGTCAAGGACGCGCTCGAGGCCGTCGATGCGATCGTCTCTCAGCTTCTCTTCGCGATCCGGGCGGCCAGCTCGGTCGCGCTCGCGGCGAGCCTTCTCGTCCTCGCGGGCGCTCTCGCGGCGGGACACCGGGCGCGCCTCTACGACGCGGTGGTGCTGAAGACGCTCGGCGCCACGCGGCGCTGGCTGCTCCTCGCCTATCTCGCGGAATACGGGGCGCTGGGCCTTGCGACGGCGCTCTTCGGCATCCTGGCCGGGACCGCCGCGGGCGCCCTCGTCGTCTCCCGCGTGATGAGGCTCGACTTCACGCCCGACCCGGCGGGCGCGGCCCTCTCGGCCCTGGTCGCGGTCGCGGTCGCGGTGGGGCTCGGCCTCGCCGGCACCTGGCGGATCCTGGGACAGAAACCGGCTCCCTATCTGCGAAGCCTTTGAGGCCCCGCAGCCGCAAAAGCGTCGAATGCGGTTGCCTTCCCGGGCGCTCTCGGCTTGGGTAGTCTCCGACACGAAGAACAAGACGGCCCGGAAGCGAGGGAGGAAGACAGTGACCGCCGACACCCTGCCCGCACCGCGCGCCAGCCGTCACTCGCGCCCGGCATCTTCCCGCCGCACCGGGCCGTGGGTCCGCCGCTGATCTTTCCTTTTCCGGGGCATGCGCGCGCCCCTCCTCTTTTCCCAAGCGCGTTTTTCGAGGTCCAGGAATGAGTCACAAGCGTCCCTATCGAGGGGTCTATCCGGTTGCTCCCACCATCTTCCATGCCGACGGCACGCTCGACCTCGACGGTCAGCGCCGCTGCCTCGACTTCATGATCGATGCGGGCTCGCACGGAATCTGCATCCTGGCCAATTTCTCCGAGCAGTTCGTGCTCTCCGACGAGGAGCGCGACCAGGTGACCGAAGCCTCGCTCAAGCATGTCGCCGGGCGCGTGCCGGTCATCGTGACGACGACCCATTTCGCGACCTCGGTCTGCGCGGAGCGCTCGCGCCGGGCGCAGGATCTCGGCGCGGCCATGGTGATGGTGATGCCGCCCTATCACGGCGCCACCTTCCGCGTGCCCGAGGAGGCGGTCACGAGCTTCTTCCAGAAGCTCTCCGACGCGATCTCGATCCCGATCATGATCCAGGACGCGCCGGTGGCCGGCACGCCGCTCCCGGCGGCCTATCTCGCGAAGCTCGCGCGCGAGGTCGAGAACGTCTCCTATTTCAAGATCGAGACGCAGGGCGCGGCGACCAAGCTGCGCACGCTGATCGAACTCGGGGGCGACGCGATCGAGGGTCCGTGGGACGGCGAGGAGGCCATCACGCTCATGCCCGATCTCGATGCCGGCGCCACCGGCGCCATGACGGGCGGCGGCTACCCGGACGGCATCCGCCAGATCCTGGACCCCTTCGTGGCGGGCGACCGCCCGGCCGCGATGAGGGCCTATGAGCGCTGGCTGCCGCTCATCAACTACGAGAACCGCCAATGCGGCATCGCGAGCGCCAAGATCCTCATGCGCGAGGGCGGCGTCATCAAGTCCGACGCCATGCGCCATCCGCTCGCCCTGCCCCATCCCGCCGCGCAGGCCGGCCTGATCGAGCTGGCGCGCGAGCGCGACGCCATGGTCCTGCGCTGGGGCAAGTAGCATTCCCGGCCCGCCGCCGCCCCGGCGGCGGGACAACTCCGCTGTGGGAATCGCCCGGCGCGCGCCACCCGCCCTGCCGTCCCGCGCTATAGCGGGGGCATGACCCTTCTGATCGATCTCGGCCGGGGCCCGAGCGGAGCGAGCGCCGGCATCGACCTCGCCGAGCTTCTGGCGACGCGCCTTCTCGTCCAGGGCAATTCCGGCTCCGGCAAGTCGCATCTCCTGCGCCGCCTCCTGGAGCAGAGCGCCCCGCATGTGCAGCAGGTGGTGATCGACCCGGAAGGCGACTTCGTCACCCTCGCCGACGCGCACGGCCATGTCGTGGTGGACGCGGCGGCTTCCGAGGCCGAGCTGCACCGCATCGCCGCGCGGGTCCGCCGGCACCGCGTCTCGGTGGTGCTGAACCTCGAAGGGCTCGAGATCGACGGCCAGATGCGGGCCGCCGCCTCCTTCCTCGGCGGGCTTTTCGACCAGGAGCGCGACCATTGGTATCCGGTCCTGGTCGTGGTCGACGAGGCGCAGCTCTTCGCCCCCGCCGCCGCGGCGGGCGAGGTCTCCGACGAGGCGCGGCGGCTCTCGCTCGGCGCCATGACCAACCTCATGTGCCGGGGCCGCAAGCGCGGCCTTGCCGGCGTCATCGCCACGCAGCGCCTCGCCAAGCTCG
>NZ_DAOLAJ010000135.1:0-7711 GCF_035325185.1 Enterovirga sp. | reverse complement strand
TCAGGGCCGGGTCTTGAAGCGCGGCTTCTCGATCCCGGCCATGTCGCAGAGAACGTCGACGAGGCTCGAGAAGTCGTTCCCGCCGCGCCCCTGCGCCCGCGCGAAGCTCAGCGCCTCGCGGGCGGACGCCCCCATCTGGAGGGGCACCCGCGAGGCATTGGCGGCCTCCAGGATCAGCGTCAGGTCCTTGTGGGCGAGGTCGATCGAGAAGCCGGGCGCCACGTCGCCGGCGAGGACCTTGGTCGCGAGGTTCACCTTGAGCTGGCCGTTGGTGGCGGTGGTCCCGTGCAGGACCTCCAGCGTCTTCTCGAGGTCGAGGCCGAAGCGCTGCGAGAGAGCCAGCGCCTCGCCGTTGAGCTGGGCAAGGCAGACGGCGAGGAAATTGTTGACGAGCTTCGTGCGCGTGCCGGTCCCGACCGGCCCGCAATGATGGATAGTCGTGCCCATGGCTTCCAGCATGGGCCGCACGCGGACGAAATCGGCCTCCGAGGCACCGACCATGAACAGGCTCTCGCCGCGATCGGCATGGCTCGCGAGGCGTCCGATGGGCGCATCGACGAAGCCGAGTCCCGCCGCCTTCGCAGCCGCGGCCATGGCGTCCGTGGTCTCGGGCGAGATGGTGCTCATGTCCATCACGAGGCCGCCCGCCCTCAGGTTCGGAACAACGGCGCGCCCGACCACGTCGCTCACGACGAGGGAATTGGGCAGGCAGGTGATGACGACGTCGGCAGCCTTGGCCACCTCGGCGGCATCGGCCGCGCCGCGGGCCTGATGGCTCTCCAGTTCCTCCACCGCGGCCCGGTTGACGTCGTGCGCGACGAGCCGGAAGCCCTTGCGGGTCATGTTGATGGCCATGGACTTGCCCATCCGGCCGAGCCCGATGAAGCCGATCATCTCGCTCATGCGTTCCTCTTCCCCCTGAAGGCTGCTCGAATCCTCGGACGAGCCGTCATATCCGCCTTTCTCCCTCAGCGGGAGCGATGGGCGTGCCCGGCAGGCCTCTCCCCGGCGCAGGCGTGGACCTTCGCGGTGCCGCGGGCGAGCAGCCGCCCCACCTGCGGGGCAAGCTCCTGCGCGATGAGCGCATGGCGCTGCGCGGTCAGGTGGATATGGTCCCACTGATAGGCGTCCGGTGGGAAGACCGGATCGTAGACGATCGCGGGGATGCCGCGCTGGTGCAGGCGCGCCGTCATCGCGGCGATATTGGCGGCGCGGCGCTCGCGGCTGACGAAGAAGCGCCGGTCGTTGCCGCCGGGCTGGATGATCACGGCGCGCGTGCCGTCCGGCACGTCGCTGTCGATGCGCGAGAGCATTCCGTTCGTGGTCTCGAAGGGCACGCCGGCATTGACGACCTGGACGTCCCGGCCGCATCCGCGCAGGATTTCTTCCAGCCGCGCCGGATAGGCCGCGGCCTCCCCTACGCCGAAGCCCGAGGTGTTGCTGGCCCCGATCGCGACGACGACCTCGGCGGCACGGGCGGGAGCAGGCAGGAGCGCCGGAAGCGGCGCCACGAGGCAAAGGAGCGAGAAGAGGGAGCGGGCCATGACCGGCCCATATAGCAAAGAGAGCCCGCCGCGACAGAGGAACGCGAGCAAGGGAACGCAGGCGGTCCCGTCGAGTTGTCGCGGCGACCCGGCTTGCGGCCGAGCCCACGGGACCGGCCCGGTTTTCACGAAGATGACGTCCCGACCCCTCGACGTCATCCGGCCGAAAGGCGAAGCCGCTCCAATGCCGGATCGAAAAATGGCCCCGCGAGGGCCGCGGCGGTGACGGAGCGAGTCGTGCTGATCGAAGCGGACAATCCCATGACCGAGGCCGGGCCGCGGGTCCGGGGCGCCCCCCGTCCCGTCTCGCCCTGGCTCGAGCCCTATCGCGCCGTCCGCGCGGAGACGGAGCGGCGCGCGAGCTTCCTCTCGCCCGAGGACCAGCAGGTCCAGTCCATGCCCGATGCGAGCCCCACCAAGTGGCACCGCGCCCATGTGAGCTGGTTCTTCGAGCAGTTCCTGCTCGGCCCGCGCGTTCCCGACTACGAGACCTATGACGAGCGCTTCGCCTTCCTGTTCAATTCCTATTACGTCGCAGCGGGCCCCCGGCATGCCCGCTTCGCGCGCGGCCTCGTGACGCGGCCCAATGCCGAGGAGGTGACGCGCTACCGCGCCCATGTCGATGCGGCGGTCGAGGCGCTGCTGCGCGACCATCCCGAGGACCCCGGAATCGGCGCGATCATGGAGATCGGGCTCAATCACGAGCAGCAGCACCAGGAGCTGATGCTCACCGACATCCTGCACGCCTTCGCCCAGAACCCGACCGCGCCCGCCTACGACCCGGCCTTCGCGCCGCCGCCCTTCGAGAAGCGGGAGGGCTGGCTCGCACTGGAGCGGGACATCCGCCGCTTCGGCCACGAGGGAGACGGCTTCTCCTTCGACAACGAGGGCCCTGCCCACGAGGCCCTGGTCCTCGACGTGAAGGTGGCGAAATCCCTCGTCACCAACCGCGAATGGCTCGGCTTCATGGAGGATGGCGGCTACGGCCGCGCCGAATTGTGGCTCGTGGACGGCTTCACGACGGCGCAGAACGAGGACTGGGAGGCGCCCGGCTACTGGCGCCGCGGCGAGAACGGCTGGACGGTGATGACGCTCGGCGGCGCCCGCCCGGTCGATCTCGACGCCCCGGTCTGCCACGTCTCCCATTACGAGGCCGACGCCTTTGCGCGCTGGGCGGGCAAGGTGCTGCCGAGCGAGTTCGAGTGGGAGGCGGCGGTTCGGTCGGGCGAATTGGAGGATGCCTTCGGCATCGTCTGGCAATGGACGCGCTCGCCCTATACCGCCTATCCCGGCTACCGCCCCGTGGCGGGCGCGCTCGGCGAGTACAACGGCAAGTTCATGGCCAACCAGATGGTGCTGCGCGGCTCCTCGCTCGCGACGCCGCAGGGTCATAGCCGCGTTACCTATCGCAACTTCTTCTATCCCCCGCAGCGCTGGCAGTTCACGGGCCTGCGCCTCGCCGACGACCGCGGATAAGACACACCTATGCAAGCCCTGCACGACGTCCTTCCCGGCGGACCGGCGTTTGCCGTCCGCGACCCCGCCTTCCTGGCCGATGTCCTGGAAGGGCTCTCCCGGCCGCAGAAGACGCTCCCGGCCAAGTATTTCTACGATCTCGAAGGCTCGCGGCTCTTCGAGGAGATCACGCGGCTCCCCGAATATTATCCGACGCGGACCGAACTTTCGATCCTGCGCGGACGGACGGAGGATCTCGCCCGCCTGTCGCGGCCGGGCCTCGCGGTGGTCGAGTTCGGCTCGGGATCGAGCGAGAAGATCCGCGCCCTCCTGCGAGCCCTTCCGGAGGTCGCCGCCTATGTCCCGGTCGACGTCTCCGGCGAATTCGTCCGGGCCGAGGCGGCGCGGCTGCGGGCCGACCGGCCGGACCTGGAGGTGGTTCCCGCGATCGGCGACTTCACGAAGGAGCTGGACCTGCCGCCCGAGATCCGCGCCCGGCCCCTGCTCGGCTTCTTCCCCGGCTCGACCATCGGCAATTTCGAGCCGGAGGAGGCGGGCCGGCTGCTCCGGCATTTCGCGGCGCTTCTCGGGCCGGGCGCCTCGCTTCTGGTGGGCGTCGACCTGGTCAAGCCGGATTCGATCCTGAACCCCGCCTATGACGATGCGGCCGGCGTCACGGCGAGGTTCAACCTGAACCTCCTGCGGCGCGCCAACCGGGAGCTGGGCGCGGATTTCGACCTCCGCGGCTTCGCCCACCGGGCCTTCTTCAACCGCCCGATGAGCCGCATCGAGATGCATCTCGTCAGCCTGCGCGGGCAGGAGGTGCATCTCGGCGGCAGGATTCTGCGCTTCGCCGAGGGCGAGACGATCCACACGGAGAACAGCTACAAATATCGGCCGGCGGATTTCGAGGCCCTGGCGAGGCGCTCGGGCTGGCTGCCCGAGACGATGCTGACCGATCCGGCCGGCCTCTTCGCGCTCTTCGCGCTGCGGGCCGGCTAGAGTCCCCGGCCGGCGCGAGCCCGCGGCCTCAGCGCCCGATCGCCTGCTTCACGGTCTCCACGAGCTGCTTCAGGCTGAAGGGCTTGGGCAGGAAGTCCGGCCGCTCGCCCTCCGGGAGATGCTTGTCGAAAGCGTCCTCGGCATAGCCCGAGACGAACACGAACTTCACGTTCGGATCCCGCTTGCGCAGCTCGGCGAGGAGGGTCGGGCCGTCCATCTCGGGCATCATCACGTCGGACACGACGAGATCCACCGGCTCGCCCCGCTCGTCGATGAGCTGGATCGCCTCGAGGCCCGAAGCGGCCTCGAGCACGGTGTAGCCGCGCGCCGCGAGGGCACGGCCGTTGACGGCGCGCACGGCATCCTCGTCCTCCACGAGGAGGATCGTGCCCTGCCCGGTGAGATCGGGGGCGCGCGCCTTGGCGGGGGCGGGCCTGGCGTCCGTCCCCTGCGGCGCCTCCGCCTCCGGGACGTGCCGCGGCAGGTAGATCGAGAAGGCCGTCCCGGCTCCCGGCGTCGAATCGACATAGATGTAGCCGCCCGACTGCTTGACGATGCCGAACACCGTCGAGAGGCCGAGGCCGGTGCCCTTGCCCAGCTCCTTGGTCGTGAAGAAGGGCTCGAAGATCTTGTCGAGCAATTCGGGCGGGATGCCGGTGCCGGTATCGGCGACCGAGATGCGCACGTAATCGGCCGGCGGCAGGCCGGCGAGGTCGAGCGCCTTCGCCTCCTCGGCCGGGACATTGGCGGTCGCGATGGCGACGGTGCCGCCCTCGGGCATGGCGTCGCGCGCATTCACCGCGAGGTTGATGACCACCTGCTCGAGCTGGTTGACATCCGCCTTGACGGGCCAGAGGTCGCGCCCCTGGCGCAGCTCGAGCTGGACCCGCTCGCCGAGAAGGCGCTTCAGCAGGAGCGAGAGATCCGACAGCGTGTCGCCGAGCCTCACCACCTCCGGCCGCAGCGTCTGCCGGCGCGAGAAGGCGAGAAGCTGGCGCACCAGCGCCGCCGCCCGGTTCGCGTTCTGCTTGATCTGCATGATGTCCTGGAAGGACGGGTCGGCCGGGCGGTGGGCGGCGATGAGCAGGTCCGAATAGCCGATGATGGCCTGGAGGACGTTGTTGAAATCGTGCGCCACCCCGCCCGCGAGCTGGCCGACCGCCTGCATCTTCTGGGCCTGGGCGAATTGCTGCTCGAGCTGGCGCTGCTCGGTCGTGTCGAGCCCGTAGAGGACGATGCGCTCGCTGTCCTCCTCGCCCGCGGCGTCCTCGACCTGGGAGAGCCAGAGGCGGGCCTGGCGGCTCCCCTCGGAGATCGCGACGTCAAGCGGCACGGTCTCGGCCTGTCCGGCCACGGCCGCATCCGCCGCGGCCTCGACGCGCGGCCGGTCGGCGGGGGAGATGTAGTCGAGGACCGGCGGCGGCCCGCTCGCCCCCGTGCGCGAGGGCGCGCCGAAGAGGCGCAGGAAGGCGGCGTTCGAGCGCAGGATGCGCTTCTGACGGTCCAGCACCGCGATGGCGAGCGGCGTCGCGTTGAAGAAGCGGGCGAAGCGAATCTCGGCGCGCTCCCCGCCATGCGCCTCCGCGCCGGAGCGGTTCAGGACGAGCGTGCGCGAGGGACCGGGCTTGCCGTCCTGGCCGAAGGCGATGCGGTGATGGAGCTGCACGGGCAGGCTCTGGCCGCCGCGGCGCGCGAGGTCGAGGTCGAGCGTCTCGGTCCGGGCCTCGCCCGGCCGCCCGTCCATGCGGCTGAGCAGCGCCACCGCCGAGGCGGGCATGATGTCGGCGAGCGTGAGCCCGCCCGGCCCGACCTTGGCGAGGTCGTGGTCGAGCCAGGCGGCGAGCGTCGCGTTCATGTAGACGATCGAGCCCTCCGGCGTGACCGAGAAGAAGCCGGCCGGGGCGTGGTCGAGATAGTCGATCGCGTGCTGGAGTTCCTGGAAGACGTTCTCCTGGCGCTCCCGCTCGGGGGTCAGGTCGGCGACCGTCCAGAGCGAGGCGGCCCGCCCGGCCTCCGCCAGCGGGCGGACCCGCACCCGATACCAGCCGAATTCGCGCCCTCCCTCGAGGGCGGGCGACAAACGCAGCTCCTCCGCCGCCACGCGCCCCTCGCGCGCGGCCTGGACGAGGCGGTAGACGGCCTCCGACACGTCCGGGCCACCGGCGAAAAGCTGGTCGACCGTCCGCAGATCCGCCTGCCCGCTCGCCCCCGCGAGCGTCATGTAGGCGGCATTGGCATAGACGACGCGGCCGGATTCCTCGACTGCGAGCAGAGCCTCGGGAGAGGCGTCGGCGATGGCCTTGGTGACGTCGTTGCGCGTGCCGGCGCCGAAGCGGAGCGCGCCCACGGCGAGCGCGAAGAGAAAGAACACGCCCGCCATCGCAAGCAGCGCAAGCAGCGCGAGCAGCAGCGGCTGGGCGGTCTCGCTCGACAGGAGGCTGAGCCCGGCCACCGCGGCGACCAGGATGCCCGCGAGCAGCAGAAGCGCGCCCACGTGACCTGTCTTCTGCGACCGGTCGATCCCCGGCGGAGCCGTGCCCCTGACCTCAGCCATCCCGTCTACGCCAAGCTCCAGGCCCCTCTCTCCAGCCCTACGACGCGTGCCGCTTCAGCCGCAAGACAAACCGGATCGTCCGGGCCGTCGCCCCGCAATGTTCCACCGGTATCTCCGCGCCGATATGCGACATTGGTCCCGGCATCGCCCGCGCCGCGCGGGCAAGGAGCTTTTCGGTCGCCGCGACGCACGCGCCCGGCCGCGCCCCCTGATTCGGAAGGCCCGTCCGCCGCTGCCCGCCCTGCTTGCCGGATTTATGGTTAACGGCCCCTTAACCCCCTGGTGCAGCAAGAGGCAGAGGGGCTGGCCTGCACCGATGGCGGGCCGCCAGGGGGCGCTTCGGAACTCTCGTCCCGCGAGGGCCGATTCGCGGACGGGACACCCGCCGGGAAACGTGTTAACGCGTTGCTGCCTCGCCTGCCCGGAAACCGACCGGGCGGGCCATCGGCGTCACGCGAGCCCGTCGGAAGAGCGTCTGTCTTGTTCACCATTCCCGGCACCGAGAACCTCTCCCCGGCCGTGAAGTACGTGATCGCGTTTGCGATCATCTTTCTTCTCCTTGCCCTGTTCGCGCTGATCCTGCGGCGCCTGACGGGAAGCCGGATGTCGGTTTCCCAGGAGCGCGGGAGGACGCGGCAGCCGCGGCTCGGCATCGTCGACGTCTACGACCTCGACCGCCAGCGGCAACTGATCCTCCTGCGGCGGGACAATGTGGAGCATCTGCTCCTCGTCGGAGGCCCCAACGACGTCGTCGTGGAAACCAATATCGTGCGGGTGCCAGGGGCCCGGCTGCCCGCATCCCAGCAGGCGGAGATCGCCGAGAAATCCGAAGGCGGGGCGCCGCGCGGCGCCGAGGGCGGCCCGGCACGGCCCGTCATCGAGAACGGATTCGGCCGGCTCGACCTGCCCGGCGCGCTCTCGGCCCAGGACCTGGTCGCCCCGGTCCTGGAACCGATGCTGAAGCCGACGCGCGTCAGTCCGGGCGCCTCGCCCCCCCCGCCCGTCCAGCCGGCGGCGCGGCCCTCGGTCCCGCGCGGCGCCGAAAGCCTCGTCCCGGACATGACGAAGGAACTGGAAGCGACACTTCGGCGGGCTCAGGAGCAACAGGGCGCGCCCGACATGCCGCAGGCCCCCGCCCCGCCCCCCCCCCCCCCCC
>NZ_DAOLAJ010000134.1:0-7772 GCF_035325185.1 Enterovirga sp. | reverse complement strand
CAGCTCGCGCAGGAAGACCGTCTCGCGCTTCTGGTTCGGCAGCTCGATGCCGATGGCGTTGCGGCCGAGCACCACCGCGACGCGGGCCGAGACCGCCGACATCGAGCGGGCGATGTCGTCGGCGAGGCCGATCACGCGCGAGGACTTGGTGCCCGGAGCGGGCTCCAGCTCGTAGAGCGTGACGACCGGGCCCGGCCGCACGTTGATGATCTCGCCGCGGACGCCGAAATCCTCCAGCGTCGATTCGAGCAGCGTCGCGTTCTGCTCCAGGGCATCCTTCGAGACCGTCGCGACTTGCTTCCTCGGCTCGGAGAGGAGCGGAAGCGGCGGCATCTCGTAGCCTGCCGCCCCGTGGGAGCGGGCCGCCGGCGCGGGGGCGCGCGGGGCGACCTGCGCGGGCAGGTGGACGGCCGCGCGGCCCGGCGCCGCGGCAGGCATCGGCGCGGCGCGGTGCAAGGGAGCCGGGGAGGGAGCCGGCGCGCGGACCGGGGCGGCCATGCGGATCTGCGAAGGCGCCGGCGCGGCCGCGCGTTGCGGCGGGGACGGAGGAAGATCATTCTCCTCCATCTCGTCCTTTTCGTCCTGCCTGTCGTCCCGGCAGCCGAACGGGGTGGCGACATCCTCGGGCATGGCGCCGGGGCCGCGCCGCTCGTAGCCGTCGAGATCGCCGGGCTCGGGAACCCGCACGGGAGGCGCGACGCCGCGCAGGCGAGAGGCGGGACCGCGCAGCGGCGGAGTATAGAGAATCTCGCGCTCGGCCGAAGCGCGCATCGCGGGCTCGGCGGCGGGCGCCGGCATCGGCGCCGGGACGGGCATCGGAACCCGGACCGGGGCCGGCATCGGAACGGCGACGGGCGCGCGGGACGGCTCGCGGAACGGCGCATCCGCCACCGGCGGGGCCGGACGGTCGAAGCGATCGAGCCGGTCGAAGCGGTCGTGCTGATCGGAGCGGTCGGCGGGCCGGAGCGGAGCGCTCGCCGCGGCGCGGGCCGCGATCCGGCGCTGGAGCGCGGCTTTCGCGCTGATGAGGCCATGGGCCATGCCGCCGAGCCAGATGATGGCGAGGCTCGGCTCGTCGTCCCGGCCCGTCTCCTCCCTGTCCTGCGCGCGCTCGGGCGGCGGCGAGAAGGGATCGCTCTTGGCGCGGCGCAGGCCGCAGGCCCCCAGGAGGCTCGAGGCGGCCACCGCCCCGAAGATCAGTCCGGCCACCGCGACGCCGAGGCCGCCGCCGACGGTGCGCGCCGCCCCGAGCAGCGCATCCCCCGCCACCCCGCCAAGGCCGGTCGGAAGCGGCCAGGCGGCGGTCGAAGGCAGCGCGCTCGCGAAGGCCGCGAGCGCCCAGATGCCGACGGCCCAGAGCGTGAGGCGCAGCCCGGCCCGGCGCATGGTTCCCTCCCGGATCAGCCGGATGCCCCAGACGGCCGGGACGAAGGCCGCCGCCGCGGCCCCGAGGCCGAAGATCTGGATGAGGAGGTCGGAGAGCACCGCGCCGGGCGCCCCGAGGAGATTGCGGACCGCCCTCCCCGTGGCGTGGTTGAGGCTGGGATCCTTGACCGACCAGGTGATCAGCGAGAGCGACAACGCCACGGCCGCCCCGAACAGGACGAGGCCCAGCCCCTCCACGCAGCGTCTCTTGGAGAAGGCGAGGATCGCATCCGACAAACGCTCGAGGGGGGACTCGTGACGACGCAACGTATGCATGGACCAACCGCAACGCTCGGAACCGGCCTTAACGCTAGAAGAGGCGAGTTAAGGCGCCGCTAACCGTCCGCGCGGGGCGCGCCCTACCCCTTGAATTCCTTGTTCCAGAACTCAAGCATCGCGCCGCGCTCCTTCTGCATTGCCTCGTAGTCGATGGGGCGCAGCCGCGCTCGCCGCGCCTCCTCCATGCCGATCTCCTTCGCGAGATCGGGCGGCAATTCGGCGTCCCTCACGGTCGGCATGTAGCCGAGCTTCTCCGAGAAGGCGACCTGCACCTTGGGGTCGAGCATCGCGTTCAGGTACTTCCAGGCGGCATCCTTGGCTCGCGCGTTCCTGGGCACGCCGGCCTCGAAGAGCAGCGGAAAGGTGCCCTCCCGCGGCACGGACCAGGCGACCGGAATGCCCGCCCGGCGCCACAGGAAGCCGCGGGCCTGCCACATGAAGGTGATCCAGATCTCCTCCGCCTTCAGCGCCGCGCCGAGCGCCTCGTTCGAGGGAAAGGTCCTGACGTCGTTCGCCTTGAGATCGAGCAGGGCCTTGCGGCCCGGCGCGAAATCGTCGGACTGCCCGCCCACCCCCATGTTCATGGCGGCGATGTTGAAATTGTAGAGGACGTCGGAAAAGCCGATGCGCCCGGCATAGGCCGGATTGAACAGGTCGATCCAGGAGGTGGGAGGAGACGCGATCTTGCCCGGATTATAGAGCACGGCCATGACCGAGTAGAGATGGGGGATCGTGGTCTGGTTCTTGAGGATCGCCAGCACCTCGCTCGTCCGGGGCACGGCCTCGCCGGGCACCGCCTCCAGGACGCCGAGATCCGTCAGGATGAAGGAATCGACGTCGTTCAGGCAGGCGACGTCGATGCTGGAGCGAGCCTCGCCCTTCTCCGCGATCAGCTTGGCCCGGCGTGGATCGTTGTTCGAGATGTCCTGCGTCACGTTGATGCCGAGCGGCTTCATCAGCGGCTCGTCGATCATCGATTGCAGCAGGGCGCCGTAATCGCCGCCCCAGGTCCCGACGATCAGGTCGGTCGATTGCGCCCGGCCCGCGCGGGGCAGCATCGCGGCCCCGACGGCGGCCCCGGCTCCGGCAATGGCGCGACGGCGCGTGATCGACATGACGTTCCCCAACCCTTCCGCCGCTCGGGCGAGCGGCGGCGAACCGAGACAGAGCCTATCGTCGCGCCGCCCGGCCGGAGCAAGAGGCTGGGGCGAAGAACCGCGACCCTCTCCTCCGTAACGCTCCGTTAACCCTCCTGGCGGCCTAAAGGGCCTGGCGGGGGCGCGGAGCGCCGGTTCGGGCCCTCATGGAGGCTTCTCCGCCCAAGTGCTCTTACTTTCGACAGAATTTTCGGTGATCTGGAGGCCGTCTCCGCAACGCCCGATGGACATCAGGCGGCCGTTTCCGGCCGCGACATGAGGAATTCGACCCGCGATGAACCCCGCTGACGCGATGGCGGCCATTCCCGCGCCCGACTTCTCCCTCTGGGGGCTGTTCTGGAGCGCGCATATCGTCGTCAAGCTGGTGATGATCGGCCTGCTCTCGGCCTCGATCTGGTGCTGGGCCATCATCATCGACAAGTCGCTGCTCTTCCGCCGCACCAAGGCCGCCAACGACAAGTTCGAGGACACGATCTGGTCCGGCACCTCGCTGGAGGAGCTGTATCGCGAGCACCAGGAGAATCCGGGCTCGGGCCTCGCCGCCATCTTCGTCGCGGCCATGCGCGAGTGGAAGCGCAGCTTCGAGGGCTCGGGGCGGCAGATCGCGAGCCTCGCCCAGCGCATCGACAAGGTGCTCGACGTCACCATCCAGCGCGAGGTCGAGCGGCTCGATTCGCGCCTGCTCTTCCTCGCCTCCATCGGCTCGGCCGGGCCCTATATCGGGCTCTTCGGCACCGTCTGGGGCATCATGAACGCCTTCACCTCCATCGCGGCCTCCAAGAACACGAGCCTCGCGGTCGTGGCGCCCGGCATCGCCGAGGCCCTGTTCGCGACGGCCATCGGCCTCTTCGCCGCCATCCCGGCCGTGCTCGCCTACAACAAGCTCCAGGCCGAGGTCGCCCGCCAGCAGGCGCAGATGGAGAGCTTCGCGGACGAGTTCTCGGCGATCCTGTCGCGGCAGATCGACGAGCGCCTGCCGCTGGTGGCCTGAGGGGGCGGCCATGGGCATGGTTCACGGAGCCGCCGGGGGCGGCGGCTCGCGCCGCAGGCGCCGGGGACGGCGCGCGGCGCCGATCAACGAGATCAACATGACGCCGTTCATCGACGTCATGCTGGTGCTGCTCATCATCTTCATGGTGGCCGCGCCCCTGATGACGGTGGGCGTGCCGCTCGACCTGCCGCAGACCAAGGCCGCGCAGCTCAACGTCGACCAGAAGCCGATCATGCTGTCGATCCGGCAGAACGGCCAGATCTTCCTCGACGAGACCTCGCTACGCGACGACGAGATCGTCCCGGCCATCGGCCAGCGGGCCAAGGGGCCGGACGAGCGCATCCTCGTGCGCGGCGACAAGCGCGTCGATTACGGCCGCGTGGCCCAGGTGATGGCCATCGTCACCCAGGGCGGCTTCCGCCGCGTCGCGCTCATCACCGAACCCGACCCGCATTGAGGCGCGCCTGCAATGCGGCTCAAACCCGATCGTCGCGCGCCCGGGCTCTGGCTGTCGGGCGTCGCGCACGCGGCCATCCTCGCGGCCGGGCTCATGGCCTTCGCGGCCGAGAAGCTGCCCGAGTCGCAGGAAGGCATTCCGGTCGAGATCCTGACCGACGCGCCGAGCGAGATTCCCAAAGGCGAGGCGCAGGCCGCCCAGGTGCAGTCCGATCCGCAGGAGCGGGCCGACCGCCAGGACGATACCCGCGTCGCGAACCTGCCCGGCACCTCGCAATCCGACACGCCGATTCCGCCGACGCGCCCGGTTGACCTGAAGGTCGCCGAGGAGGACACGGTGCCGCCTCCCACGCCGCCGTCGCGTCCCGACATCGAGAAGGCCGAGGCCGAGGCCGCGAAAGCCGCCGCCAAGGCGGAGGCGGCAGCCAAGGCCGAAGCCGCGGCGAAAGCCGCCGCAGCCAAGGCGGCCGCTGCGAAGGCGGCGGAAGCCGCCAAGGCCGCGGCGGCGAAAGCGGAAGCGATCAAGGCCGCCCAGCGGGCCGAGGCCGAGGAGCGCGCCGAGGCCGAGCGCGAGGCGGCGGAGGCCAAAGCGCAGGCAGAGGCCAAGGCCAAGGCGGAAGCCAAGGCGCACGCCGAGGCCAAGGCGCGGGCGGAGGCCAAGGCCCGCGCGGACGCGGAGGCGAAAGCCAGGGCCGAGGCCGAGGCCAAGGCCGCGCTCGAGAAGAAGCTCGCCGAGACGGAGGCCAAGGCCAAGGCCGAACAGGAAGCCCAGGCCAAGGCGGAGGAGAAGCGCCGCAAGCTCGCCGAGGCCAAGGCGCAGGCGGATGCCAAGGCGCGGGCCGAGGCGAAGGCGAAGGCCGCCGCCGAGGCGAGGGCGCGCCGCCAGGCGGCGCTCGCCGAGCGCTTCAATCCCGGCGACATCTCGCGCCTCGTCGGCACCGAGGCCCCGCAGGGCTCGGGCTCCAGCGCCCGCCAGGTCCAGCGCCTGGCCTCCCTCGGGGCGGCCTCGGGCCACGGCGCGCGCCTCAGCCCGAGCGAGCGCGACCAGATCGTCGGCATCATCAACGAGCAGCTTCATCGCTGCTGGCAGGTTCCGCTCGCGGCGGACGGCGCCGACAAGCCGCCGAACCCGGTGGTCAACGTGCTGATCGCGCCGGACGGCTCGCTCGCCGCGGCGCCGAGGGTGCAGAACTCCTCGAGCCACCGCCTTTTCCCGATCGTCGCCGAAGCGGCGGTGCGCGCGACGCGCCGCTGCACCCCGCTGCGCATCCCGGCGAAATTCGCCGCCGCCTATGACGTCTGGAAGAATCTGGCGGTGAGCTACAACGTCCGCGACTAAAGGCTGTCTTGAAACGGGCACGGTCCGGGCGAGGCTTCCGCACGCCCCTTGAGGTAACCGGGTTCGAGAACTCCCCACGATGATTCGGCGCGACGATGTCCGCGCCTTCCACAGGACGAGCAGGCTGGCTTCGATGTCGTCATCCAGGATCACGAGACGGACCGCACTTCTTCTGGGCGGGGCCCTGGCCGGAGCCGGCTCCGCGCTCGCGCCGGCGGCGAGGGCGGAACTGTTCATCGACGTGCGGCGCGGCAGCTTCCAGCCCAGCCCGATCGCGATCGCCGAATTCGGGGGCGAGGGCGAGCTGGGCGCGAAGGTCACCGGCATCATCGCGAGCAACCTCGCCCGCTCGGGCTATTTCACCGTCCTCGACCGCAGCCGCTTTCCCGAGAACCCCTCCTTCGACGCCGCGCCGAATTTCGGCGCGTGGCGGGGAACGGGGGTCCAGGGCCTCGTGACGGGCCGGGTGGCCCGCGACGCCTCCGGCCGCCTGCGGGCCGAGTTCCGGCTGTGGGACGTCACCTCCGGCCAGCAGCTCGTCGGCCAGCAATACGGCACCGACGCCAATTCCTGGCGGCGCGTGGCGCATATCATCTCCGACGCGGTCTATTCGAAGATCACCGGCGTCGGCGGCTTCTTCGACACGCGCATCGCCTTCGTCGACGAATCCGGCCCCAAGGAGCGCCGCCGCAAGCGCCTCGCCGTGATGGACCAGGACGGGGCCAATGTCCGCTACCTCACGCCCGGCGACAATTCCGTGGTCTCGCCGCGCTATTCGCCCGCGACGCAGGACATCGCCTACATGTCCCAGCCGCCGGGCCAGCAGCCGCGCGTCTCGATCATCAACCTCGAGACCGGCGCGCGCCACGTCGTCGGCGATTTCAGCGACATGTCCTCGAGCCCCCGCTTCTCGCCCAACGGGCGGCGGCTCCTGATCGCGCTCCAGGAGGGCGGCAATTCCAACATCTACGCGCTGGATCTCGGCTCGAAGGCGACGACGCGGCTGACCAATTCCTCCGCCATCGACACCTCGCCGTCCTATTCCCCCGACGGCAGCCAGATCGTCTTCGAATCCGACCGCGGCGGCAAGCAGCAGATCTACCTCATGGGGGCGGACGGCTCGGGCCAGCGGCGCATCTCCTTCGGCGACGGCGCCTATTCGCAGCCGGCCTGGTCGCCGCGCGGCGACCTCATCGCCTTCACCAAGCAGCGCCCGGGCGGCTTCGCCATCGGCGTGATGAAGCCGGACGGCTCGGGCGAGCGCATCCTGACGGAGGGCTACCACAACGAGGGGCCGACCTGGGCGCCGAATGGGCAATATCTCGTGATCTTCCGCGATCCGGGCGGCCAGTCGGGCGGCAAGCTCTACATGATCGACGTGACGGGCCGGGTGAACGTGGCGATCCCGACGCCCTCCTACGCCTCCGATCCGAGCTGGTCTCCGCTGCTCGGGGGCGGGCGCTGAGCCCGTGCGGCCGAGCACGGGCGGCCCGTTAGGAACCCCTTAACGCTGATTTCCGCTTTCACGCTCCGATAACCGTACGGCAATCGGAGTCACGCTTTGTGAAGGTTGACGCGGTTGGTCGGGCGCGGCGGCGCCCCCGGAGACCGCCTGTCGGGAGATCGTCATCATGACCAAGACCATGCCGGCCGCTCGGCGTGCGGCCTTCAAGATCGCGCTTGCGGCCTCGCTCGCGCTCGCGGCCGCGGCCTGCTCCTCGAACCCGGACCAGCTCGCCGGCGGCGCGGGAGGCCGCGGGGGGCCGGGCGGTGGCTATGGGGCGGGAGGCGGCGCCTCGACGCCCGGTTCGGCCCAGGATTTCGCGGTGAATGTGGGCGACCGGGTCTTCTTCGAATCCGATTCGTCCGACCTCACCTCCACCGCGACCGCGACGCTCGACCGCCAGGCCACCTGGCTCCAGCGCTATTCGAGCTACCGCTTCATCGTCGAGGGCCATGCCGACGAGCGCGGGACGCGCGAATACAACTATTCGCTCGGCGCCCGGCGCGCCCAGACCGTCCGCGACTATCTCGCCTCGCGGGGCATCGCCTCCTCGCGGATGCGCACGGTCTCCTACGGCAAGGAGCGCCCGGTCGCGGTCTGCAACGACATCTCGTGCTGGTC
>NZ_DAOLAJ010000133.1:0-7858 GCF_035325185.1 Enterovirga sp. | reverse complement strand
CGGGCATGAGCGCCTACGAGATGATGCTCTCCGAGAGCCAGGAGCGCATGCTCATGGTGCTCGATCCCGGCCGGGAGGAGGATGCGGCCGCGATCTTCCGCAAATGGGGGCTCGATTTCGCGGTCATCGGCAAGACCACCGACACCTTGCGCTTCGTGGTCAGGCACGGCGGCGAGACGGTGGCCGACCTGCCGATCAAGGAGCTGGGCGACCTCGCCCCCGTCTATGACCGCCCCCACCTCGCCAATACCTTCCAGCCGCGGATCGAGGCGGCTGACGTCGTCCCGCCCATGCCGCATCGCGAGGCGCTGCTGAAGCTCGTCGGCTCGCCGGACGGCTGCTCGAAGCGCTGGGTCTGGGAACAATACGACCACCTCATTGGCGGCAACACGGTCGGCGGCCCCGGCGGCGACGCGGCCGTGGTGAGGGTGGAGGACGGGCCGAAGGGCCTCGCGCTCACGACCGACGTCACGCCCCGCTATTGCGAGGCCGATCCGGTCGAGGGCGGCCGGCAGGCCGTGGCGGAGGCCTGGCGCAACATCACGGCGGTCGGCGGCCTGCCGCTCGCCGTGACCGACAACCTCAATTTCGGCAACCCCGAGCGGCCCGAATATATGGGGCAGCTCGTCGGCTGCATCCGCGGCATCGGCGAGGCGTGCCGGGCGCTCGACTTCCCCGTCGTCTCCGGCAACGTCTCGCTCTACAACGAGACCAACGGGCGCGGCATCCTGCCGACGCCGACGATCGGCGGCGTCGGCCTCCTCGACGACGTGACGGTCCGCGCCTCCATCCCCTTCAAGCGGGAGGGCGAGGCGGTGCTGGTGCTGGGCGCGACCGCGGGCTGGCTCGGCCAGTCGCTCTATCTGCGCGACATCTGCGGCCGCGAGGGGGGCGCGCCGCCCCCGGTCGATCTCGCGGCCGAGCGCAAGGTCGGCGATTTCGTGCGCGGCCTGATCCGGGCCGGCAAGGTCGACACGGTCCACGACGTCTCCGACGGCGGCATCGCGATCGCGCTGGCCGAGATGGCGATGGCCGGCGGGATCGGGATCGAGCTTCGCGCGCGGGACATGCCGACCACCGTGCCGCTCCACGCCTTCCTGTTCGGCGAGGACCAGGGCCGCTATGTCGTCGCCTGCCGGAGCGAGGAGATGTTCGCCTTGCGCCAGGAGGCGACGGCGGCGGGCGTCCCGAGCTGGTATCTGGGCCTCACGGGAGGGGACGAGATCGTGCTCCCCGAGGAGGAGGGCCTCCCCGTGGCCGAGCTGCGGCGCGTCCATGAAGGTTGGCTGCCCGGTTACATGGACGGGAATGCGGCGTCCGAGGCGACTTGAGGAGAAGCGTCATGGCCATGGAAGCGGGCGAGATCGCGCGCATGATCAAGGCGGCCCTGCCGGATGCGGCGGTCGAGATCCGGGACCTCGCCGGGGACGGCAATCACTATGCCGCGACGGTGACCTCCGCCGCCTTCAAGGGGCTGCCGCGGGTGCGCCAGCATCAGCTCGTCTATGATGCGCTGGGTGGGCGGATGGGCGGGGTCCTCCACGCCCTGGCCCTGACCACGGTGGCGGCGCCCGACTAGGCCGACACGGTTCGTCGGGGATTGTTTCACGTGAAAATGCCCCGGTCCGGGGCATCGCCTTCCGTTGGAAGAGGCCCATGCTGCCCGATTCCCCCGTCATCTGCCTCGCCCATCCCGTCTATCGCCTGATGGACGCCTATGAGGGCCTGGAGGAGAGCCGCAGGCCGAAAGGCGCGGTCGTCATCCGGGAGACGACCAGGGAAGGTGTCGCCGCGCGGATCGGGGAGATCGACATCCTGGTCGCCTCCCTGCTCTGGGACAATGCCTTCCTGCCGCGCGCCGGCCGGCTGCGCCTCGTGCAATCGGTCTCGGCCGGAATCAACCAGTTCGACCTCGCGGCCTTCGGGACGCACGGGGTCCATCTCGCCAGCGCCCAGGGCGCGAACGAGCAGGCGGTGTCCGAGCACGCCCTCGCCATGATCCTCGCCCTCGCCCGCCGCCTTCCCGAGGCGCGCGACAACCAGGCGAAGCGCTTCTGGCGTCCCTACCAGGGCGACCACTCCCTTCGGGAGGACGTGATCGGCGGCAAGACGCTGGCCGTGGTCGGGCTCGGCCGGATCGGAGGCCGGATCGCGCGCCTCGCCAAGGCGTTCGGCATGCATGTGATCGGCCTGCGCCGCGACCCGTCGGCGGGGGCTGGGGACGCCGACGAGGTCGTGGCGGTGACGGATCTCCATGCCTGTCTCGCCCGCGCCGATTACGTCGTGCTGACCTGCCCCCTGACGCCGGAGACGCGCGGCCTCCTCGATGCGCGGGCGCTGGCCGCGATGAAGCCCGGCGCGGTGCTGGTGAACGTGGCGCGCGGCGGCTGCGTGGTCGAGGCGGATCTCGTCGCGGCCCTCCGCTCGGGCCGCCTCGGCGCGGCGGCCCTCGACGTGACGGCCGAGGAGCCGCTTCCCGCCTCCTCGCCCCTTTGGGAGATGCCGAACGTCCTGATCACGCCCCATGCGGCCGGCGAAACGCGGACCTACGAGGCAAGCGTCATCGAGCTTCTGGTCGAGAACGTCGCCCGCCTCCGGCGCGGGGAAAGGCTGGTCAACCAGATCGTCTGAGGCCCGGGGACTCGCGGGAGGGCAGCCCGCCGGATAGATGTCGGATGCGGCCCGGCCGCGATGCCGGACGAAGTGCATGACGACGCGCATCTTCCGCCTGTTCCTGTCCTCGCCCGGCGATGTCGCGGTCGAGCGGCGGCGCGTCGCGGCGGTGGTGAGCCGGCTGAACGGCGAATGCGCCGGACGTGCCCGGATCGACGTGATCCGCTGGGAGACCGAAGCCTACCAGGCGCACGCGACCTTCCAGACGCAGATTCCGCTCGCGGTCGAGTGCGACCTCGTCCTCACGCTCTTCAAATGGCGGCTCGGCACGGAGCTTCCGCCCGATTTTCCCGAGACTCTCGATTCGGGCGAGCCCTATCCGAGCGGAACGGCCTACGAGCTTCTCACCTCCGTCGAGGCGCGCCGGCGGGGGGCCGAGAGCCCCGATGTCTTCGTCTACCGCTATGGCGGCTCGGCGCCCCGCCCGGCGATCGACGATCCGGAACGCGAGCGGATCGCCCAGGAATGGGCGAGGCTGGAGGCGTTTTTCGCGCGCTGGTTCCTGACGCCCGAGGGACATTTCCGCGCCGCCTACCAAGTCTACGCCTCCGAGGACGATTTCGAAGCCCAGGTCGAGGCGCTGCTGCGGCGCTGGCTCACGGACAAGGTGGCGGCGGGGCGCATCCTCGCCTGGCCCGACGCGATCAAGGGCTCGCCCTATCCGGGGCTCGAATCCTACGGCTTCCGCCACGCGGCGGTCTTCTTCGGGCGCGGGCGGGACGTCTCGCGCGCGGTCGATCTCTGGCGCGAGAAGGCTGCCGATGGCGTGCCGTTCCTCCTCGTCGTCGGCGCCAGCGGCTCGGGCAAGTCCTCGCTCGTCAAGGCCGGCCTCGTGCCGCGCGTGACGACGCCGGGCGTGATCGAGAGCGTCGATCGCTGGCGCGTCGCCGCCTTCCGCCCCGCCGACGACCCGGAAGGCCCCGGTGCCGCGCTCGCAGCGGCGCTGTTCCTGTCCGAGCGGGACCTGCCCCTCCCGGAGGAGGGGCGCGGCCCCGCCCTGCCGGAACTCGCGGCAGAGGGGCTGTCGCCATCGTCTCTTGCGGCCTTGCTCGGCGCGGATGCGGCCTCCGCCGCCGGCCGCATCGTCGCGGTGCTCGACGGGCTCGGCCGTGAGGAGCAGGAGAGCGAGCGGCGGGGACGGCCCGTCCGCGTCGATCTCGTCCTCGTGGTGGACCAGCTCGACGAGCTGTTCGCGCCGACCCTTGCGGAGGAGCAGCGCGACGGCTTCGTCGCGGCCCTCTCCGCCCTCCTCGCGACGGGCCGGATCTGGATCGCGGCGACCCTGCGGGCCGATCTCTATGCGGCCATGCTGGCCCATCAGGGCCTCAAGGCGCTGAAGGAAACGGGGGCGAGCTACGACCTTGCGGCTCCCGGCGCGGCGGAACTGGCCGAGATCGTGAGGCGGCCCGCGGAGGCGGCGGACCTCGCCTTCGGCGCCGATCCCGTGACCGGCGAAGGCGTGGACGAGCGGCTGCTGCGGGAGGCCGAGCGGCCCGATATGCTGCCCCTGGTCCAGCTCGCTCTCGCGCGCCTCTACGAGGGGCGCCGAACGGAGCCGGCCGAGGACGGCCGCGAGCGGACCATTCTTCCCTTCGAGGTCTATGCCGGCCTCGGCGGGTTGACCGGGATCGTCGAGGAGGTCGGCGAGCGCGCTTTGGCGGGACTCGACGAGACGGCCTTGCGCGCCCTGCCGCGCCTCGTGCGGAGCCTCGCCCAGCTCGAACAGGAAGGGCCGCTCGCCGGCACGCTCACCCTCACCCCGGCCCCCCTCCCCGAGATCGCGCCGGACGAGCCGCGCCGGCGCCTCGTCGCGGCCCTGATCGCGAGCCGCCTGCTCACCGTGTCCGACGCGCAGGACGGCGCGCTCGTGCGCCTCGCCCACCAGCGCATCCTGGCGGACTGGGCGCGGGCGCGCGACATCGTGCAGGGAAGCGCCGATTTCTACCGTATTCGCGGGGAGATCGAGGCCCGCCGGCAGCGCTGGGAGGCGGCGCGCCGGGCGGATCTCCTCCTGCCCCGCGGCCTGCCGCTGGCGGAGGCGGAGAACATCGTCGCCCGCTACGGCGACGAGATTTCGCCCGAGACGCGAGCCTATGTGCGAGCCTCCCGCATCCGGGCGGGCCGGGCGATGATGCTGACGGGCGCCGCCGCAATCGTCTTTGCCCTGGTCGCGCTCGGCGCGCTCTTCCAGTGGAGCGTCGCGCGCGAGCAGACCGCCCTCGCGCTCCGCAATTTCGGCGTCGCCCGCGAGGCGGTGCGCGGCGTGATCTTCGACATCGTCCAGGGCCTCGGCGACGTCGCGGGAATGCGTGTCGATGCTCTGCGGAAGATCCTCTCGACCGCGCAGAACGCGAGCGACAAGCTCGCCACGACCGCGCCGGGCGATCCGGAATTGCTGCGGACGCGCGCGGCGATGTTCGACAATTTCGCCCGTATCTACGCGGCCGTGGGCGACCTCCCCGCCGCCCGCGCCGATGCCGACCGCGCCGTCGCGATCATGGAGGGCCTCGTGCGCACGCGGCCGGAGGATGTCCGGGTCGAAAGCGATCTCGGCGTCGTCACGGTGACGCGCGGGACGATCGACGACCAGGCCGGCGACGTCTCCGCCGCGCGCGGGCGCTTCGAGGAGGCCCTGAGGCTGGCCCGGATCGGGGCACAGCGGGGGGCGGACGACCCGGAACTGCGCCGCCGGGTCCTTGCGCCGCTGAACCGGCTCGGCGATGCTCGCCTCGCGCTCGGCGATTATTCGGGCGCCCGCGAGGCGTATCGCGAGCAGGTCGAGGTCGCCCGCCGGGAGGTCGCGGCCGACCCGCAGGACCAGGGCGGCAATTTGCGCAGCGCCCTGCAATCCGCCCTCTTCAATCTCGGCTATCTCGGCCTCGAAAGCGACGACCTGGATCTCGCCGCGCGATCCTACGAGGAGAGCTACGACATCGCCCGCAAGCTGGCCGAGGAGTTCCCGTCCAGCCACGTCATGCAGCGCGGCCTCTCCTCGATGCTCGACAATCTCGGCAATCTCGACCTCAAGCAGGGCCGCAAGCAGGAGGCGATGGCGCGCTACCGCGACTCGCTTGCGATCGAGCGGCGCCTCCTGCGGGACGATCCCCAGAATGCCGAGCGGCAGCGCACGGTCGCGATCGCGCTCGAATTCCTCGGCAACGGCGCCTGGGCCCTCTCCGACTGGGACGGGGCCCTCGGAGCCTATCAGGAGGAGCTGGACATCTTCCGCGCGCTCGTCGCCCGCAACTCGCTCGACATGCGCAACCAGCGCTCCCTCGCGGTGGCGCTCGCCAATGTCGCCGCCGTGAAGCGCCAGAAGGGGGACGAGGCGGGCGCGAGCGCGGCCTATCGGGAACGGCTTGAGATCGACCGCCGCCTCGCCGCGAGCCAGCCCGGCAATGCGGAGGCGAAGACCGATCTCGCCATCGCGCTCCGCGATATGGCGGAGACGCGGGAACTGGCGGGAGACGCGGCGGGCGGCATGACGTTGCGGAAGGAAGCGCTCGTCCTGGCGCGGTCGCTCGCGGGGATCGATTCGCACAACTACAAGCCCTTCTCCCTCCTCCAGGAGCTTCTGCGGGCCATGGCGCAGCTCCAGATGAAGGCCCAGGATGCGCCGGGGACGCTCGCGACCTTCGAGGAGGAGGCGGGCGTGCTGCGCCATATGCTGACGCTTCGTCCGGGCGATACGAGGCTTCGGATACAACTCGCGACCGGCCTGCTCCAGGTTGCGGTCTTCAGGGGATTCGCCGGCGACCGGGCCGGCTCGCGGGCGGCCTTCGAGGAATCGGCCGGCGTGCTCCGCGAGCTGACGGCGTCGGGCGATCCGCGCGGGGCGCGCTTCCTCGACTACCTGCTCGAGACCAGGGCCAGGATGAGCCTCGGCCTCGGCGACGAGGAGCAGGCGCGCGAAGCCTATCGCGCGCTTCTCGCGCTCCGTCGGGAGGGTTTCGCCAAGGAGCCCGGCGCCGCGGAGCGGGCCGCGCTCGCCTCCGTGCTCGCGGCCCTCGCCCGGCTCGCCGGCGACCGGGGCCTCGCGCAGGAGGCCGTGGACCTCGCCGACGGAGTGCCCGAGGGGGAGCGCCTGCCGGCGCTTCAAGCGGCGCGGCAGGAGGCGGAAACGGTTCTCCAGGGGAGCGGGAAGCCCTGATCGCGCTTCAGAACGGCGCCCTCTCTTCGGCCGTCGGCGCGAAAGGATAGGCCGCCTCGACGACATAAGGCCCGCCTCCGACCGAATCGCGCGAGGACATGAGCACGAAGCGCTCGGCCGTGAAGGAGAGGCGGGGGAAATGGCCCGCCCGCGCAATGAAGGCGGCGAGGTCGGAGGCCCGGACGCCGCGCAGGCGCGCGAGGGTCACGTGGGGCGTGAACTTGCGGGTTTCGGGCTCGAGCCCGAGTCGCCGCATCAGCTTCTCCTGCTCCGCCTGGAGGCGCGTCAGCTCGGGCGTCGGGACGATCCGCGCGAGGATCGCCCGCGGGCGATCGCCGCCGAAACTCGCGAGGGCGTCGATGGCGACGCCGAAGGCCGGGCGGGGCGGGATTTCGGCGAGGCCGGCGGCGACGTCCCGGGCCATGGCGTGGTCGATATCACCGATGAAGCGCAGTGTGACGTGGTAGTTCTCCGCATCGATCCAGCGCGCGCCCGGCAGGCCGCCCCGGTAGAGCGCGAGATCGCGCGCGAGCGCAGGCGGGACCTCGAGGGCCGTGAAGAGGCGGGGCATGGCCCCAGTCTGGGGCAGAGGGCGAACGGCCGCAATCCCGGCCCTCTTGCGGGAGGGAGCGGCTCGGGCGCATAGACGCTCGACGAGCCCGCGCCCGAAAGGAGCCCCCGATGTCCGACGTTCACAGCCAGATCGACAACGAGGTCAAGACGAACGACGTCGTCCTCTTCATGAAGGGGACGCCGCAATTTCCGATGTGCGGCTTCTCGGGCCAAGTCGTGCAGATCCTGAACTATGTCGGGGTGCCCTACAAGGGCATCAACGTCCTGGAGGACGAGGGCATCCGCAACGGGATCAAGGAATATTCCAACTGGCCGACCATCCCGCAGCTCTATGTGAAGGGCGAATTCATCGGCGGCTGCGACATCACCCGCGAGATGTTTCAGTCGGGCGAATTGCAGCAGCTCTTCGCCGAGAAGGGCATCGCGACGCCCAAGCCCGCGGCCTGATCCGGCTGTCATCCT
>NZ_DAOLAJ010000132.1:0-8127 GCF_035325185.1 Enterovirga sp. | reverse complement strand
GCGCTGGCCCGGAACGAGATCACGTCCTTCCCCGGCCTGCGCCCCCACCAGCGCCACGCCTGGCATGCCTTCCTCGTCCAGCTCGGCGCGCTTGCGCTGATCCGGGCCGGTCGCGAGGCGATGCCGGAGGACGAGGCGACGTGGCGCGAGATACTGCGCGGCCTGACGCCCGATTTCCCCGATGACGAGCCCTGGTGCCTCGTCTCGCCGCCGGACAAGCCCGCGCTGCTTCAGCCGCCGATCCCGGGCGGCCTTAAAGAGCTAAAGAACCGGATCGAGACGCCGGACGCGCTCGACATGCTGGTCACCTCCAAGAACCATGACCTGAAGGGCGAGGTGATGCTGGAATCCGCCCCGGACGACTGGCTTTTCGCCCTCGTGACGCTGCAGACGACTGAAGGGTTCCTCGGGGCCGGGAACTACGGCGTCAGCCGCATGAACGGGGGTTTCGCCAATCGCCCCGCCTTCAGCGTCGAGCCCACGAGAGGCCCCGTCTCGCAGGTCCGGCGCGATATCGAGGCGCTCGTGGCGCGTCGGCGTGTGGGCGAGGTCCCGCCCGGCTATGCGCCGGAGAACGGACTCGGCCTCGTCTGGCTCCGGCCGTGGGACGGTGCGGCCTCGCTGGGTCAGGCGGAACTCGACCCGCTCTATATCGAGATCTGCCGGCGCGTGCGGCTCGTCGAGGACGGTGGTCGGTTATCGGCGCGGGCCAGCGGCTCCAAGACCCCGCGGATCGTCCCGATCCCCGGCGGCGCGACCGGCGACCCCTGGGCGCCGACCGTCGCCGACAAGGACGGCGTGAAGGTTCTCACCGTCGATGCGGGCGGCTTCCACTACCGGCGCATGGTCAAGCTGCTCTTCGGCCGCGATGGGCATGCGCAACCGCCGCTCGCGGAGATCAACGCGACCGACGCCGACGAAGGGCTCGTCATCCTCGCCCGGGCGCTGACGCGCGGTCAGGGCAAGACCGAAGGCCTGCACGAGCGGCGCATCCCCGTCACCAAGGTCATCCTCGGGAAGATGCGTCGCCGCGATACCGAGCCTCTCGCGCGGGCCGCGACCGGAAGGGTCGGCCTCGCCGGCGAGATCCAGAACCGCGTCCTGAAGCCGGCCCTGCTCGCGCTGTTCGAGAACGGGCCGGACCAGATCGACTACAAGGACAAGGGCGCCGACGCCCGTGCCCGCGACTTCCTGGCCCGTTTCGACGGGGCCGTCGACGCGACGTTCTTCGAAGATCTTTGGGCAGAGTTCGCGCCGGGCGCCGATCCGGAGGCGGTGCGTGCGGCATGGGTCCGCCGACTCGTTCGCGACGTCGCCTGGCCGCTGGTCGAGGAGGCCGATGCCGGGATGTCGAAGGCCGTGGACCGGCGTTGGCGGTCCCTGATCCGCGCGGAGACGGCGTTCTGGGCCGGAACGCGCAACGAAAAGACGGGGCTGTCGAAATATTTCGGGGAGACGCGCCGTGACGATGCAGCCTGATCCCGGGGGCGGGACGTTTATCCGCGCCCGCGTCATCGCCCGAATGGCGGCCCGGATGGCGCATGAGGACAGTTTCGGCAGAGGGCCGCTTGCGGAATTGCGCCGGCTCGATCCCTCCGGTGCGCTGGCGGATGTCGCGCTCCATCGGCTCCTGGCGCGTCATGTGCCGGAGGCGCGACTCGCGCAAATCGGGCTCCCGGCTTGGGCGCTCGTCATTCATGCCGCCGCGCTCGCGGCGCCCGACAGCCTTGCCTTTCCGCCCCGCGCCAGCGAGCCGCCGGAACTCGGGAAGCAGGCTGAATTCTGGGCCGAGGCGGTCCGCGGCGCGCGGCAGCGTTTCGGTCGCGAGCTTTTCGAGGCCGGCTACGGCGAGGGCCGCTTCGCGATCCTTCTCGACGCGAGCGCGGAGGCGTTGCCCGATGCGCTGCCGCGGGCCGTTCGCTTTCTCGTCGCGAAGGGCCGACGCCTGCCCGTCCTTGCGATCGCCGATCTCGTGATGTCGTCGGACGAGCCCGAAAGCGAAGCCGGCAAATCCATCCGCCAAGGCATTGCGCGCGGCTATTTCCGCGCCGAGGCAAAGGCCGCATCGCCTCAAGCACAGACCGTATCGGGAGACGCCGCGTGACCCGCTTCCTGCAGATCCACTTCCTCGCCTCCTATCCGGCCGTGCTCCTGAACCGCGACGATGCCGGGCTCGCCAAGCGCCTGCCCTATGGCGGAACCACCCGCACCCGCATTTCCTCGCAGAGCCTGAAGCGGCATTGGCGCCTCGCCGAGGACGAATGGTCCCTGAAAGGTGTCGGCGCACCTATGGGCGTGCGCTCCCGCGAGATCGTGGAGCGGCGCATCACGCCCAAGCTGTCGGGCGATCCGAAGGTTGTCGAAGCCGTCGAGGCGGCGATCGTGAAGCATCTCTACGGCAAGAACAGCGCGAAGGTCTCGGACCGCCAGGCCATGCTGCTCGGCCAGCCCGAGATCGACTACCTTGCGAGGGTCGGCGCCGAAGCCGTCGCCGCAGCGACCGACGCGAAATCCGCGGAGGCGGAGGTCGATGCCCGGATCGCCAAGGGAAGCGGCAAGGCCAATCTCGCGGCCATGCTGTCGACCGCAGGCAAGCTCGCCTCGGGTCTCGAAGCGGCCCTGTTCGGCCGCATGGTCACCTCAGATCCGGATGCCAACACCGATGCGGCGATCCATGTCGCCCACGCCTTCACGGTGCATCCGCAGGAAAGCGAGAGCGACTATTTCACCGTCGTGGATGACCTTCGGGTCGAGGCCGGCGAGGCCGGGTCGGGCGGCATCTTCGACACCGAGCTGACCTCCGGCCTCTACTACGGCTACGTGGTGGTGGACGTGCCGCTGCTCGTCGCGAACCTTGCCGGCGATGCTGACCTCGCCGGCAAGGTCGTCGAGCATCTCGTCCACCTGATCGCGACCGTCTCGCCGGGCGCCAAGAAGGGCTCGACCGCGCCCTACGCCTATGCCGACCTGATGCTGGTCGAGGCCGGCTCGCGCCAGCCGCGCACGCTCGCATCCGCCTTCCGCAAGGCCGTGCCGCTCCGGCGCGGCGACGACCTCGCGGCCGAGGCCGTGGCGCGGATGGCCGCCAAGCTCGCCGGTTTCGACGGCGCCTACGGGTCGGGCGAGGATCGGGCTCATCTCGCCGTCGAGGATACGGGTGCCGCCGGCTTCGGGGAGACGATGAGCCTCGACGGCCTCGCCGCCTGGGCCGCCGACAAGGTCCGTGAGGCGGATGCGAAGGTCGGCAACTGATGCCGCGCTTCCTCCTCCTGCGGCTCGAAGCTCCCCTGCTCGCCTTCGGGGGCGAGACGGTCGATGCGCGGGGCGTGATCGTGGATTTTCCCGGCGCCTCGCTGTTGACCGGGCTCCTCGCCAATGCGCTGGGCTATCGGCGCGGCGAACGCGACAGGTTGCAGGGGCTTCAGGACCGGCTCGTCTTCGCGGCGCGGCTCGACCGGCCCGGCACCCGCATCACCGATTTCCAGACGGCCCGGCTCGGCGCGGGCGATCAGGGCTGGACGACGCGCGGACGGCCGGAAGGCCGGGCCGGCGGCGCCGGCACCTACAAGGGGCCGCATATCCGCCGGCCCGACTACGATTGCGACACCTCCTGCGCGGTTGCGCTGCGGCTCGAGCCGGAAGACGCCCGCCCGACGCTCGACGATCTCTGCGAGGCGCTTCTGAGTCCGGCCCGGCCGCTTTTCCTGGGCCGCAAGCCCTGCCTGCCCTCGAGGCCCCTCCTCGATGCGGATCCGAGGCTCAGAATCGTCGAGGCTGCGAACCTCCTCGCCGCGCTCGCGTTCCTGCCGCCGGAGGACGGGTCCTCCACTCTCCGCGTGATGCTGCCGGAAGGGGAGCCAGCCCTGCCCGGTGACCACGTCCGGCCGCTGACCGACGAGCGGAACTGGCGCTCCGGCGTGCATGGCGGCCATCGCCTCGTCCGCATCCGCGCGTTGCCGCGCCGGGAGGCCGCCGAATGACGCTGACGCTCGTCCAGATGCGGCCTGCGCTGGGGCCGCTGCTCCGCTGGGCGGAGCGCCGCAAGGTGGTGGCACCGCAAGGGGCGGACGATCTCGGCTACGCCCTGCACGCGATCCTCAAGGCCGCCTTCGGCGAAGATTCGCCGCAACCTTTCGTGCTGCTGGACCCGCCGCGGCGGCGCGAGCGGCCGGGCGCGGATGCCTCCCCGCAGATCCTCGGCTACACGCGGGGCGATCCGCCCGCACTGCGCCTCGCCGCGAGCCTCGCGGAGCCCGAGGTGAGCGAGGCGCTCGGCCTGGACGGGCTTGCCGCCAAGACCATGCCTGACCGTTTCCCGGCCGGGACGCGCCTCGCCTTCCGGGCTCGCATCCGTCCCATGGTCCGCCGCGACCGCGACGGCGACCGGACGAAGTCGCGTGAGCACGACGCCTATCTGGCGGCCGTCGAGAGCTATCCGGTCGAGAACGGCATCGGCACGGCTCCGTTCGGCCGCGGCGAGGTCTATCGCGACTGGCTCGCGCGGCAGTTCCTCGCGGGCGGCGCGGAACACGATCCCGGCCGTGACCGCTTCGACCTCGAGAGCTTCCGGTTGACCCGCGCGCTGAGGCGGGGGCGTGACCGCGACCTGCGCCAGATTCCGTCCTCCAGCGAGAAGATGCGCGGCATGGCCGGCCACCCGGACGCCACTGTGACCGGCACGCTGACGGTCCGCGATCCCGACGCCTTCGCCGCCTTCCTGGCGCGGGGCGTCGGCCGCCACCGAGCCTTCGGATTCGGCATGCTGCTGCTGAGGCCGCCGGGGTGACGCGATGCTGAAAGGCCGCCTCGGGCTCGAGACTGCGCGTCTGCCTCATGCCGACCGGCACGGCCTCCTCTGGCTCGACCGCGGCAACCTTACCGTGGAGGACGGTTGCCTGCGCTTCGTGGCGGCGGGCAGCGACACCGTCCCGGCGGGCGATTACCGCATCCCGCACCAATCCCTCTCGCTCGTCCTGCTCGGGCCGGGATCGACGGTGAGCCACGACGCGCTCCGCATCCTGGCGCGGCACAATACGGGGCTCGCCGCGATCGGCGAAGGCGGCGTGCGTTTCTACACCGCGCAGCCGCTCCTGCCCGACAACTCTGCGCTCGCCCGGCGGCAGGCGATGGCCTGGGCCGATCTCAAGGGGGGCCGGATGAAGGTGGCGCGCCGCATGTATGCGCTTCGTCTGGGCGAGGTGCTGCCTCACCGTGACATCGCGGTGCTGCGCGGGATCGAAGGCGCGCGGGTGAAGGAGATCTACCGCCAGACGGCGGAACGCCACGGCATCCGCTGGGAAGGGCGACGCTACGACCGCCAGAACCCCAACGCGGCCGACATCCCGAACCAGGCGCTGAATCATGCGGCCTCGGCTGTAGAAGGCGCCGCCGCGATCGCTGTGGCTGCGACAGCGACCATCCCCCAACTCGGCTTCGTGCACGAGGATTCCGGTCAGAGCTTCGTGCTGGACGTCGCCGATCTTTTTCGTGACACGATTACGGTGCCTTGCGCCTTCAAGGCCGCAAAAGCGCACGAGAAGCGCCCGTTCGACCCGATCGAGCGCGTCGCCCGCCGGATGGTCGCGGAACGATTGCGGCGCGACGGGGTGATCCCGGGCATGATCGACCGGATCAAAACGTTGTTCGAGGAGGATGCTGCGTAATGTTCGGAGCGGTCCGATGCCTATGACGGTCGTCGTCACGCGCGACGTGGCGGACCGCTATCGCGGCTTTCTGTCGTCCGTGATGCCGGAGGCGGCGCCTGGCGTGTTCGTGGGTGCAGAACTCTCCAAGGGAGTGCGCGAGCGCCTGTGGACCGTGATGACGGGTTGGTGGACCGAGATGCCGGGTGGTTCGGTTGTCCTCCTGTGGAAGGACGACAGCGAGCCGGGGCGGCTCGGCCTGCGCACGCTCGGTCTTCCGCCCAGGACCTTGGCGGATCTCGACGGTGCACTTCTCGTGCGCCGTTGACGCCGTTCTTTGACATCGTCAATGTCACCAGCGACTTAGCTGCCAGAGGCTCCTCCGCCTGCGCGGAGATCGACCCCCGTTTCGGCGGGGGTGCGACGGAATAAGGCCGGCTCCTCCGCCTGCGCGGAGATCGACCCGCTCGCTTTCAGAATGGCGCATATGTCAAGCTGGCTCCTCCGCCTGCGCGGAGATCGACCCTCAGGCGCCCTGGCGAGCGCGTTGATGTCCGCGGCTCCTCCGCCTGCGCGGAGATCGACCCCCGATCTTGAACGTCCGGTTCTACCCGGAGGAGGCTCCTCCGCCTGCGCGGAGATCGACCCCGGAGACTGGTTCCCCGAGACGCTGATCGACGGGCTCCTCCGCCTGCGCGGAGATCGACCCAACAGCGTGTGGACTAAGAGTCGGGCGACCGTGGCTCCTCCGCCTGCGCGGAGATCGACCCGGATCGGCCGGAACCACACGGGCGATGGCTTCGGCTCCTCCGCCTGCGCGGAGATCGACCCTCGACAGCCGTCTTCGCGTCGGTCGGCATGGTGGCTCCTCCGCCTGCGCGGAGATCGACCCTGAGGGTCGTCCGCAATAAGCTTGGCTTATCTGGCTCCTCCGCCTGCGCGGAGATCGACCCCTCACCTATACGGGCGACGGCGCCTCGGGCCTGGCTCCTCCGCCTGCGCGGAGATCGACCCGACTACCAGATGGTTGACGGCGACCCATGGGAGGCTCCTCCGCCTGCGCGGAGATCAGCCCGGAGGGCCGCCGCCCGGGCGCTCGCCTGCGCCGGTTCCTCCGCCCGCGCGGAGATCGACATCCTTCATCACAAGAGGCGAGAACGATCAAGCTTCTCCACACATGAAGATCGATAAGTGCCAAAAACGACTTCTAAATGTTAGCCTTGGATATGGCTTTATCTACCCACAAGCGGACGGTCGCAAGGTCGGCTCAGGGTCCAGGCTGTGTGAAAACCCGCAGATCTGATAGGAAAATCACCGATCTGGAGGGGTCAGGATGAAGCGCTTCATCGCAGACGAGGATCGTCGGCAGACCATGCTTCTTCCCGAGAGCCTGGACGACTACGTCGGGGCGGATAATCCGGTGCGGCTTGTCGAGGCGTTCGTTGATGAGCTTGATTTGGCCGCCCTCGGCTTTGCGGGAGCCGTGCCCGAGGCGACCGGCCGTCCGGCCTATCATCCGGCGACCCTTCTCAAGATTTATCTCTACGGCTACCTCAACCGCATCCCATCGAGCCGCCGACTGGAACGCGAGATCCAGCGCAACATCGAGTTGATTTGGCTGACCGGCCGGCTGATGCCGGACTTCAAGACGCTGGCCGACTTCCGCAAGGACAACGGCCCGGCGATCCAGGCGGCGTGCGCGCAGTTCATCGTGTTGTGTCGTCGGCTGAAGCTCTTCAGCAAAGCCCTCGTGGCGATCGACGGCAGCAGGTTCAAGGCGGTCAACAACCGCGACAAGAACTTCACGCCCGCCAAGGTCGAGGCGCGCCTGGCGCAGGTCGAGGCCAGCATCGCCCGCTACCTCGCGGCTCTGGACAGGGCCGATCGCGAGCCGGGCGATGTCGCCGAGGCCCGCACCGAGCGGCTGGCGGATAAGATCGCGGGTCTGCGCGGCCAAGTGCAGGCTCTCGAGGCGATGCGCCCGCGCGTCGAGGCGGCGCCCGACCGACAGGTCTCGCTGACCGATCCGGATGCGCGTTCTATGGCGACGAGCGGCAAAGGCACCGGCGTCGTCGGCAACAACGTCCAGGCCGCGGTGGATGCCGAACATCATCTGATCGTGGCGCACAATGTGATCAACGTCGGCAGCGACCGGGCTCAGCTCGCGCCGATGGGCCTTCGGGCGCAGAAGGCGACCGGGTGCGGCACGCTCACGGTTCTGGCCGGACGGCGATCAGGTCCTGGACTGCGAGGGCACCGGGGTGATGCCGTGCGTGCCCAAGACCCTGACTTCCGGGAACGCCAAGCGCGGTCTCTTCACCGGACAGGAGTTCGTCTACGACGCCAAGAAGGATCACTATACGTGTCCTGCCGGGCAGCACCTGACAAAGGGACTTGCTCGATCCGATCGCCGGGACGAGATCGACCATCATCGCAACCTGACCGCCTGCCACACCTGCGTGCTCAAGCCACGCTGCACCGCCGA
>NZ_DAOLAJ010000131.1:0-8137 GCF_035325185.1 Enterovirga sp. | reverse complement strand
GGGTGATTCGGCGGCGGGGCCCCCCCCCCGGGTTTCCCTCTTGGGGGGGGCCTCGCCCCCCCCCGCCGCAGGCGGGGGGAGGGCGGGAGCGGGCCCGTGCTGAGCCTCTCCTTCACCCCCCTCCTGCCGCTCTGGGCACTCGCGGCCCTGGGCGTCCTGGCGCTCGCCCTCGCGGCCCTCGCTGTCCTGAGCCGCGGGCCGGTCGCGATCCTGCGCGCCCTCGCCCTCGCCCTCGTGCTCGCGGCGCTCGCCAATCCTTCGCTGGTGCGGGAGGAGCGCGAGCCGATCCGCAGCGTCGTGGCCGTCGTGACCGACCGCTCGGCCTCCCAGGCCCTCGGCGATCGCAAGGCCATGACCGAGGAGGTCCGCGCCGAGATGGAGCGGCGCCTGGGCGCGCTTCCCGATCTCGACATCCGCTTCGTCGAGGCGGGCGAGGGGGAGGGCGAGGACGGCACGCGCCTCTTCACCGCCCTCGGCCGGGCCCTGTCCGACGTGCCGCCGGACCGCCTCGCCGGGGTGGTCGCCATCACGGACGGGGTGGTGCACGACATCCCGGCCGACCTGTCCGGCCTCGGCTTCAGGGCGCCGCTCCATGTCCTCGTCACGGGGCGCCCCAGCGAGCGCGACCGGCGCATCGTGCTGATCGAGGCGCCGCGTTTCGGCATCGTCGGCAAGGACCAGACCATCCGGGCCGAGGTCTCCGAGCGCGGCGGCACGGGCCGGGCCCGCGTCACGGTGAGGCGCGACGGGCAGCCGGTCCTGGCGCGCGAGGTGGCCACGGGCACGCCCTTCAGCCTGACCATCCGCGTCGAGCATGGCGGCCCCAACGTCATCGAGATCGAGGCGGAGGCGCTGCCGGGCGAGCTGACCCTCGCCAATAACCGCGCGGTCGTCACCATGGAGGGCATCCGCGAGAAGCTGCGGGTGCTGCTCGTCTCGGGCGAGCCGCATCCGGGCGAGCGCACCTGGCGCAACCTCCTGAAGTCGGACGCCAATGTGGACCTCGTCCATTTCACCATCCTGCGCCCGCCCGAGAAGCAGGACGGCACCCCGATCAACGAACTGTCCCTGATCGCCTTCCCGACCCGCGAGCTGTTCCAGCAGAAGATCAAGGAATTCGACCTCATCATCTTCGACCGCTACGCCAATCAGAGCGTCCTGCCCGCGACCTATTTCGACAACATCGCCCGCTATGTGCGCGAGGGCGGCGCGCTGCTGATCGCGGCGGGGCCCGAATTCGCGAGCCCCGCGAGCCTCGCGCGCACGCGCCTCTCCTCCATCCTGCCGGGCATCCCGGACGGGCGCGTGATCGAGGAGCCGTTCCGGCCGAGGATCACCCGCGAGGGCGAGCGCCACCCCGTCGCGCGCGACCTGCCGGGCTCGGAGACCGATCCGCCTTCCTGGGGCGGCTGGCTGCGCGTCGTCGGGGCGCAGCTCCGGCGGGGAACGAGCGTGATGTCGGGCGCGCAGGGCCAGCCGCTCCTCGTCCTCGCGCGCGAGGACAAGGGCCGGGTCGCGCTGCTTCTGTCGGACCACGTCTGGCTCTGGGCGCGGGGCTACGAGGACGGGGGGCCGCATGTCGATCTCCTGCGCCGCCTCGCCCATTGGCTGATGAAGGAGCCGGCGCTGGAGGAAGAAGCGCTGCGGGCGAGCGCCGTCGGGCGCGAGATCGCGATCGAGCGCCAGAGCATGGGCCCCGATCCGGGGCCGGTGGCCGTCGTCTCTCCGGGCGGCGCCCGCGCCAGCCTGCCGACGAAGGAGGAGCGGCCCGGCCTCTTCCGGGCCCGGATGCGGGCGGGGGAACTCGGACTCTACACGATCCGCTCGGGCGATCTGGTCGCTTTCACGAGCGTCGGGCCCGCCAATCCGCTGGAACTCGCGGATGTCTTCTCCGATACCGAGCGGCTGCGCCCCCTCGCGGAGGCGACGGGCGGATCGGTGCGGCGCGTGGCGGGCGAGACGGGAGGCCCTGCCGTGCCGCGCGTCCAGCTCGTGCGGGCCGGCGCGCGCGCCGCCGGGGCGGACTGGATCGGGCTGCGGCCGAGCGAGGCGGCGGTGATCCGGGGCGTCTCGGTGATGCCGCTCGGGCTCGGGCTGCTCGGCCTTGCGGGATTGCTGGGCGCGGTGCTGCTCGCCTGGGTCGCCGAGGGCCGGCGCCGTCGCGCGTGACGTTCGGATGCGATGAACCTGCGGGCGGCGCGGGGCGACGAAGAGGGGTCAGCCGGAGGCGGCCCCCATGTTTCTTCGCCAAGCCATGACGGCGTTTCTGGTCCTCACGGTCCTCGGCACCGGCCACCCCTCGAACAGCCTTGCAAAGATGCTCGGCCGCGCCGATTTCGGAATTTCCCGCAAGATCGACGACCGCTCGCGCATGGTGCTCCACGCATGAGAAGACAGATGGGCCCCTTCTTTCTCGCCGCGTTCGCGATGCTCGCCCCCGCAGGGCACGTTGCCCCCGCAGGGCACGTTGCCCTCGCAGGACACGTTGCCTTCGCGGCTGCGGACGAGGCCCCGAGCGGGGCCGAAGCGCAGAGCGCGCCGGAAGATGTTCAGGCCGCGCGCGATCTCCTCGAGGCGCGCCGGGCCAATGCCGCGCGCCAGAGGCGGGGCGAGCCTGCCGCCGTCTGGATGTTCTTCGGCCGCCCCGAGGCGTCCGCTCCCGCGAGATAAGAGACTTCCCGCCGCGTCGGGAATCAAGGGATCCGCGCGAAACGCTCGGCCCATGTCCTGCCGGCGGGAAACTCCTTGGCGAGCTTCCCCATCGCCGCGGCGAAGGCGGGCTTGTCGACCTCCGACACCACGATCTTCCGCGCCCCGATCCTGTCCATGACGACGGCGTCGTCCGCGAGGACCTGGGGGCGCATCTCGGCCTCCATGTCGCGCGCGGCCTCGTCGACGATCTTCCGCTGCTCCCCGGTCAATCCGGCATAGGCCGCCTCGGCCATCAGGATGCAATTGTCCTGCATCATGTGCCCGGTCAGCGCGAGATGGCTGCTCGCCTCGAGGAGGCCGGAATTCCAGGCGAGCGCGACCGGGTTCTCCTGCCCGTCGACCATGCCCGATTTCAGCGCCTGGAGCACCTCCGGGAAGGGCAGCGGGACCGGCGCGGCGCCGAGCATCTCGAAGGCGCGCCGCCAGAGGCCCGCCTCCGGCACGCGGATCTTCAGGTCCTTCATGTCGGCGGGTACGCCGACCGTCCGATTGCAGGCGAGCTGGCGCGGCATGCGCGGGATGGCGGCGAGGATCCGCAGCCCCGCGGCTCGGGCGACCTCGGCGGCGTAGTCCGCGCGCACCGCGTCCCAGACGCGGTCCTTGTGGGCGACATCCCGGAACAGATAGGGATGGATCCAGACCTCGGCCGGGCGATACCAGCCGGCGAGGAGGCCAAGGCCCGGCGTCGCGAAATGGACCGTGTCCCGGAGCAGCGCCTCGACCTGCTCGCGCTCGCTGCCGAGCGCGCCTTCGTGACGGTTCGCGAGCATTATCTGGCCCGCGCTCAGTTCGCCGAGGCGGGCGGCGAAGACGTCTATCGAGCGGGCGATCAAATCCACCGCCGGGACGGCCGTGGCGCCGACCCAGTCGATCCTCCGCGCCCCGGCGATGGCGGGCATCGCGATTGCGGCTCCCCCGAGGAGGCCGAGCGCGCCTCGGCGGCTCGGCGGGAGGGGGCTCCCGCCGGAGCCCGTCATCCGAAGATCAGGCATTGGGCCGCGAGAAGGCGGCCTCCATCTCCCGGCGCGTCGAGACGGCGATATCGGTCTCGTCGATCTCGACATCGGACCATTTCAGCCGCTCGCCCTGCCTGACCGGGTTCTTGAGCTTGACGTTGTGCGAGAGGCCGAGCGGCAGGTAGCCTTCGCGGAGCGACGCCTCGGCCGGGGTCTGCTTGCCCCAGACGCAGAAGCCGCCCTCGCCGTCCAGCATCTCTCCGGGGACGAGGTCCCGCTTGGCCGTGGCGACCACGTCCGAATTGAAGCAGACCGGCGCCCCCGTCGGCTCCTTGCGCAGGGCGGCGGAGGCGACCGAGATGCCGAGTTCCAGCCCGATCATGTGGATCGGCCGGTAGAGCGCCGCATAGCGGCCGGTCTTGTCCGGCAGCATCGAATATTCGACGAAGCAGCGCCGGGAATAGTCGTTGTCCTCGGCCGCCTCGAACACGACATAGGTGCCCATGACGAGGTTGTGCGGCACGTCGGTGCCGTCGCGGGCGACCGAGGAGGTCACCTCGGTCACCCCCGCCTTCTCGAGCACGCCGCCCTCGCTCCTCGGCTTGCAGATATCCGACAGCTCGAAGCGCGAGGCGGGCGGGAAGGAGAGGCCTTCGCTCTGCGAATGCAGGCCGGTGGCGTTGCAGATGGCCGTCATCTCGATGCCCGACTTCGTGCCGTCCACGAAGGAATTGAACATCTTCGGGTTGATCGAGCCCCGGTCCTCGTCCCTGATCCGCATGTATTTGGACAGGATGTCCCAGACCGTGTCCGGCGTCGATTGGTGATAGGTCGGGTGGTAGCGGGTGCCCTTGCCGGCGGCGACGACCCGGAAGCCCGCCGCCCGCGCCCAGTCGACATGGTCGCAGACGAGGGCCGGCTGGTCGCCCCAGGCCAGCGAATAGACGACGCCCGCCCGCTGCGCGCGCCGCGCCAGGATGGGGCCGGCCAGCGCGTCCGCCTCCACGTTCACCATCACGATGTGCTTGCCGTTCTCGATCGCCATGGTCGAGAGCCGGATGCCGGTGCGCGGATCGCCCGTCGCCTCGACGATCACCTCGATGGCGGGATGCCTGATCATCGCCTCGGTGTCGCTCGTCAGATGCGTCTTGCCGGTCTTGAGCGCGTCGTCCAGCGAGGTCGCGGTCGATTGCTCGGCGGGCCAGGAGGCCATCGCGAGCTGCGAGCGGGCCCTGTCCACATTGAGGTCGGCCACCGCCACGACATGCATGCCGGCGGTGGTGCGCGCCTGGGACAGGAACATCGTGCCGAACTTGCCGGCTCCGACCACGCCCACCGTCACCGGCCGGCCTTCGGCCTGCCGCTGGAGCAGCATCGCATTCAGGTTCACGTCAGCCCTCGGAACTTGCGTTTCTTCCCTCCCGATCGGACCATGTTTGAAGGGGAGAGACAACCCGGCCCGACAATCCGAATCGATGAAATACGACGTCGCTCGGATGACCTGGATTCACGCTGGCGCGGCTGGGAGTCTTCGCCAGGAGGCGGGTCAGCTCGCTCTCGTAGCTCATCAGGATCTCGTCCCAGGAAAACTGCTCGCGGGCCCGCGCGAGAGCGGCCTCGCGCGCGGCTGCCACCGCCTCGTCCGCGGACAGCACGGTCTCGATCGCGCGCTCGCAGCCATCCGCGTCGCGGAAGAACCATTGCCCCTCGCCCGCCGTCCAGCGGTTATAGGGATTGTCGTGGGCGATGACGGCGCTGCCCGCCCAGAGGGCCTCCACCAGCGAGGGATTGGTGCCGCCGACCGTGTGGCCGTGCAGGTAAGCACGGGCATGTCCCCGCAGTGCCTGGACGATCCTCTGGTCGTAGATGGCGCCGGGGAAGACCACCTCCGGCCCCGCCGCCTCGCGCACCTGCCGATGATAGGGATTGCCCTCCTCGAGCTTGCCGAGCACGGCGAGCTTGCATCCGCGCCGCTTGCGGGAGAAGGCCTCCACCAGCGTCGCGATGCTGTTGTCGGGCTCGATCCGCGCGATGGAGACGAGAAAGTGGTCCGGCTCCAGGCCGAGCGGGGCGAGGGCTTCCGCCTGCGGCTCGCAAACCGGGTCCCCGCCATAGGGGATCATGGCGATCGCCTTGCGTGGGCGGCGCGTGGCGAGATGGTCGGCGATGCGCGGATGGTCGGCGACGAGCCGGTTCGAGATCCAGGCGCCGATCCATTCGTTGATCCACAGCCAGCCCTTCACCGGCAGCGGCCATTTCGGCCTCTTCCACTCGATGCCGTCCATATTGGTGAGGATGCGCCGGCCCCGCAGCCGCAGCCAGGGCAGGAAGAGCGCGCCGTTATAGCCGAGGACGAGCGCGACCCCGTCCCGCCGGGCGGCGTCCCGGGCGCAGACGGCGTCGAATTCGAGCGTCGCGACCGGCCCCTTCGAGGCGACCTCGACCTGGAGAAGCTCGATGCCCCGCCAGGTCTCGCTCGTCAGGCGCCGCTCGACCCTGTCGACGTCGCGCTGGCAATAGACGCCGACATGCCATCCGCGTGCGACGAGATGGAGCGCGAGGCGTTCGGCGAAGGTCTCGAACCCGCCATGGGCGGCTGGAATCCCGCGCGTGCCGAGGATCAGCACGGAGCGGCGGCCGCCTTGGATCCAGGCTCCCATATCGATGCTCCTCCAGGCCGGAACGGCCGGGGGGAAGGCTTCCCATGGGGCGGCGAAAAACTCCGTTATGGCGATCGTGAGGATTCGATCTATCCGGCCCGGGGCGGGCCCGCGACGGCTGCCTGCCTGCGCCTCAACCCGGCGTCAGGTGCTTGCGGACGGCCTCTGCGATCACGGCGCAGACGCGCGTGTTGGATTCGACGGTCAGCCCGGCGATGTGGGGCGTCAGGATGACGTTGGGCGCTCCGCCGAAGACGACGCCCTTCGCTTCGGGCAGGGGCTCCTCGTCGAAGACGTCGAGCGCGGCGCCGCCGAGCTTGTTCTCCTTGAGGGCGGCCGCGACCGCCGCCTCGTCCACGATCCCGCCCCGCGCCGTGTTGATGAGGATGGCGCTGCGCTTCATGAAGGCGAGGCGGCGCGCGTCGATCAGGTTGCGCGTCTGGGGCGTCAGGGGCACATGCACCGAGACGACGTCGGCGGCGGCGAGAAGCCCGTCCAGCTCGCGCCGCTCGACCTTGCCGAAGGGCTGCTCCCAGGCCGGGGCGTCGGCGGGGATATGGGGATCGTGGGCCGAGACCTTCATGCCCATGGCGGCGGCCCGCAGCGCGACGGCTTTCGCGATCGAGCCGAATCCCACGAGCCCCAGATGCTTGCCCGACATCTCCCGGCCATGGACGAGGCGGTTGCGGGGCCAGCGCCCCGCAATGACCTCGAAGGTCGCATAATAGCTGCCGCGCAGCAGGAAGAGCGCCGTGCCGATCACGTATTCGGCGACGGACACGTCGTTGGCGCCGCTTGCGGGATAGACCGCGATGTCGCGCGCCTTGCAGGTTTCAAGGTCGATATTGTCGAGCCCGACGCCGAGCCGCCCGATCGCGACCAGCTTCTCCGCCCCCTCCAGAAGCGCCGCATCGACCTTCGTGCGGTTTCTCACGATGAGGGCCCGCGCGGAGGCGAGGGCCTTCTTCAGCTCCTCCGGCTTGTCGACGAGGTCGGGGTCGTAGAGCACGTCGAATCCCGCGAGACCGGTCTTGATCGCGGGCCCGTCCATGAACTCGGAAATGACGATATCCGGCATCGAAATCTCCTGGCGGCAGCTATGAATCCTGGCCGGCGGCTGGACGGCCGGCCTTCATAGCAGCCTTCGGCGCTCAGGCCGAGATGGCGCCGTCCTCTCCGTTCGTCGCGGCGGCGAGCCAGGCGAGGGTCGCGGGATCGGCCTCGGGGGTGAGGTAGAGGATGACGGGAGTGTCGTAGGGATGGAGGTCCTTCAGGGCCGCCGTGACGGCGTCCCGCCGGCCCTCCCGGGTCTTGATGATGCCGACCACCTCCCGCCCCCGCTCGATCCCGCCCTCCCAGCGATAGACGGAACTCATTCCGGGCAGGACGTTGAGGCAGGCGGCGAGCCCGTCGCGCACCAGCGCCTCGCCGATGGCCAGCGCCGTCTTCTCGTCGGGGAATGTCGTATAGAGAAGGAGGGCCTGCTCCACCATCGCGCCTGCCGCCGCCTCAGGCCCATTCGCGCTGCGCGAGCTTCTCTTCGTAGCTCTCGATCTGCGGCCTCTTCTCGAGCGTCAGCCCGATATCGTCGAGCCCGTTCAGCAGGCAATGCTTGCGGAAGGGATCGATGTCGAAATGCAGGGTGCCGCCGTCCGGTCCCTTGATGGTCTGGCTGGCGAGGTCGATCGTCAGGGTCGCGTTGGCGCCGCGGTCGGCGTCGTCCATCAGCTTCTCGAGATCCTCGGGCGAGACCTTGATCGGCAGGATGCCGTTCTTGAAGCAGTTGTTGTAGAAGATGTCGGCGAAGCT
>NZ_DAOLAJ010000130.1:0-8242 GCF_035325185.1 Enterovirga sp. | reverse complement strand
CGACGTCAATGCCGTCGAGGCGCTGCTCGCCCGGCTTCGGCGCAAGATCGGCAGCAGCGTCATCGAGACCCGCCGCGGCCACGGCTACATCATTCCGGCCTCGCCTTGAGCTTCCGCTCGCTCCGCCTCCGGCTCGCCGTCGCGGCCTCGCTCCTGATCGCGCTGGCCCTGGCGCTGGCCGGGCTCGGCCTCGTCCTGATCTTCGACCGCATCCTCGATTCGAGGACCGCGGAGGAGCTGGACCGCACCGCGAAGCAGCTCGCGGGACAGGTCTCTCTCGGGCCCGGCGGCAGCCCGGTCCTCGCCGCCGAGCCGCCGGATCCGCGCTTCGCCGCCCCCTATGGCGGCCTCTACTGGCAGATCTCGGCCCGGTCAGGGCAGGAGCTGCGCTCGCGCTCCCTCTGGGACGCGAAGCTCGATGGGGCGGCTCTCGCAGGCGCCCCGCCCGCCCCGGCGGCTTTCGACCTCGCGGGCCCCGACCGGCAGCGCCTGATCGCGGTGGCCCGCCGCGTCGTGCTCGAAGGCGGCGTGACCGACGCGCCGCTCACCGTCGCGGTCGCGATCGACCGGGCCGATCTCGCCGGGGCCCGCGCGGACTACCTGCGCCTCCTCGTTCCCTCGCTGGTGGCGCTCGGGCTGGTCCTCGCCCTCGCCATGTGGCTCTTCGTGGCCCGCGCCCTGGCTCCGTTCCGGGTCCTTCGGGAGGAGCTGCGGGCGCTCCAGGGGGGCCGCAGCACGGCCCTCCCGGGACATTTCCCGAACGAGGTGCAGCCGCTCGTCGACAGCCTCAACCGGATGATCGCGATGCAGGAGCGCGCGCTCGCCCGCGCCCGCACCCAGGCCGGCGACATGGCGCACGGGCTCAAGACACCGCTTTCGGTGCTGCAAGCGGTGGCGCGCCGCGTCGCGGACGAGCGGCCCGACTTGTCGCGCACGATCGAGGAACAGAGCCTCGCCATGAGCCGCCAGGTCGAGCGCTCGCTCGCGAGGGCTCGGGCGGCAGTCTCGCGGCGGCTGGCCCGGCAATCCTGCCTCGTCCTGCCGGTCGTCGAGAGGATGGTCGGCACGCTGGGGCGCCTGCCCGATGCATCGTCCCTGCGCTGGGAGGTCTCGGTCGATCCCGCGCTGACCTATCCCGGCGACGAGGGCGACCTGACCGAGCTGCTCGGCAATCTCCTCGACAATGCCCGCAAATGGGCCCATCGCCGCGTGCTCGTGACCGGCGGGCAGCCCGAGGGCGAGGCCGAACTCGGCATCGCGGATGACGGGCCGGGGATGGGCGGGGAGGCGCTCTCGCGCATCGCCAGGGGCCGGCGCTGGGACGAATCCGTGCCCGGCACCGGCTTCGGCCTCGCCATCGCGGCCGATATCGCCGAGGAGACGGAGACCCAACTCTTCCTCGACCGGTCCTCCCTGGGAGGATTGAGGGCGCGGCTCCGATGGGCGGCGGATTCGAACAGGCCCTGAGGCGGTTGCGCAAGATTTCCCAGTGCGACAGGTATTGAGGCAGGGTGCCGGCCGGGGACAGCGCGGACCTGCTGTTCCTCGTTCGGCTTCAGGCGCGCGCGGCTCGACCTGCACAACACGTCCAGGATCGAGATCGCGTTGACACCCGTCCTGCTCGCGAGGTCGTTCGCTCCCCGCCCCATCAGCTTCGTGTGCTGGCGTGTCAGCATACGAAGCTGATGGGATGTCGTGAGGCGGGATGGGACATCACGCCCATGGCGATGCCGTAGATGGAGTGCAGGCAGTCGGGCGTCATGATCTCGTCCGGCGCGCCGCGGGCGACGAGGCGGCCGGAATGCAGCGCCAGGATCTCGTCGCAGAAGCGGGCCGCCATGTTGACGTCGTGCAGCACGACAACCACGCCGAGCCCCCGCTCCTTCGACAGGCGATGGACCAGCGACAGGACCTCGACCTGATGGGCGATGTCGAGGGCGGAGATGGGCTCGTCGAGCAACAGGCATTCGGCATCCTGCGCGACCAGCATGGCGAGCCAGACGCGCTGGCGCTCGCCGCCGGAGAGGGTGTCGACGAGGCGGTCGGCGAAGGGCTCGATGTCGGTCAGCGCCATGGCTTCCTCGACCTTCGCCCGGTCGACCTTTCCGAAGCGGCCGAGGGCGCCGTGCCAGGGATAGCGGCCGAGCGCCACCAGCTCCCTGACCAGCATCCCGGAGGCGGGCGGCGTGGCCTGGGGCAGATAGGCGACCTTGCGGGCGAAGGGGCGGTCGCCCCACTCCTTCAGCGCCTTGCCCTCGAAGCGGATCGTGCCGAAGGAGGCCGGCTGTTGGCGAGCGAGCAGCTTGACCAGCGTCGACTTGCCCGAGCCGTTATGGCCGATCAGCCCGACGACGCGCCGGGCCGGCAAGGTCAGGGTCAGCGGCTCCAGCAGAGCCCGCTCGGGAATGGCGAAGCCGACGCCGTCCAGCTCGAACAGGGGCTCACCGATGGCGGGGTCGGTCGGCGCCGCAGGTTCAGGAACGATTTGCAAGACAGATCTCATGGCGCAGCCTTCGATCTCACTCCCGCGACAGCGCCGCGACGGGCTCGAGGCGCGCGGCCCGCAGGGCGGGCCAGAACCCGAAGATCACGCCCGTCAGCACGGCGCAGGCGAGCGCGCCGAGGATCGCAAGGCCCGAGAAGACGACCGGCATGGCGAAGACGAACGCGGCCCCGAGGCCGGCCACGATGCCGAGGCCGGCGCCGAGAAGGCCGCCCACGCCCGAGACCATCATCGCCTCGGTCAGGAACTGGCGCAGGATGTCGGCCGTGCGCGCGCCGGTCGCCATGCGAATGCCGATCTCGCGCGTGCGCTCGCTCACCGTCATGAGCATCACGTTCATGATGCCGATGCCCCCGACCACGAGCGAGATCGCCGCCGTGAAGCCGAGCAGCAGGGTCAGGGTGTTCTGCGTCCTGTCCTGCGCCACGATCGTCGCGGCCTTGTTGAAGACGCGGAAGTCGCGCACGCGATGCGCTCTCTCAAGGACAGCAGTGATTTCCGCCGCCGTCCGGTCGGCTTGAGACAGGTCATCGACCAGGACCGAGATCCAGGACAGGTTCTCCTTCCCGAACACCCGCACGCTGCCCGTCGGGAAAGGAAAGACGATCGTGTCGTCGTCGTCGCTGTCGCCGGAGAGCGCGCCCTTCGAGGAGAGAACGCCGATCACCTGGAACGGCACGTCATCGACGAGGATCATCCGCCCGACCGGGTCGGAGCCGTCCGGGAAGATGCGCGCGGCGAGCCTCGTGCCGATCACGGCAACGGTCGCGAGCGAGCGCTCGTCCTCCTTCGTGAAGAACACCCCGCTGTCGAGGGACCAGTGCAGGATGCGCGGGAAATCCGTCGTCACCGCGACCCCCGAGGTCGGATAATCGACATTGCCCGCGCGCACGACCACGTTGCCGTGGAGATAGGGCATGGCGGCGGCGACGTTCGGCACGCCCCGGACGAGGGCGGCATCGGCCGGGAGGAGCCGGCCGCCGGGTCCGCGGCTGCTCTCGCCGCCCGGGATCACATACATGCGGTTGGCGCCGTAGATCGCGAGCTGGGCGAGCACCTTCTCCTTGGCGCCCTCGCCGATCGCCAGGAGCGCGATCACGGAGGCGACGCCGATGATGATGCCGAGCAGCGTCAGCGCCGTGCGGAAGGGCGCGGCCGCCAGCGCCCGCCCTCCGGCATGCAGCGCCTCGCGCATGCCGGAGACGAGCGAGGCGCCGGAATCCCGGCGGGGCGCCTCCGGCAGGCCGGCGCGCGGGCCGGTCTCTCCCCCGGTATCGGAGACGAGCATGCCGTCGCGGATCTCGACGATGCGGTGCGCCGCCTCGGCGATGGCGCTGTCATGCGTGATCAGGATGACCGTGTGTCCCTCGGCCGCGAGTTCCGAGAGGAGCGCCATCACCTCGGCGCCGATCGCGCTGTCGAGCGCGCCGGTCGGCTCGTCGGCGAGGATGACGCAGCCGCCGTTCATCAGCGCGCGGGCGATCGAGACGCGCTGCTGCTGCCCGCCCGAGAGCTGGCCCGGGCGATGGTCGCCGCGATGCGACAGGCCGAGGCGATCGAGAAGAGCGAGGGCCCGCGCGCGCCGCTCCGCGGGCGGCATGCCGGCATAGGTCGCCGGGATCTCCACGTTCTCCGTCGCCGTGACGGTCGGAATCAGGTTGTATTGCTGGAAGACGAAGCCGAAGGCCTCGCGCCGCAGCCGCGCGAGGTCGTCGCGAGAGAGCGCCGCGACGTCCCGGCCGGCGAAGCGATAGGTGCCGCCTGTCGGCGTGTCGAGCAGGCCCAGGATGTTCATCAGGGTCGACTTGCCGGAGCCCGATTGGCCCATGACAGCGACGAACTCGCCGGCCCGAATCGACAGCGAGAGGCCGCGCAGCACCTCGACGGCGAGGGTCTCGCCGGTGACATAGGTCTTGCGCAGGTCGGCTAGCTCGATGAGCGGGGCATCGTCGCGCCGAGGATGCGGGCGGCTCACAGGCGGAACCCCACGAGCGAAGGGCCGTTCGCCCCCGGCTTGCGGCCGGTGACGACGCGCTCGCCCTCCTTCAACCCCGAGACGATCTCCGCCTGGAACCGCGTCCGCAGCCCGACCGTGACCCGGCGCCCGCTCTCTCCCGCGCCGTCGACCACCGTGACGATGGCGCTCTTGTCGTCGCTGGCGCGAAGGGCCGCGACCGGCGCGATCAGGGCGCCCTTCGCCGAAGCCGTGACGAAATAGACCTGTGCCGTCATCTCGGGGCGCAGGTCACCGCTCGTGTTGTCGACGTCGAGCAAGGCCGTATACAGCACGACGTTGCCGGCCGGGGACGACGCGGCCGCGCCCGTGTCGCTTTGGCCGGGGGGCCGCTCCGGCTTCTGCGGCGCGGGCAGGATCTGGCGCAGGGTCGCGCTCCAGCGGCGCTCGCCGTGGCCCAGCGTCGTGAAATAAACCGGCATGCCCACCTTCAGCCGCGTCACGTCGGCTTCCGAGACCTGCGTCCAGACCGTCATGGCGGCGAGGTCGGAGATGCGCATGATCTGCGGCGTCGAATAGGCCGCGTTGAGGGTCTGGCCCTCGCGCGCCTCGACCGACACCACCGTCCCCGCCATCGGCGCGTAGATCCGGGTGTAGCCGAGGGCGACCCGGTCGGCCTTCAGGGTCGATTCCATCTGCCTGATCTGGGCACGGATGGCGTCGGCCTTCGCGGCTGCCGTCCTCGCGTCGCGGTTGCTCCCGTCGTAGGTCTGTTTCGACGCCGCATCACTCGCGACGAGCCTCGCGTAGCGTCCGAGCGTCGCCTCGGCATAGGCGACATTGGCCTGCTGCTCGACGAGATTGGCGTTGTATTGTGCGAGCTGGGCCTCGTCGGCATCGACCTTCGCGGCCTGGACCTGCGGATCGATCTCGGCCAGCAACTGGCCCTGCCGCACGGAATCGCCGATCCGCACGAGGATGCGCTGCAACTGGCCCGAGGCCTGCGCCCCGACATCGACATAGGCGCGCGGCTGGATCTTCCCCGTCGCCGTCACCGTCACCTCCAGATCGCCGCGCGTCACGACAGCGGCCAGCACGGTGTCCGAGCGGGCACCCTCGTCCCGGCGGACGAAGAAGACGCAAGCGCCCACGCACAGCACCGCAGCCGCGATCCAGGCCGGCCGCCGCCAGACCGGGCGTCCCGGTGCCGTCGCGCGCATCAGGGCCGGCCGCCGGAGACGAGGGTTGGCCGGCGGGTCGGGCGGTCCTCGACGATCCTGCCGCTCGCCATGCGGATGACGCGGTCGGCGACATGGAAGTAGCGGTCGTCATGGCTGATGGCGACGAGGGTCTTGCCCTGCGCCTTCAACTCGGGGAGCAGCTCCTCGTAGAAGACGCGGCGGAACTCGGGGTCCTGGTCGGCCGCCCATTCGTCGGTGACGATGACCGGGCGGTGCTCGAGATAGGCCTGGACGAGAGCAAGGCGCTTGCGCTGGCCCGTCGAGAGGTCCGTGGTCGTGAAGCGCTCGCCTTCAAGCCGGACCCTGTGCGCGATGCCGAGCCGCTCCAGATGCGGCTGCGCCTCGTCCGGCAGCGCGCCATAGGCGAGATCGTCGAAGAGGTAATAGTCCGAGAAGATCGTCGTGAAGAGCTGGCGATAATCGTCGCGCCGCTCCGGCCCAACCGGCTCGCCGTCGAGGAGAAGGGAGCCCTGCTGCGGCACGTAGAGGCCGAGCAGCAGCTTGATCAGCGTGGTCTTCCCGCAGCCGTTCTCGCCGACGATGAACAACAGTTCTCCACCATGGATCGTGAGGTCGACCGGGCCGAGAGCGAAGGGCGCGATGCCATCCGTCCTCGGAAAGGCATAGGAGACGCCGCGCAGCTCGATCGACCGGATCGGCGGCGGGGCCCGCTCCGCCGCCGCGATTGGAATGTTCGGCTCGTGCTGGCCCAGCTCGGCCGACAGCGCGGCGATCCGCGCGAAGGAGATGCGGGCCTGATCGAAGAGCGGCAGCGCGGTGGCGATCTGCTCGACCGGCCCCTTCACGTAGAGCAGCACGATGACGGCGCCGCTGATCACGCTGGCGTCGATCCCAAGGCGCGAGCGTCCGGCCAGCAGGAGGCCGATCGCCACGAAGAACACCGCCGTCCCGCCCGCATCGGCGAGCCAGAACAGGCGCATGGCGCGGCTCTTGAGGGCGGCGATGCGGTCGGCCGCGCCCGAGAGCAGGAGCCCGTGCACGCGGCTGCGGCGGGGCCGGCTGATCTTCAGCTCCTTCGCGCCGTCCGTGATCGCCCGGTACTGCTTGTGCAGGCTGTCCTGCGCCTCCCGCACGCCTTCATAGTCGCGGATCCAGCCGCGCCGCGAGATCGTGTTGATCACGATCCCGGCCGCGAGCGAGACGAGCGCCACGAGGAAGACGGCCGGCGACAGCGTGAGCAGATAGACGAAGCTGCCGACGGTGACGGCGAGCGCGATGGCGTAGCCCGAGAAGCTGAAGGTGAAAGCCGAGACGGTGTCGACATCGCCGGTCAGCACCGACATCAGCCGCCAGGAGCGATGCGTCTCGAGCGTGGCGATCGGCGCACGCAGGATGCGGGCCGAGATGTCCTTGCGCAGGCTCGCGATGATCCTCTGGCCGACGATGCTGTTGCCGATGCCGGCGATCGCCGTCCCGCCGACGCTCAGCACGCACAGCCCCGCGAAACGGGCGAGCAGCGACCATGTCGCCTCGCCCTCGTGCAGCCCGGCATTGATCGTGGCGAGCAACCAGGCCGTCGCGAGGCCGCCGAGGATTCCGACGGCTGTCGCAAAGGCGACGAGCGGCCAGAACGGCCGCAGCAGCCGGACGACCTCGCGCAGGAGAGTGCCTGCCCCGATTCGGTTCGTGCTCATGCGGCCGACCTTCGCATGAGCACGAAAAAATACGGGCCGCCGATGAAGGTCGCGAGCAAGCCAGCCGGGACCTGCGAGGGGTACAACAGGTTGCGCCCGAGCCAATCGGCGATCACCATGATGAGGGCACCGAGGATCGCAGCACCGAAAAGCTGCTCCATGGGCCGGTGCAGGCCGAGCATCCGCGCCATGTGCGGCGCCATCAGCCCGACGAAGCTCAGCGGGCCGACGATCAGCGTGGCGGCGCCCGTGAGGATCGCCGCCATCACCAGGAGGGCGAGGCGGCTCGCCGGAAGGTTCACGCCGAGGGCCCGCGCCGGGGCCTCCCCGAGCGGCAGGATCGTGAGCCAGCGCGAAAGGAGCGGCACCAGCAGGAGCGCGCCGAGCAGGATCGCCCCCGCCCAGGTCGCCTGCGCTGCGTCGACGCGGTAGGTCGAGCCGGAGAGCCAGGACATGGCTGCGCCGAGCCGCGGATCGCCGCTCGCCATCAGGAAGGAGGTGACGCCGCCGAGGCAGGTGCCGAGCGCGATGCCTGTGAGGAGCATGTGCTGCGGCGAGAAGGCGTTGCGACGGCCGAGGGCGAGCATGGCGAGCAGGGTGGCGAAGGCGCCCGCGCTTGCCGCGCCGAGGAGCGTGCCGCCCTTCGGCGCGGGCATGATCAGCAGCAGCAGGAGGGCGGCCAGGGAGGCTCCCGACGAGATGCCGAGAATCTCGGGGCTCGCCATGGCGTTGCCGGTGAAGCGCTGCATCAGGGCGCCCGCGACGGCCAGCATGGCGCCGGCCGAGAGGGCCGCGGCGACGCGCGGCGCGCGCAGATGAAGGAGCGGTTGCAGATCGCTCCACGCATCGAGGCGCCAGCCCTCGACGCCGCGCGCGAGATCGAGCGCCG
>NZ_DAOLAJ010000129.1:0-8305 GCF_035325185.1 Enterovirga sp. | reverse complement strand
AGGAAGACCACCGTCTCCTTGTCCGAGGCGACGGCCGCATTGGCGACGACGAAGCCGACGGTGGCCTTGTCGGTGTCGTTCCTGGCGCAGCTGATCGAGACGACGAATTGTCCGGGCATGGGGAGGCTCCTTCAGGTCCAGTCCGTCCGCGAGCGGATCCAGAAGCTGTGGCTGTCCGGCTCGTGGCGGAGGAGTTCGTTGCGTGTCATGCGGCACCAGGCCGGGATGTCCTCGGGCGCCCCAGGATCGCGCGCGATCACCCGGACGACCCGGCCCGGCATGGCGCGCAGCTTGAGCCGCAGCACCATGACCAGCTCGCCGCAGCCCATAGGGCCCGCGTCCCAGGTCTCCGAGGTCTCGATGGCGTCCATGCGACTCCGCCGGCCCGTTCGGCTGACGCCGCCCGGGCACGGACATACCGGTTCTGGTGAGGAAGGCGGCCGGCTCCCGCCCACGCCCTGCCGAGCACGGCAGTTGGCCAGCCCCCACGGGGCATGGCGCGCGAGGAGCGACCACCCGCAAACCGTACCCACAACGCCACGTGGGTCAAGTGGAGCGCGGAACCCTACGCCAAAGGGATGCTCAGGCCGGCCTGCAGGGCGTCAGGGCCCATGGTTCCTCCGATGTCCGGCGAACTCGATCGATCCCTCAGGAGACGCGACCGATGCGCAACGAGAGCGGCCAACTCACCCGCTTGATCGCATCCGGATCGCCCCAGGCCTCGGAGAGTTCGGCATGGAAGGCGTCGATCTCGGCGCGCCCCACAGCCTTCTCCGCGGCGCGCACGGCAGACCAAGTGTCCACGTACCCGAAGAGATCGGGCAGCTTCCAGACAACCGTGATGTCGAGCGACGGTGCCTCGATCTCGGGGAACGGGAATGGGAGGGAACGATAGCCGTCCTCGACATGCCTGCGCTCGGGCGGCGCGACCGCGTAGGTGACCGCTGGATGCGCCGCAGCGCTCGCGATCTGCTGGGCGCTGGCATCGATGCGGCCGTGGTCTTCCTGTTCCTCGTCGGGGAGATGCTGGAAAGCGTCGCGGCCGGCCGCGCCCGCGCGGGAATCCAGAGCCTCGCGGCGCTCATGCCGAAGGTGGGGCTCGTCGAGCGCGACGGGCGCCTCGCTCGGCGGGTCATTGCCGATCGTGTTGACGCCATCCCTTGCAAAACTCAATGGACACCGCATATACCATCCATGTGGATGGTCGGAGGATGGCGTGGCAATTGACGCTTGGGGACGGGGGCGGTCGGTCGATAGCGAGAAGATCACGATCAATCTCGGCTTCGTCGATCTCGGCCAGATCGACCTCCTCGTCGCCGAGGGCTTCTATTCGAACCGGACGGATTTCATTCGGACCGCGATCCGCAATCAGCTCTCCCGGCACGACGGCGAGGTGAGGAAGTCGGTAGCCCGCAAGAGCCTCGATCTCGGCTTACGACACATCACGCGGCGGGAACTCGAAGAGCTGCAGGCGGCCGGCGAGGCGCTCGAGATCCAGGTGCTCGGCCTCGTCAGCATCGCGGCCGACGTCACGCCGGAGCTGGCGCGCGCGACGATCGCGTCGGTCCAGGTGCTCGGCAGCTTCCAGGCCAGCGCGGATGTGAAAGCCGCGCTTCGCGACCGGATGAGCTGACGCTCCCTCCATCAGACAACCATGTCGAACCGACATGGGGCCGAGCTTGCCGAAGGACACCAGGATGAACCCGTTGAACGTCGACATGAGCGAAGTGCTGCGCCTCACCAGGAATGGTCGGCTCGCCGAGGCGGTCGCCCTGATTCAAGGAGGTGCGTCGGCCGGACGGACGTCCGATGCGGAACCTCGCGGTCGCGCCCACAACCCGCCGGATCACGACGTCATCGACATGGTCGCGCCGGCCCATCCCGGCGGAAGCTGGACGCCACCTTCGTTCATCCCTTCCGAGGCGACCGTGCAGGGCGCAGCCTCGGGTGGTGGCATGGCAGACTTCGTGCAATCCATCCTGGACCGCGTCAGCGCGGATGCCCCTGCTCCGAACCTCAATGATCTGCCCGGACTCGATGGATTGCCCGGCCTCGAGAGAAGGACGCGGCCCGTTCCGGTGCCCGCCGGCGCTCGTTTCGAGGAGCGGAGCTTCACCAACGAGGCCGGGACGCGGCCCTACAAGCTCTACGTGCCGAGCGGCTACGGTGGACGGAGCGTTCCGCTGGTCGTCATGCTGCACGGCTGCACGCAATCGCCGGACGACTTCGCGGCCGGCACGCGCATGAACGAGCTCGCTGAGGAACAGGGCTTCCTGGTCGCCTATCCGGGCCAGCCCGCCACGGCTCATCCGCAGCGCTGCTGGAAGTGGTTCAGCGTCGGGGATCAGCAGCGCGGCCGCGGCGAGCCGTCCCTCGTCGCAGGCATCACCCGGGCCGTCATGGCCGAGCTTTCGGTCGATGCGGCGCGCGTCTACGTCGCCGGCCTCTCGGCCGGGGGCGCGGCGGCGGCGGTGATGGGACAGGAATATCCCGACCTCTATGCCGCGGTCGGCGTGCATTCCGGGCTCGCCTGTGGATCGGCGAGCGACCTGCCCTCGGCGCTCGCGGCCATGAAGGGCGGCGGAATCGTCCGGACCCGCAGCGGCGAGACGATTGTGCCGACCATCGTGTTCCACGGCGACCGGGACAAGACGGTTCACGCCGTCAACGGCGAGCAGGTCATCGCCCAGCAGCTCGGTGGCGACCTCCGGGCCGCCACCACGCGAGCGACGTCGCCGGCCGGGATCGCCTTCACGCGAACGGCCTATGCGGACCCATCCGGACGAGAGTGGCTCGTCCACGTTTCAGTCGAAGGCGCAGGGCACGCCTGGGCTGGCGGGAGCGCGGCCGGGTCGCACACCGATCCTCGCGGCCCGGACGCGAGCCGGGAGATGATCCGTTTCTTCAAGCAGCACGCGAACGGCGGCACCTGATCAAATGGCTCCGATTCACCAGTCAGCTGACGGCCGGCGGGCGAAGGGCCGTAGTGATCTTCGCGGCTGCTTGCCATCCCCGGCGCCGTCACCAAGCTGCTTCGGAAGGTCTGGAATCGGGCAAGCGCCAAATGTCCTCTGGCGCTCATGCTCCTTTGACCGACACGCTGGTCGATATCGCCGGCGGCCAGGCCGACGTCGCGGTCCGGTTCGGGCCGCTGTCGGACAGCACGCTGACGGCGCGCAAGCTCGGCGAATCGAGACGCGTGATCGTCGCCTCGCCCGATTACCTGGCCCGCCACGGCACGCCGCAGGTTCCGGAAGATCTTCACCAGTACAATTGCCTGAACTTCAACTTCCGCCGGGCGGAGCCGGTCTGGCCCTTCTGCTGGTCGGGCCGCGACTTCGCCATGTCCGTGAAGGGCAGCATCGAGGGCAATAACGGCGAGACCCTGGGGCAGCTCGCGGCGATCGGGGTCGGCATCGCCCGGGTCGGCGCCTTCAGCGTCGCGCAGGAGATCGCGGAGGGGCGCCTCGTACCGATCCTGGAGGAGTTCAATCCCGGGGATGTCGAGGCGATCCACGCCGTCTTCGTGGGCGGCGCGACCATCCCGGCACGCATCCGCGTCTTCGTGGATTTCCTGGCGACGCGGCTGCGATGACGCGTGGATCCACCCGACCATAGGCGGATCCATCGGAACATGTCGGTAAGCGCTTCCGAGAACCAAGCCCGCCTTGCTGCAGGCATAACCTCCGTTCTATGGCAGCGAGCCGATGTCTGCTTCGGCGTGTGGCCAGCACGGGCACATGCGTTGGCGCTAACGCAGCTCCTGCAGCAGGTTCGCGGCAAGCTCGAGGTCGGCTGCTTCCAGGCCTTCCGCGCATTGCGCGACGAGCGGATCGAGGAGTTGTCGCGCCCGTTCGCGCTCGCCGCGTGTCGCCAGGAGAGCGGCCAGGTCGATGGCGGTGCGCAATTCCCATGCCCTCGCGCCTTGACGCCGGCTCAGTTCGAGGGACCGCTCGAGACATGTTTCCGCCTGATCGGCATCCGGCTGCGGCGCTGCGAGAGCGATCACGCCCTTCAAGCGCAGCAATTCGGGCATGTAGCAGAGATCGCCATTCGCCTCGACCGAGGTGATCGATTCTTCGATCCACGCAAGGGCTTCGGCAAGCCGCCCTGTCGCGGCGAGGCCCTGAACGAGCGCGATGGTGAGCGGCGTGGTGAGCAATTCGTATGGCGCCCCATGGAGTTCCGCGAGGCAGTTCTGCAGGCTCTCGATCCCGCTCCCCGCATCGCCTCGCCGAATGGCGATCTCTCCCTGGAAGCCTCGCCCGACAGCGAGATAGGGGCCGAAAGAATGGTGCCCGGCGCGCGAGAACAGGCGATCGATATGCTCCTCGGCGCGCATAAGGTCCCCGGCCCACAAGAACACCGACACAGCCCAGACCAGGGCGATGGAAAGCGTCAAGGGATGATCGGCGGCCTCTGCCTCCTCGACGGTCAGCAAAGCGCGCTCCAGGGCCCGGTCCGAATGGCCCTGGAGCCAAAGCGTTCGGGCCAGGATCGCGCCGGCCAGCGTCCTGCCCTCGAAGCCGAGATAGTTTGTCGTCGCTCCAGGGAAATGCGGCCCGCATCGTAACGCCGCTTCGAGCGCGGCCCGTGCACGGCCAAGCTCTCCGCTCAGATGCAGCGAGATCCCCATCAGAGCATGCGCCAATGTGGCTGAGCCGGAACGCGCAAAGCGACAAGACATCGTCGAAGCCCCCGGCGGTGAGGCCGGGGACGCACACATCGTTCCGCGCGCTGAAGCAGATCGAGGCCGGTGTCCTGAACGTTGGATATGCCGAAGACGGCCCTGCCGACGGACCTGTCGTCATCCTCCTGCACGGCTGGTCCTACGACATCCACAGCTATGTGGACGTCGCGCCCCTGCTGGCATCCGCCGGATGCCATGTCCTCGTTCCCTATCTGCGGGGCTACGGGACGACGCGCTTCCTGTCGAACGAGACGCCCCGCAACGGTCAGCAAGGCGCGCTCGCGGCCGACATCATCGCCTTTATGGATGCCCTGAAGATCGAGAAGGCGACGATCGCCGGCTACGATTGGGGGGCGCGAACGGCCAACATCGTCGCCGCGCTCTGGCCCGAGCGCTGCAAGGCAATGGTCTCGGTCAGCGGCTATCTCATCGGCAGCCAGAAGCTCAGCGAGGCGCCTCTGCCGCCTAAGGCGGAACTGCAATGCCGGATACACGAAATACACGCGCGATTTCGCCCGCCTGATCTGGGAGCTCGCCTCGCCGAAATGGGCCTTCGACGACGCCACTTTCGATCGCTCCGCTCAGGCCTTCGACAATCCCGACCACGTCGCCGTCTCGATCCACAATTATCGCTGGCGGCTCGGTCTGGCGCAGGGCGAGCCGAAATATGACGCCCTGGAACAGAAGCTGGCCGCGCTCCCAGCGATCAGGGTGCCGACGATCACCATGGAAGGCGATGCGAACGGCGCCCCCCATCCCGATCCAGCAGCCTACGCCAGGAAGTTCTCCGGCAAATACGAGCACCGACTGATCACTGGCGGCATCGGCCACAACCTGCCGCAGGAGGCCCCTGAAGCCTTTGCCCAGGCGGTCATCGACGTCGGCGGGCTTTGACAATCAACGGGTGGGCCGTCTCATGAAGCCTATCTATCTCCTGGCATGCGCGGGGGCGGCGCTGACATCGCTCCTTGTCGCGGTATCCGCGGTCGAAAGCGCTTCAGGGTCCGACGCCGCATCGCCGATCTACGGCGTCACGGTTCCCGAAGGATACCGACACTGGGAACTGATCGCGCCAGCGCTCGAGGCGGAGCCGCTCGACGAGCTCCGCGCGGTGGTTGGCAACAAGGCGGCGATCGACACTTATCGCGCCGGCACCCTGCCGTTCCCGGACGGAACGGTCTTGGTGAAGCTTGCGTGGAAACAGATGCCATCCGCCGAGTTCGAGCCCGCCACCGTTCCCGGAGCGGCCACCACGATCCAGGTCATGGTCAAGGATTCGAAGAAATATGCCGCCACCGGCGGCTGGGGCTTCGGCCGCTTCATCGACGGCAAGCCGGTCGACGCGGCGCAGCACCAGACCTGCTTCGCCTGCCATCAGGCGCGGGTGCAGAGCCATGACTACGTCTTCACGCGCTATGCGCCGTAACAGGCCCAACTGGCGTCGGCTGGCGGAACCTGTCTCCTTCGAGCGCTGGGTGGGCGATGCGGCCGGCGCCTTCGCCCCGCTATAATTCAGATTCGATCAAGCGAAGCAGCCGGAAGCGCATCTCGCCATCGTCGCTTGCGAGGGAGATCACGAACCGGACCCGTCCGTGGCTGGACGTGTCGGCATAACCGGCGAGCGTGCGGATGCCCTCCATCGTGCCGGTCTTGTTCGCCCCCCCGTCATGGCCGCGAAGCAGGTCGGCATGGGCTGCGAAAAGCTCGAGCACCTTGGCGAGGCCGCGGGGCGTGAAGCGGTTGTCGCGGCTGATGCCGGAGCCCTCCTCCAGATGAATGCTCGTCGCGAGATCGTGTGAGGCGAGCAGCGCTCTCGCCACGCGAAGCGACTTCTCGATGCTCACCGGCCCGCCCAGGCGCCGTGCGCCGATCTCCAGGAAGACCTGGTTGGCAATGTAGTTGTTCGAGTGGCGGAGCAGCTCGACGAGGATCTCGGACAGGGCACGCGACTGCCGGTGGACATAGACCGGCTCCAGCCCCTCCGGCACGGCTCCGATCGAGACCTCACCCCTGACGCTGCCGCCGGCCCGCTCCATGAAGGCGGCGATCAACTCGCCCGCATATCGCAGGCTGATCTCAGGCTGCTGGCTCAGGCTGATGCGTCCGCTTCCCTTCGGGCCCCGCCCTCGGAACTCGGCGATCGCGAGCGGGGTGATCGGGGTCTGCTTCTCGGCGGAACGCACCGTCTCGCCGCGGCGCGCCGCATAGACGGTGTTGAAGTTCACCGCCAGGGCGGAGTTCAGCGCATTGTAGGCCGCGCGGTTCTCCTCGATGCCCGGGATGGCGAGGTCGGACGGATAGTAGCTCGCGTCGAGCACGATGCCTGTGATCGGCTCCTTGCCGATGGCTGCGACCAGCCTGGTCGCGAGGATCGCCAGCTCTTCCGACACCAGGAAGGGATCGCCTCCGCCGCGCACGTAGAGCACCCGCTTGTCGTCGAGATAGAAGCGGGTCTCGAAGCGGTAGTCGCCGCCCAGCACCTCCATGGCCAGCCAGGCCGTCACGATCTTGGTGACGGAGGCCGGAACGAAGGGCTCATCCGCATTCCGGACCACCAACTCACGGCCGCCGGAATCCACCACGAGAACCGAAGCGGAGGGCGCGAGGGCCGCTATCTTCTCCTCGATCCCCGCCAGAGCCGGAACAGGCAGCAGGACCAGAGCCACGGCCAGCAGGCGAAACCACAGGGCGGCCCCGGAATGGTGCACGCCACCGCGGTTCGCGGAACTCCGGATGCACATGTCCCACGGCTGGAACCGATCCATTTTCCCACCTTCCAGGATCAGAGATTCGAATCTCGGAGGTATTGTCGGGACCAACTCCCTGATCGATGCTCCGCCGTTCGCCTGTATTTGCACGCCACGCTACTACTACGGCCGAATTTTGTTGAACCGGCCTGATCCGAGGTTCTTTTAGTCGCTCCCAACCTGGGAGCCGCCTGTCGCGTCCCTGTCGAAAACGGGGGCGATATGACAGCCGCTCATCTCAGGCGGGAGGCATGCGCGCGCGGTGCGCGCATGCTGCGAACCGCCCTCGGTCCGGCGATCGCGCGCCATCTCGAAGACCCCGCCGTGGTCGAGGTGATCCTGAACCCGGACGGCCGCATCTGGATCGATCGACTCTCGGAGGGGCTGGCGGATACGGGCGAGACGATGTCGGCCGCCGACGGCGAACGCATCGTCCGCCTGGTCGCCCACCATGTCGGCGCGGAGGTCCATGCCCGCGCACCGCGCGTCTCGGCCGAGTTGCCTAAGACCGGCGAACGCTTCGAGGGCTTGCTTCCGCCCGTCGTCGCCCCCTGCCTTCGCGATCCGCAAGCCCGCCGTCGCGGTGTTCACGCTTGACGACTATGCCAATGTCCGCCAGCCGCCCCTCTCGACGCTCAATCTCGCCCATATGATCCCGCTCACCGGCACCTCGCCCTACATCGTCTTCCCGCGTTGCGACAACGCCGCGCCCTGGATCACCCAGCGCGCACCTGCAGCCAATCGGTCGCTCACGCTGAGGCCGCACGACCAAAATTTACGCCTTAATGGATCGGCTCCGCCACATGATCACTCCTTGGCGAGGTCTCCGATGAGGCTGGCGGCGACGGTGAGCCGGGAGACGGTCAGG
>NZ_DAOLAJ010000128.1:0-8375 GCF_035325185.1 Enterovirga sp. | reverse complement strand
CCCCCCCCCCCCCCCCCCCCCCCCCCACCCCCCCCCCCCCCCGCCCCCCCCCGCCCCCCCGCCGCCCCCGGCTGCGCCGCCCCCGCCGCCGAAACCCGCGCCGGCGCCGGTCCCGCCTCCTCCACCTGCACCCAAGCCGGAGGAAAAGGCGGCACCTGCAAGCGCGGACCCGTTCTCGATCGAGGATATCGAGGCGGAATTCGCCCGGCTTCTCGGACGGCCGCTGGACAAAAAGGACTGAGACACTTTCCCGGACATGCCCGCCGGACCGATCCGGCGGGTCTTGCACCGTGGCGCCGGCCGGATGCGGCCGGCCCGCTCCGCGGGCTTGTGTCTCTCTCTCCCGGCGGGCCCTGGTCGATTTGACGCATCCGGCAACGAAGCGGGGAAGCCGCCGTTGAGTTCGCGTCGATGAGGAGCGTCCCGCCATGCGCGGGAGGAGAGTCCGGTTGCGTATGCATCGACGCTTCAAGGTCCGGGAGAACTCTCATGCGGTATGTTCCGAAACCCGTCCTGGCCGTCTCGGCCCTGCTTCTCGGAGCGGGCATCTCGACGGCGGCCCTGGCCCAGCAGCCGCTGGATATCGTGGTGCGCCCTGTCGCCACCGTGATCGAAGCCCCCTTCGCGATCGTCGGAAGCGCCCTCGGCCGTCCGCCGGCCGGCGTCTACGATCCGGCACCCGCCCGCCGGGCGGCGGTGGGCTATACGAGTTACGGCTGGGCGGTCGTGCCTCCGACCGTGCTGAAGCAGACCGGCCCCCGCTACGTGAACCCGCCGAACGCCGATTACCGCCATCCGATCGTGCTGCGGCGCGGCTCGACCGTTCCCGGCTATGTCGACACCATGCCGGCGGTGAACATCTCCACCCGCGGCATGGTGCGCGACGCGCGCTACGACTTCTTCGTCTCGCCGCAGGACCGCGTGGTCTTCCTCCATCCCGACACGCGGGAAGTTGTGCGCATCGTCCGCTGAGCGGCGAGGAACGCGCGGCGCCGGCCACGGCCGGCGCCCGAGGGAGCGCCGGGACGGCCCACTTTTCCAGCACCTGCGGCGGCCCGCGGCTTGCCCGGCGGGCTCGCGCTCCTTACACAGCGCGCCCGGTCACCCACGGAGATATCATGGCACGGCCTTCCCAGCGCCGGCCGGACGAGTTGCGTCCGGTCACCCTTGAACGCGCCGTCGCCCGCTATGCCGAGGGCTCCTGCCTCGTCTCCTTCGGCAATACGAAAGTGCTCTGCACCGCCTCTCTCGAGGAGAGGGGGCCGCCCTGGCTGCGCGGCTCGGGCCGCGGCTGGGTCACGGCCGAATATGCCATGCTGCCGCGCGCGACCCACGAGCGCACGCGGCGCGAAGTCACCTCGGGCAAGCCCTCGGGCCGCACGCAGGAGATCCAGCGCCTCATCGGCCGCTCGCTCCGGGCGGTCACGAACCTGCCGGCCCTCGGCGAGCGTCAGATCACGATCGATTGCGACGTGCTCCAGGCCGACGGCGGCACCCGCACGGCCTCGATCACCGGAGCCTGGGTCGCGCTGCGCGACTGCCTCGCCTGGATGCGCGCCCGTTCGATCATCTCGGTCGATCCGCTGCGCGACCATGTAGCGGCGGTGTCCTGCGGCATCCACCAGGGCGTGCCGGTGCTCGATCTCGACTATGCCGAGGATTCGGCCGCCGAGACGGACGCCAATTTCGTCATGACCGGTTCCGGCGGCATCGTCGAGGTCCAGGGAACGGCCGAGGGCAAGCCGTTTTCCGAGGCCGAGCTGCTCTCCATGATGAGCCTCGCGCGGGCCGGCATCGCCGATCTCGTCGCCCGGCAGAAGGCGGTGGTGGCCGGGTGAGCGCCCGACGCCTCTCGGGCCGCGCGGTGATCGCGACCCACAATGCCGGCAAGCTCGCGGAGATGCGCGAATTGCTCGCGCCCTTCGGCATCGAGGCCGTCTCCGCCGGGGAACTGGACCTCTCCGAGCCCGACGAGACCGGCACCACCTATGCCGAGAACGCGGCGATCAAGGCGCGGGCCGCCGCCCGCGCCAGCGGGCTCCCCGCCCTCGCCGACGATTCAGGCCTCGCCGTCGAGGCTTTAGACGGGGCGCCGGGGATCTTCTCCGCCCGCTGGGCGGGCAAGCCGGCCGATTTCGCCGCCGCCATGGCGCGCGTCGCGCGGGAGCTGGAATTGCGCGGCATCGGCGAGGATCGCCGCCGCGCCCATTTCGTCTCCGCCCTGGTGGTGGCCTGGCCGGACGGCCACGAGGAATTGTTCGAGGGCCGCGTCTTCGGCCGCCTCGTCCCGCCGCGTGGCGAGCGCGGCTTCGGCTACGATCCGATCTTCCTGCCCGAAGGCTTCGAGCGGACCTTCGGCGAGATGTCCTCCGAGGAGAAGCACGGGATCGACTGGCGATCGGCCCGCCCCTCTCCCCTCTCCCACCGCGCCCGCGCCTTCCTCGACCTCGCCCATGCCTGCCTGCCGCCGCGGGAAGGCTGAGCGAGACGTCTCTCAGAAGTCGACGGCCCGGCCCTCGATCTCCCAGTCGTCGTAGCGGACGGGCTCGAGCCCGCCGCGGCCGGCCTGTTCGGGAACCGGCGCGGCGGCGCGGGCATGGGCGTCGATCGCCGCGCGGCGCTCGGCTGCCTCGGCCAAAGCGCGCTTCGCCGCTGCGGCGCGGCGCTCCTGCGGCGTGGCTTCCTTTTCAGGAGAAGCGGGATCGCCCGCGTGATAGGGGTCGGCATCGGACATGCCGAGGAGGTGGAGGGATCGATGAACGTCGTCAAGACAGGCATGCTGCTCGCGGCGCTGACCGCCCTGTTCGGCGTGGTGGGCTACGGCCTCGGCGGCGGCAACGGCATGTGGATCGCGCTCGTGATCGCCGCCGGCACGAATCTCTTCGCCTGGTGGAATTCCGACCGCATGGCGCTCGCCGCCCATAAGGCGCAGGAAGCCGATCCCGCCAGCGCGCCGGAGCTGTATCAGCTCGTCGGCGAACTCGCGCAGAAGGCGGGCCTGCCCATGCCTCGGGTCTACATCCTGCACGAGGACCAGCCCAACGCCTTCGCGACGGGGCGCAATCCGCAGAATTCGGCCGTCGCGATCTCGACCGGCCTCCTGCGGATCCTGAACCGCGACGAGATCGCGGGCGTGATGGCGCACGAGCTGGCCCATATCAAGAACCGCGACACGCTGCTGATGACCGTCAGCGCGACCGTCGCAGGGGCGATCTCGACGCTGGCGCAATTCGGTTTCCTCTTCGGGGGGCGCGGCGACGGCCGCCCGCACCCGGCCATGAGGATCCTCACCATGCTCCTCGCGCCGATGGCCGCCGCGATCATCCAGTTCGCCATCAGCCGGGCGCGCGAATACGTCGCCGACCGCGACGGCGGGCTGATCTCGGGCCGGCCCGACGCGCTGGCCTCCGCCCTCCTGAAGCTCGAGGCGGGAGCGCGCGGCATCCCGAACCCCCAGGCCGAGCAGCATCCGGCCACCGCCCCGCTCTTCATTGTCAACCCGCTCGCGGGCGGGCGCATCGACAACATGTTCTCGACCCATCCCGCGACCCAGAACCGCGTCGCCGCCCTGCACCAGCTCGCGCAGGAAATGGGCGTGACGGGCGCTCCCCCGAGCGGCGGCGGCTTCGCCTCCGGCGCGCCCGCCTCTCCCTGGGGCGGGCGGCCGGGCGGGCGCGGGCCCTGGGGAGGCTGAGAATGCGGGTTCGCCAGGGCCGCCCTCCCCGCCGAGGGGGCCGCGACGCGCCGGGACTCGCCGAGCGCCGCGCCGCGGCCTTGGCCTTCGCCGCGGCTTTGGACCGCGAGGCGACCCTCGACGAGGCGCTCGCGCGGGAGGGCGAGCAGCCGCTTGCCCGCGCCATCGCGGTGACGGCCTTCCGGCATTTCGGCACGATCGGTCGCGCGCTCGGCGAGCGCCTCGCCAAGGGCATGCCCCGCGATTCCCTGGTGACGGCGATCCTCGCGACCGGCGCCGCCCAGATCCTGTTCCTCGACACGCCCGACCATGCCGCGGTCGATCTTGCCGTCCGGCTCGCGCGGGAGAGCGACCGGACGCGGCACCTGTCCGGGATGGTCAATGCCGTCCTGCGGCGCATCGCGCGCGAGCGGGAGGAGATCGGCCTCGCCTGCGAGGCGAGCGCCGAGCTGCCCGGCTGGCTCGCGGCGCGGTGGCGGCGGAACTGGGGCGAAGCCCGCACCGAGGCGATCGCGGCGGCCCAGCTCGCGGGGGCGGCCCTCGACCTCACCTGCCGCACCGAGCCCGAGACATGGACCGCGCGCCTCGGCGGCATCCTGCTCCCGACCGGCAGCCTGCGCATCCTCGACCGCCGTCCCGTGACGGAGCTTCCCGGCTTCGCCGAGGGCGCCTTCTGGGTCCAGGACGCGGCGGCGGCGATCCCGGCCCGGCTGCTGGAGGCAAAGCCCGGAGAGCGCATCCTCGACCTCTGCGCCGCGCCGGGCGGCAAGACCGCCCAGCTCGCCGCCGCCGGCGCCGAGGTCACGGCGCTCGACCGCTCCGCGAGCCGCCTCGAGCGCCTCGCAGCCAATCTGGCGCGGCTCGGGCTCTCGGCGGAGATCGTCTGCGCCGATGCGCTGTCCTTCGAGGCCGCGCCCTTCGACGCGGTGCTGCTCGACGCGCCCTGCACCGCGACCGGCACCCTGCGCCGCCATCCCGATATCGGCTGGACCCGATCCGAGGAGGATATCCGCATCCTCGCCGCCAGGCAGGCCGCGCTGCTCGACCGCGCGGCCGGGCTCGTGCGGCCGGGCGGGCGGCTCGTCTATTGCGTCTGCTCGCTCGAACCCGAGGAGGGCGAGGAGCAGGCCGCCGCCTTCCTCGCGCGCCGGGGCGATTTCGCCCGCCTGCCCATCACGACCGGCGAGCAGGGCGTCGGGCCGGAGATGCTGACGCCGGCGGGCGAATTGCGCAGCGCGCCCGACCTGTGGGCGCAGGGGCCCGAAGCGGCGCAGGAGAGCTGGCGGCCCGGACTTGACGGCTTCCATGCGGTAAGGCTCGTCCGCACGAAGTGAATGTCGAGTCGCAGGCTCGCGCGAAAGGAGCGCTTCTGGCCAGGACACAATCCGTCAGGTGGCCCGTCGTCCGGGCGGCCCTCGGCGAGGCCGGGCGCGACTGCCTGTCCCGGCTCGGCCGGCTCGCATGGCCCTTCCGGTGGAACCGGATGCCCTCGCGGCTGCTCCTCGCGCCCCAGGATCTGCGCACGGCCGATCCGGGCGTCGCCGCCGAGATGGCATTGGGGCTCTACGTCTTCGCCGACCGCCATCCTCCCGCCATGCCGGGCCTTTCGCCCTTCGAGGTCGAGGCGCCGAACTGGGCCTGGGCGGAGGAGCTGTACGGCTTCGGCTGGCTGCGCGACCTGCGCGCGGCCGATCCCGAGGAGGGTCGCAGCATCGCGCGGCGGCTGACGCTCGCGGCGCTCCGCTCGCCGCGGCGCGTCCTCGAGCGCGGGGTCGCGCGGCGGCCGGCGGTCGTCGCGCGGCGCATCATGGCGATGACGGCGCATTCGCCCCTCCTCCTCGAAGAGGCCGACCACGATTTCTACCACCGCTATCTGCGGCGGCTCGGCCGCGACGCCGCCATCCTGCGCCGCGCCATGACGGATTCGCCGGCGCCCTCCGACCGCCTCGCGGCGGCCATCGGCGTCGCCTATGCCGGATTGTCCTCGACCGGCATCGAGACGCAGGTCCCGCGCGCGAGCCGCGTGCTGGAGAGCGAGCTCGCCCGACAGGTCCTGGCCGCGGACGCGCCGCTCGCGCGCAATGCGAGCGCGCTCGCCGCGCTCCTGCTCGACCTCCTGCCGCTCCGGCTGCTCTACGAGAGCCGCGCCCTCGCGGTCCCCGCCGGGATCGAGCAGGCCGTCGAGCGCGCCCTGCCGATCCTCGCCTCGATGCGCCACGGCAGCGGCGAGCTTGCGCTCTTCAACGGCACCGGGCCGACCCGGCCCGGCGATCTCGCGCTCATCTTCTCGGGCGGGCGGGAGGCGCAGGCCGACGGCTCGGCTCCCGGCTATGCGCGGCTCGAGGCCCGCGGAACCCTCGTGATCGCCGATATCGGCCGCACGCCGCCGCTCGCCCTCTCGGCCGGCGCCCATGCCGGCCCCCTCGCCTTCGAGATGTCGAGCGGGGCGAGCCGCATCGTGGTCAATTGCGGCGCCCCGCCTTATCCGGGCCCGGCCCAGGACAGCGCGCGCCGCACCGCGTCCCACTCGACGCTCGTGCTGGACGGCGAATCCGCCGGCACCCTGATCGACCGCGACGAGACGGTTCCGAAAAGCCGCGCCGCGGCCTATCTCGTGCGGCGCCTCGGTCCGGTCCTCGTCGGCGGGGTCCGGGAGGCCCGCAACACGCGCGAGGCCGCCGAAGACGTCCTGACGCTCACCGCCTCCCATGACGGCTATCTCGCCGAATTCGGCGCGATCCATACCCGCACGCTCCGCCTCAAGGCCGACGGCAGCGAGCTGGAAGGGGAGGACGCCATCCGGTTCGCCGGGCGCTCGGCCCATCCGGGAGCCCGGGCGGTACTGCATTTCCACCTCCACCCGAGCGTGAGCGCGCGCGAGGAAGAGGGCGGCATCGTCCTCGACCTGCCGGGCGGCGAACGCTGGCGCTTCGGCGCGACCGGCGCGGCCGGCGCGACCGGGTCCGCCCCCCGCCTCGCGCCGAGCCTCTTCTTCGCAGTCACCGAAGGCCGGCGCGGGACGCAGCAGATTCTCGTGCCCCTGCCGCCGGCCGAGGGCGATGCCGGCTGCTCGCTGCGCTGGCTCTTCATCCGCAGCTGATTCGTCGCTCTCCGTTCCGCATCGCGGCGGCGCATGCTAAGCGGCCCGCAATCTTCCCCGACCCGGAACCCGACATGCCCACCGATCTGCGGCGCATCGGCCGCGCGCTCCTTTCCGTCTCCGACAAGACCGGGCTCGTGCCCTTCGCCAGGGCGCTGCACGAGCGCGGCGTCGATCTCGTCTCGACGGGCGGCACCCGCAAGGCCCTCGCCGAGGCCGGACTGCCGGTCCGCGACGTCTCCGACCTCACCGGCTATCCCGAGATGATGGACGGGCGCGTGAAGACCCTCCATCCGGGGGTCCATGGCGGCCTTCTCGCCATCCGGGACGATGCCTCGCACCGCGCCGCCATGGAGGCGCACGGGATCGAGCCGATCGACCTCCTCGTCGTGAACCTCTACCCCTTCGAGGCGACGGTCGCGGCGGGCAAGCCCTACGGGGATTGCGTCGAGAACATCGATATCGGCGGACCGGCCATGATCCGCGCGGCGGCCAAGAACCACGGCGACGTCGCCGTGGTGGTCGACATCGCCGATTACGAGCGCGTCCTCGCGGAGCTTTCCGCGCACGAGGGCAGCACCTCGCTCGCCCTGCGCAAGGCGCTGGCCCAGAAAGCCTATGCCCGCACCGCCGCCTACGACGCGGCGATCTCCTCATGGTTCGCGGGCGCGATCGGCGAGGTCGCGCCGCCCATCCGCGCCCTTGGCGGCACCCTGGCCGAGGCCATGCGCTACGGCGAGAACCCGCATCAGGCGGGTGCCTTCTACCGCTCGCCCGAGGCGCGGCCGGGAGTCGCCACGGCACGCCAGATCCAGGGCAAGCAGCTCTCCTACAACAACGTCAACGACACCGACGCGGCCTATGAATGCGTGGCCGAGTTCGACCCCGCCCGAACCGCCGCCGTCGCCATCATCAAGCACGCCAATCCCTGCGGCGTCGCCGAGGGCGCGAGCCTCGTCGAGGCCTATGAGCGCGCGCTTCGCTGCGACCCGGTCTCGGCCTTCGGCGGAATCGTCGCGCTGAACCGCAGGCTCGACGCCGACGCCGCCCGCAAGATCGTCGAGATCTTCACCGAGGTCATCATCGCCCCCGAGGCGGACGAGGAGGCGGTCGCCATCGTCGCCGCCAAGAAGAACCTGCGCCTCCTGCTCGCGGGCTCGCTGCCCGATCCGCGCGCGCCGGGCCTCACCTTCCGCACCGTCGCTGGCGGTTTCCTGACCCAGGGCCGCGACAACGCCGTCGTCGATGCGATGGACCTCAAGGTGGTGACGAAACGCGCGCCCTCGGAGAGGGAACTCGCGGATCTGCGCTTCGCCTTCCGCGTCGCCAAGCACGTGAAGTCGAACGCCATCGTCTATGCCAGGGACGGGGCGACCGTCGGCATCGGCGCGGGCCAGATGAGCCGGGTCGATTCCTCGCGCATCGCCGCCTGGAAGGCGGCGGAGGCGGCGAGGACGGCCGGCCTGCCCGAGAGCCTGGCGAAGGGCTCGGTCGTCGCCTCCGACGCCTTCTTCCCCTTCGCGGACGGGCTCCTCGCCGCCGCCGAGGCGGGCGCGACGGCCGTCATTCAGCCGGGCGGCT
>NZ_DAOLAJ010000127.1:0-8485 GCF_035325185.1 Enterovirga sp. | reverse complement strand
TCGGCCTCGCTGAGAGTGGCCATCTCGCGATCGGCGAAGCGGCCCATCACGATATCCATCTCGCGCATGCCGCGGTGCCAGGCCCGGAAGAGCGCGCGCTTGCGGCGCGGGTCGAGATCGGCGACGGAGGAGGGATCGTGTCGGGCGGCCATGGCCGCTATATAGCGCCATGCCTGGGCCATGCCGCAACCGCCGGACAATCTGAACGGCTCCGATGGCGCTCCGCCCCGCCCTCCTCGACCCGGTCTTCGCGCCGCTCTCCACCCTGACGGGTGTCGGCCCGAAAGTGGCCGCCGCGTTCGACCGCCTGCTCGGCGAGCCGGGGCGGCCCGCGCGGATCGTCGACCTCCTGCTCCACCTGCCCCATGCGAGCGTCACGCGGGCGCTGAAAGGCTCGATCGCCGAGGCGCCCGTCGGCGAGCCCGTGACGCTGGCCGTCCAGGTGACCGCCCATCGCCCCTCCCCTCCGGGCCGGGGGCGGGCGCCCTACCGGGTGCTGGTCGAGGACGAGACGGGCGACGTGACGCTGGTCTTCTTCGGCCTCCCGCCCGCGCGCGTCACCGCGATGCTGCCGATCGGCGCGCGCCGCTTCGTCTCCGGCACGATCGAGCTTTACGACGGGCGCCGGCAGATGGTGCATCCGGCCCGCATCCTGGACGAGCGCCAGGCCGAATCGACCTCGGAGAGCGAGGCGGTCTACGGCCTCACCGAGGGGCTTTCCTCGCGCCTCGTCGCGAAGCACGCCGCCTCGGCGCTCGGCCGGCTTCCCCCGCTGCCGGAATGGCAGGACCCCGCCTGGCTCGCCAAGGCGGGCTCGCCTTCCTTCGCCGAATCGCTCGCCTCCGCTCACGGCTCCCCGCCGGACAGCACGGGCGAGGAGCGTCCGCCCGATCCGGCGCGCCGCCGCCTCGCCTATGACGAATTGCTCGCCTCGCAGCTTGCGCTCGCCCTGGTGCGGGCACGGACCCGCACGCGGCAGGGCCGCCCCAATGCCGGGGACGGAAGGCTGGTCGCCGGGATCGTCGCCGCCCTGCCCTTTGCGCCGACCGGGGCGCAGGAGCGGGCGCTCGCGGAGATCCGGCGCGACCTGAAGGCGGACGGGCGCATGCTGCGGCTGCTCCAGGGCGATGTCGGCTCCGGCAAGACGCTCGTCGCCCTCCTCGCCATGGCGAGCGCCGTCGAGGCCGGCCGGCAGGCGGCACTGGTCGCCCCGACCGAGATCCTCGCCCGCCAGCATGCCGAGCGGATCGCGGCCATGGCCGCGCCGGCCGAGCTGCGCATCCGCACCCTCACGGGACGCGACAAGCCCCGCGAGCGGCGCGAAACCCTCGCGGCCCTCGCGGAAGGCCGTCTCGACATCATTGTCGGCACCCATGCCATCCTCCAGGGGGAAGTCGTCTTCCGCGATCTCGGCCTCGCCGTCATCGACGAGCAGCACCGCTTCGGCGTGCATCAGCGCCTCGCCCTCGGCCGGAAGGGCGAGGCGGTGGACATGCTGGTGATGACGGCGACGCCCATCCCGCGCACGCTCGCCCTCTCCGCCTTCGGCGACATGGACATCTCGATCCTCGACGAGAAGCCGCCGGGACGCCGGCCGATCGACACGCGCCTCGTCTCGGCCGAGCGCCTCGACGAGGTCGCGGAGGGCGTGTCCCGCGCCATCGCGCGGGGCGATCTCGTCTATTGGGTCTGCCCGCTGGTGCAGGAATCGGAGGCGGTGGACCTTGCGGCCGCGGAGGACCGGGCGCGCGACCTCGCGGGGCTGCTCGGCGAGAACGTGGTCGGCCTCGTCCACGGCCGCATGGCCGCGCGGGAGAAGGACGCGGTGATGGAGCGCTTCCAGAGCGGCGAGATCAAGGTCCTCGTCTCGACCACCGTGATCGAGGTCGGCGTCGACGTCTCGGCGGCGAGCGTCATGGTGATCGAGCATGCCGAGCGCTTCGGCCTCGCCCAGTTGCATCAGTTGCGGGGGCGCGTCGGGCGGGGCGAGCGGCCCTCCGTCTGCCTTCTCCTCTACAAGGGGCCCCTCGGCGACACGGCGCGCGCGCGGCTCGAAACGCTGCGGCGCACCGAGAACGGCTTCGAGATCGCCGAGGAGGATCTGCGCCTGCGCGGCGAGGGCGAATTGCTCGGCACGCGGCAGGCCGGCATGGCGAATTTCCGCATCGCGAGCCTCGAGAGGGACGTCGACCTCCTCGCCGCCGCGCGCGACGATGCGCGGCTGATCGTCGAGCGCGATCCCGACCTCACGAGCGAGAGGGGCCGGGCGCTCCGGCTGCTGCTCTATCTCTTCGAGCGCGACGAGGGCGTCCGAATGCTGCGGGCGGGATAGGACGTTCCATCCGCGACGAACGGGGTGGCCCCGCCGGCTCCGTTGCGGAAACGTTCAGGCGGCAACCGCCAGGGGGAAGATCGTCGGGGTTCCGTTCTCCCGCCCTGACGGGATAAGAGCGTCCCCGGACCACACGCGCCAGAGCCCAGAGAGGAAACGATGGCCCGCATCACGCTTCGGCAGCTTCTCGATCATGCCGCCGAGAACGATTACGGCGTCCCCGCCTTCAACATCAACAATATGGAGCAGGCCCTCGCCATCATGGAGGCCGCCGACGCGGTCGATGCGCCGGTGATCATCCAGGCCTCCCGCGGCGCGCGCCAATATGCCAACGACATCATGCTCAAGCACATGATGGATGCGGTGACCGAGATCTATCCGCATATCCCCGTCTGCGTGCATCTCGACCACGGCAACGAGCCCGCGACCTGCATGACCGCCATCCAGGCCGGCTTCACCTCGGTGATGATGGACGGCTCGCTCAAGGCCGACGGCAAGACGCCCGGCGACTGGGACTACAATGTCGGCGTGACGAGGAAGGTGACCGAGATGGCGCATCTCGGCGGCATCTCGGTCGAGGGCGAGCTGGGCGTGCTCGGCTCCCTCGAGACCGGGGAGGGCGAGAAGGAGGACGGCCACGGCGCCGAGGGCAAGCTCAGCCACGACCAGCTCCTGACCGATCCCGACGAGGCGGTGAAGTTCGTGGCCGAGACCAAGGTCGACGCGCTCGCCATCGCCATGGGCACGAGCCACGGCGCCTACAAGTTCTCGCGCAAGCCCGACGGGGCCGTGCTCGCCATGCACGTGATCGAGGAAATCCACAGGAAGCTGCCGAACACGCATCTCGTCATGCACGGCTCCTCCTCCGTGCCGAAGGAGCTTCAGGACATCATCAACCAGCATGGCGGGCAGATGAAGCCGACCTGGGGCGTGCCGGTCGAGGAGATCCAGCGCGGCATCAAGAACGGCGTGCGCAAGATCAACATCGACACCGACAATCGCATGGCCATGACCGGCCAGATCCGCAAGGTCTTCAAGGACAGCCCCTCGGAATTCGATCCGCGCAAATATCTGGGGCCGGCCATGAAGGCGATGACCGCCCTCTGCAAGCAGCGCCTCCAGGAATTCAACACCGCCGGCCAGGCCGGCAAGATCAAGCGCATCCTGACGCTCGCCGAGATGGCGGCGCGCTACAAGAAGGGCGAGCTGGATCCGAAGATCGACGCGGCGCGGGCGGCGGCGGAATAAGGCCCCGGCGGAGCGCCCCTCCAACCAAATGCCGCGACAGCGCGCCGCCTCCGGGCGGCGCGTCCGCGTTTCGCCGCAATCGGCCAGCAATCGGACCGCCCCCGGTCCGCCACCGCCAGATGTCCATGCCACGCCCGAGCCTCTACCTGATCTCGCCGCCGGTCGGCGATCCCGAGGAGTTCCGGGCGGCTCTCGCCGAGGCCTGCGGAACGGGGCTCGTCGCGGCTCTCCTGCTGCGCCTCGTCCCGCGCGACGAGCGCGCCCTCGTGAAGGCGATCAAGGCCCTGGCGCCGGTCGCGCAGGATCACGGCACCGCCGTCATCGTGGCGGACCCAGGCCCGGACATCGATCTCGCGAGGCTCGTCCTGCGCGGCGGGGCCGATGGCGGCCATGCCGGCGACCTCGCCCGCCTCCCCTCGCTCCGCGAGCACCTGAAGGACGGCCTCAGCCTCGGCGCAGGCGGGCTGCGCACCCGGCACGACGCCATGGTCGCGGGAGAGGCGGAGGTCGATTACGTGCTCTTCGGCGAGGAGAATCCCGACGGCTCCCTGCCGCCGCTCGCCCTCGCCGCCGAGCAGGCGGCATGGTGGGCCGAGATCTTCCAGACGCCCTGCGCCGTCTTCGCCCCGACCTGGGAGGCGGTGCCACGCCTCGCCGCGACCGGCGCCGAATTCATCGCGCTCGGCGACATGGTCTGGAGCCATGCCGAAGGCCCCGCATCCGCCCTCGCGCGGATCGAGCGCCTCGCGGGCGCTCCCCGCAAGGGTGCGGCATGAGGAAGCTTCCGGGCGCCCGGCCCGCCTTCGCCCTCCTGTTCCTCGCCGGCGCCGCATGGCCGGCGCTGGCCGCGCCCAAGAAGCACGCACCCGAGAAACCCGCGTCCAAGCCTGCCGCCGCGCCCGCGAAGCCGGCGCCCAAGCCCGATCTCGCCTATGGCGCCTATCAGCGCGGCCTCTACGTCACCGCGTTTCGCGAGGCCGATGCGCGGCTGCGGGCCGATCCATCCGATGCCGCCGCCATGACGCTGATCGGAGAATTGTACAGCCAGGGCCTCGGCGTGAAGCAGGATCCGGCCGATGCGGCGGCCTGGTATCGCCTCGCGGCAGCGCGCGGCTCCGCCCATGCCATGGCGGCCCTCGGCATGATGTCCATCGAGGGCCGGGGCATGCCGCGGGACGCGCGTGCCGCGCGGGAATGGCTGGAGAAGGCGGCGGCGAAGAAGGAGCCGCTGGCCTCCTACAACCTCGCCCTCGTCCTGCTCGACCGGGGCTCGGACGAGGACATCGCCCGGGCCGGCAAGCTCCTGGCTGTCGCGGCGGAGGCGGAGATTGCCGATGCCCAGCACTCGCTCGGCGTCATGTATGCGCGCGGCCTCGGCGGCCTCGCGCAGGACAAGGCGGCGGCCGCCCGCCTCTATATGCGCGCGGCCTATAACGGCTCCATGGCCGGCGAGGTGGAATATGCCATCGCCCTCTTCAACGGCGAGGGCGTGCCGAAGGACGAAAGGCTTGCCGTAAGGCATTTCCTCCACGCGGCGGCGCGCGGCAACGCCATCGCCCAGAACCGCACCGCGCGCCTCTATGTCCTCGGCCGGGGCGTCGGCCGGAACCTGGTCGAGGCCCTCGCCTGGCACCTGATGGCGAAGAAGCAGGGCCTTGCCGATCCCTGGCTGGACGAGCAGCTCAAGGACGTCTCCGCCGCCGACCGCGCCACCGCCGCGAGGAGGGCCGAGGACCGCGCGAATCTCTGAGCGGCGTCCGGCCGCTTTCGCTCGGCGCGGCCATGAACAACCCGGAAGGAGCGAATCGGCTCGCCGTCAGCCGTGCCGCGCCGGGCCTCCGCCCCCGAGCCCCACCTGGATGTCGAAGGCACCGCTCTTCGCGGGCACGACCATGCCGCCTTCGATCACCGTGAACGATCCCTGGGCCGCGCCGCCTCCGATCGCGACCGCGGCGCGCCGCGTGCGATTCACGATGACCCTGTCGCCCTGCGTGATCTGGAAGACGACCGGCACGTCGAACCGCCCGCCCCCGCCGCCCGGACCCAGCAGCGCGAGCCCCTCGATGCCGACCTTGACCACGACCGAGCCGTCGGGCCGCTCGACGCATTCGCGCGCGATCTGCGAGATGGAGACCTGCGCGGAACCGTGCCTGACGGCCGAGCGTCCGCTGATCACCAGCACCTGGGGGCAATAGGCGGCCTCGACATCCCCCGCGGCGCGCTGGATCGGCGGCTCGGTGGTGCTGCCGTATTTGATCAGGTTGGCGAGGGTCGAGCCGCCGGAGCTTGCGGCCCCGCCCCCTTCCGTCATGCCGCATCCACCCGCGAGGAGCGCGAGGGCGAGGGCGGCGCCGGCCGCGGCGCGGCGCGGAAAGATCGGGTCAGGGCAGCGCATCGAAGCCGGGTCCGAATCCGTCGAGGGAGACCGGGATGCCGATTCCTTCCTCGGAGGTCTGGAAGACGATGAAGGTGGCCTGCTTGCCGTTCTTCATCTGGTTGATCAGCGTGTCCTCCATCGTCACCTCGGCCACGCAGCCGGTGGCGAGGCACCGCACGAACCCGGCCCGGCCCACGTCGACCGAATCGATCTTCAGGCCGAGCCCGGAGGGAAGCAGCACGCCGAGCGGCGCGACGACGCGAAGGAGGCGGCTTTTCGCGTCGGCCGTCTTGAGGACGATCACGAGCAGCGTGACGTGGGGCCGATCCTCGGCCGCGACGTTCTGTACCAGGAAACATTGCTCGGAGGCGGCTCCGGCCGGCGTCTCGCAGCGGAGCTGCCAGTCGCCATAGGTGTTCTTCACCACTCCCTGGGCGCTCGCCGCCCCCGCCGCCCCGAGCCCTGCGAGCGCCGCGATTCCGACCGTGGCCGCCAGCCGGCGAAGGCGCTCCGCAGGACGAGCCCTCCGAGGGCCCCTCCAAATGCACATCGACCGCATATCGTCTCCCGTCCGGCGCGCCGGATGGCTGTGGGGCGGACCCACCATGCGACATCCGGGCTGTCAAGGCGCGCCGTCCCCACGGGGCCGCGCCGCCCAACCTCAACAGAGGATCGCGGCGCGATTGCGTCCGGTCCGTCATTGTGGTCTTAGGACATTCTAACCTGGGACACCGCAGCCGGGAGCCCGCCTGCACGCGGGGCGGCTGCCGAGAGGACGTTGGTCGTGGAACTGTCTACCAAGGCGATGCCGGTCGGCCTGCTTGGCAAGGGAGCGATCTTTCTGGGCCTGGGCCTTCTGGGAACCGGGGCAGCCCATGCGGCCGGCACCGGAGCCCCGGTGCCCTGGCAGATGGCCATGCAGAATCCGGTGACGCCGATCGCGCGCGAACTGCATTCGTTCCACACGCTGCTGCTGGTGCTCGTCACCGTCATTACGCTCTTCGTGGCGGGCCTGCTCGTCTATTGCATCTTCAGGTTCAGCGAGAAGGCCAATCCGGTCCCCTCCAAGACGACCCACAACACGGCGATCGAGATCGCCTGGACGATCGTCCCGGTCCTGATCCTGGTGATGATCGCGATTCCCTCCTTCCGCCTCCTGCGGAACCAGCTCATCGTGCCCCCCGCCGACATCACCATCAAGGCGACCGGCCATGCCTGGTACTGGGAATACGAGTATCCGGGCGACAAGGAGGGCAAGGGCGGGTTCAAGTTCGATTCCAACCTCGTCGAGGAAGCGGATCTCAAGCCCGGCCAGCTTCGCCTCCTGACGACGGACAACGACGTCTACGTGCCCGTCAACAAGGTGGTGCGCGTGCAGGTCACGGCGGCCGACGTGATCCACGCCTTCGCCATGCCCTCCTTCGGCATCAAGATCGACGCGACGCCGGGCCGGATGAACGAGACCTGGTTCAAGGCCGAGCGCGAGGGCGTCTATCATGGCCAGTGCTCGGAGCTGTGCGGCCAGCGCCACGCCTACATGCCGATCACGATTCATGTCGTGAGCGAGGCGGATTACGCCAAGTGGCTCGGCGAGGCGCAGAAGAAATTCGCCTCCACCGACACGCCCGCCGGCGCGACGCATCTCGCCGACGCCGCCGCGAAGTAACATCGATTCGAGAGGACCGAAGGGTCTCCCATGGCACACGCAGCCGACCATACCGATCACGGCCACGCCGCGCACGACGACCACGCCCATCACACGCCGACGGGCTGGCGCCGGTGGATGTATTCCACCAACCACAAGGATATCGGCACGCTCTACCTGCTCTTCGCGTTCTGCGCCGGGCTTGTGGGCGCGGCTCTCTCGATCGGCATGCGGCTCGAATTGCAGGAGCCGGGCCTGCAATTCTTCTCCAATCCTCAGGCCTTCAACGTCTTCGTGACGGGCCACGGCCTGATCATGGTGTTCTTCGTGGTCATGCCCGCGCTGATCGGCGGCTTCGGCAACTGGTTCGTGCCGCTGATGATCGGCGCGCCGGACATGGCCTTCCCGCGCATGAACAACATCTCGTACTGGCTGACCGTGGCCGGCTTCGGGCTTCTCGTCACTTCCCTCTTCTTCGAGGGCGCGGCGGGCGTGGACGGCTTCGGCGGCGGCTGGACGGTCTATCCGCCGCTCTCGGTCTCGGGCCATCCGGGCCCCGCGCTCGATTTCGCCATCCTCGCTCTGCACCTCGCGGGCGCCTCCTCGATCCTCGGCGCGATCAACTTCATCACCACGATCCTCAACATGCGCGCGCCCGGCATGACGATGCACAAGATGCCGCTCTTCGCCTGGTCGATCCTGGTGACGGCGTTCCTCCTGCTGCTGTCGCTTCCGGTTCTGGCCGGCGCCATCACCATGCTGCTGACGGACCGCAATTTCGGCACGACCTTCTTCGATCCGGCCGGCGGCGGCGACCCGGTGCTCTATCAGCACCTCTTCTGGTTCTTCGGCCATCCCGAAGTCTACATCATGATCCTGCCGG
>NZ_DAOLAJ010000126.1:0-8497 GCF_035325185.1 Enterovirga sp. | reverse complement strand
CGACGTCAATGCCGTCGAGGCGCTGCTCGCCCGGCTTCGGCGCAAGATCGGCAGCGGCATCATCGAGATCGCGTCGGGCAGATAGCGCAGACGCGGCCGGGCCGGGGGGCGCCGAGACGAAACAGCACCTTCGTCCCGCCGGTCGAGTACCCTCGCCATTCCGGACCGCGCTCCTCCCAGCCGACGACGGTGCCAGCCTCGTCGGTATGGGCGGCCCACATGCTGCCATAGGGCCCCTCCCGCAGCCGGTCCTCGTCGACCGCCTCCTGGACGATGTGATCGGGAAGGGCGCGCATGTCGGTGAGGTAGAGTCAGGTCGGCGAGCCCGGCCGCGGCCTCAGCCGTCCGGTCCAGCGGCCCGCGAGCGAGACGACGGGCTTCTCGCGCGCCGGGCGTTTCCAGGCCAACTGCGCCGGCGTGAAGCCGACGAGATCGGCGACCTGCTTCAAGGCGTCGGCGAAGCCGTCGGCGCCGAGATGCTCGGCGAGCGAGAACACGTCGCCCTTGGCTTCCGACAGGGGATCGAACCAGCCCCGACCCTCATGGATGACGATGACGATTTCCCCAGCCCCGCGGCGGTGCTTCACTGCCTTGCGGGTGCTCTCCTTCAAGTGGACCTTGAAACCGGCCTTCTCCAGAACGGCCGCGCAGGGCACCTTCCCCCGCAGCTCATCGATGTCTTTCTTCTCCATGACGTCCTATGCCGAACCTGCCTCCCAGGCGTTGTCCAGCCCTTTCTTCGGCTTGCCTCGCTGATCGATCCCCACAATCCGAGGACAAGCCCTCCCGGCCGCGAAGCCTGCCGGGCGCAAGGGCGCGCCGGCAAGCTGTCGGATGTGTAGGGTCAACGGCGCGGCAAAGCCTCCCTTGCGCCCGGCCAGGCGCAAGCGGCAGGCAGTCCACCCACCCGGCTCTCTAAGCCCCGGAACTTCCGGTAAAAGCCGCCGCCGGTACTCGGCATAATATTGGCCGGGACGTCATCGCTCTGCGGTGAGCCAGAGCGCGGCACCCAAAACAGCGTTGGTTCCGGCCAGCAGCATCAGGGCCACATAGGTCCAGCTCGAACCCGCCTTATCCAGCAGCAATGCCCCTGCCGTCGGTGCCAATGCCTGGGCAACGAGGCTCGGCCTCGCGAGCTTTCCGACCAGCGGCGCATATCGCTGCGGCCCGAACTGAGCGAGGGGTAGAGTTCCCTTCGCGATCGAGAAGACGCCGTTTCCTGCGCCGTAGAGGATCAGCGCCAATGCGATCGGGCCAGCTCCGAACGCCAACAGCGCAAGTCCGAAGGCGACCAGCCCGAGAGCCGCGCTCATCGTCCAGATCGGATGGTGGCGACCTCCGCCTGCCATCTCGACGATCCGGCCGCCCACCTGAGCCGGACCGACAAGGGCCCCGAGCGCCACGGCCGCGGCCAGGCCGATCCCCTGAGCCTGGAGCAGCGTCAGCAGATGAACACCCACGATCGCGGTGATGGCCCCTCCGATGATCATGATCCCGGAAAGAAGTCGGAACGCGACGCGCTCCGATGGAAGCAGCTCGACCATCGGTCCAGCGCCTCCAGCCTTCGCCTTCGGAAGCTCCGGCGGAGCCCTCGGAAGGGTCATCAGGATGATCGGGAGGGAAACCAGAAGCTGGATGGCGGCGTAGGCAAAGCAGGTCCCTCGCCATCCCAGATGAGCGACGAGGTAGGCCGACAACGGCCAGCAGACGGTACTGGCGAAACCGCCCCATAGGGTCAGCATCGTGATCGCCGACCGTGCGGTGCCGCCATAAAGACGCCCAAGCGTCGAGAACGCCGCATCGTAGAGACCTGCGGCCATGCCCGCTCCGAGAACGATCCAGCCGAGCACGAAGACCGGCAGGTTCGGGGCGATCCCCAGGATGAATTGCCCTGCGGCCAGGAGGATGGCCGCCGTCGCCAGGACCGGTCGCCCTCCCGTCTCTCCAATGGCTCGGCCGACATAGGGCGCGACGACCCCGGCGGTGAGCAATCCGATCGAAAGAGCGCCGACGATCCGCGACAGCGGCCACCCGGTATCGGCAGCGATGGGCGCGGCAAGGACGGCCGGGAGATAATAGGAGGAGCCCCAGGCGAGGATTTGCACCACGCCCAGGGCCGAGATGACGGTCAGCCGATCGCGATCGATCATGCAGCCTTGCCGCAGCAGGAGGACGTCGTCTGCGCGGGCTCGGGCACCTTGGCGGGACCACAGCCGCATCCGGCTTTGCCGTCGGCCTTCGCCGCGGCGTCATCGGCGCAACAGGCCTCCGCTTCAGCCGGCGCGGGACCTCCGCAACATCCTCCGGCTCCCGCCGGCGCTGCGGTGCATACGCCTGTTTCCGGCAATACGAGCCTGACATTGTCGGCCTCGGCCAGGTCGCCGGCGATCGCCGCCACGACCGACCGAACCTGCTCGAAGCCCGTCATCATCAGGAACGTAGGTGCGCGCCCGTAACTCTTGATCCCGACGGTATAGAACCCGGGCTCCGGATGCGAGAGCTCGCGGTGCCCGTGCGGCGGAACGGATCCGCAGGAATGGAGGTTCGGGTCGATCATGGGCCCGAGCGACCGGGCGCTTTCGAGCCAGGGGTCGAACTCGACCCGCAGCTCCCGGGTCAGCGAAAGATCGGGCCGCTGTCCGGTGCAGGCCACGATGCGGTCGATCGGACCGATGGTTCTGCCGACACCGCCGACCTCGCCATGCACGACAATACCCGCCCCTTCCTCGCGAAGACCCATGATGGCGAAGCCGCAGACCAATTCGATGCGACCTTCCTCGACCAGGCGGCGCAGGCGCTGCCCGAGGTCTCCTCGGGCGGCGAGCTGGTCGTTCGAGCCCCCGCCGTAGACCCGAGATAGATCCCGGCCGCGCGTGACCCAGATCGCCTTGGTCGCGCCGTCCCGAGCCGGGAGTTCATCGAGATCGAGCAGCACGTTCGCGGCGGAATGCCCGGCGCCCACCACCAGCGTCGCCCGGCCGACATAGTCGGCCCGGTCACGGCCGAGGATGTCGGGGATGCCGTAGGCGATCCGGTCGGCCAGCGTTCCCTCGCCTTCCGCGGCCACGCCGCTGGCACTCAATGGGTTCGGAGTCTTCCATGTTCCGGAGGCGTCGATCACCGCGCGGGCTTGGACGCGCCTCGTACCGCCATCGCGACCGACGAGGGTGAGTTGGAAGGGGCGGAGCTCGCGGTCCCTGCTCACCACCTTGTCGATGCCGCGGCGGCTGATCGCGACGACGCGGACCCCATATTCGATGACGGGAGCCAGTTCGGTCGTTGCCGCCAGGGGCGCCAGGTAGGTTTCGACCAGCTCATTCCCGGTCGGGTAACTCCCGGCTTCGGGCTCCCCCCAACCGGCGGCCTCAAGCAGGACCCGGCTGGCCGGGTCGATATTGAATTCCCAGGGGGAGAACAGTCGGACGTGACCCCATTCCCGGATGTTGACGCCGACCGCATCGCCCGCCTCGAAGACCTTCACCGGGACGCCTCGCGTCACGAGGTTCGCTGCGGCCGCGAGTCCGATCGGTCCGGCCCCAATGACGACGACGGGAAGGTCCTTCATCTGGTCTCTTTCACTAATGAAAAGCCGCTCAGGCGGCCTTCCCGGAAGCCTCCGAGCAGCCTTCCTCGATGCAGCATTCGTCGGCGAGGAAGCCGAGAAGCGCATCCATGGCCGGGTAGACCGCGCGGCAGATCAGAGTGGTGGCCTGTCGCTCCTGCGTGACGAGACCGTTCCGGATCAGCCGCTGAAGGTGGTGGGACAGGGTCGAGGCCGGAATGCCCAGGCGTTGCTGCACCTGATTGACCGGAAGGCCACCATGACCCGCCCGGACCAGGGTTCGATAGAGCTGCAGGCGTGTCGGGTTCCCGAGCGCTTCGAGCTGTTTCGCTGCTTCTTCGACATTCATCGAAATAAATAGGCATCGCCAGGGTCGTTCCGTCAAGCCCTATTTCCACGTTCGTCGAATTACTCCGCCGCCTGAACCCTCCGCACGCTGTCGCCGCGCTCGTACCAACCCTTCGATCGGTTCACGATCCAAACGACGGTGAGCATCACCGGAACCTCCATCAGAACGCCGACGACCGTGGCGAGCGCCGCTCCGGAGTTGAAGCCGAACAGGCTGATCGCGGCGGCGACGGCAAGCTCGAAGAAGTTCGAGGCCCCGATCAAGGCAGAGGGACCCGCGACGCAATGCTGCTCGCCGGCGATCCGGTTCAGGAGGTAGGCCAGCCCGGCATTCAGGTAGACCTGGATCAGGATCGGCACCGCCAGCAGCGCGATCACCATCGGCTGGGCGAGGATCTGCTCCCCCTGGAAGCCGAAGAGCAGCACGAGAGTGGCAAGCAGTGCGACTAGGGAAACCGGTCCCAGGCGACCGAGCAGCCAATCAAGCGCGGCCTGTCCGCCATTCGCCAGGAGGCGGCTGCGGACGAGTTGCGCGACGATCACGGGAATGACGATGTAGAGGACGACCGATAGGACCAGCGTTCCCCACGGCACAGTGATCGCCGACAGGCCGAGAAGCAGACCGACGATCGGCGCAAAGGCAACGACCATGATCGCGTCGTTGAGCGCGACCTGGCTGAGCGTGAAGTGTGGCTCGCCCCTCGTCAGGTTCGACCAGACGAAAACCATCGCCGTGCAAGGCGCGGCAGCCAGGATGATGAGTCCGGCGATGTAGCTGTTGACCTGGTCGGCCGGGAGCCACGGCCGGAACAGCCAGGAGATGAAGAACCAGCCGAGCGCCGCCATCGAGAAGGGCTTCACCGCCCAGTTGATGAAGAGGGTGACGCCGATTCCGCGCCAGTGCCTGCCGACCTGCCCGAGCGCCGCGAAGTCGATCTTCAGCAGCATCGGGATGACCATCAGCCAGATCAGGACCGCGACGGGCAGATTGACCTTGGCGATCTCGGCCGAGCCGATGGCGTGGAAGACGCCCGGCGTGACATGGCCGAGGGCGATCCCGACGACAATGCACATCGCGACCCACACCGTGAGGTAGCGTTCGAAGGTGGACATAAGGACCTCAGGCGAGAGCGGCAGGGCGACCGGGGGCAGCGACGACCAGTTCGCCGTCCTCCTTTCGGAATTCGCCGAGCTGCGGCGGCAGCAGGGGCAGAACGGCCTCGGACGGCCGACAGAGCTTCACGCCCTGGGGGGAAACGACCAGCGGGCGGTTTATCAGGCCGGGATGGGCCTCGATCGCATCGAGCAGGGCATCATCGGAAAGGCTCGGATCGCCGAGGCCCATCTCGGCGAAGAGCGTGCCCTTCTCACGCAGGATGTCCCGGACGGTCAGCCCGGCGCGGTCAAGAAGCTGTTTCAGCAGCGCGCGCGTGGGCGGCGTCTTGAGGTACTCGATGACGTGCGGCTCGATGCCAGCGTTGCGGATCAGGCCCAGTGTGTTCCGGGAAGTCCCGCAGGCCGGGTTGTGATAGATGACGACGTCCATCACGCTACCTCCGGACGGCGGCCGGTCGCGCCTTCGAGACCGCCGATCCGCCGCACCTGCTGCGCCAACGCCATCTGGTCCAGGCTGGCCATGGGAAGGGACAGGAGGACGCTGATCCGGTTGCGCAGGTAGCGAAGGGCCGTCACGAAAGCCCGTTCGCGTTCAATGTCGCTGCCCAGGACGTTGGACGGATCCTCGATGCCCCAGTGCGCCGTGATCGGTTGCCCCGGCCAATGCGGGCACGCCTCGCCCGCCGCCTGGTCGCAGACGGTGATCACGAGATCCATGACGGGCGCGCCGGGCTTCGTGAAGACGTCCCAGGTCTTCGACGACAGACCTTCGGTCGAGATGCCTTCCGCGTCGAGCACCTTGAGCGCCATCGGCTTCGGCCCGGGCTCACCTTCACTGCCAGCGGAGAAGGCCCGGAAGCGTCCTTCCCCGAGATGGTTGAGCAAGGCCTCGGCCATGATCGACCGAGCGGAGTTGTGGGTGCAGAGGAACAGCACGTTGTGGACGCGGTCAGGCATCGGTCGTGACCTTCGGTGGACAGCAGGGCGTGAGTTCGGCCAAAAGCGGCGCGCAGATCTCCGGGCGACCGCCGCAGCAATCCTTGAGGAGGAACGCGATAGCCGATCGAAGTGCATCAAGATCGGCTCGGTAGACGATCGAGCGGCTGAGGCGCTCCGAACGAACGAGCCCCGCCCGGCTGAGGATGCTCAGGTGGGACGACATGGTGTTGTGGGGAACTTCGAGCCGGCGAGCGACCTCACCGGCAGGCAGCCCTTCCGGCTCCGCGGTCACCAGCAGGCGAAAGACGTCGAGACGGGTATTCTGCGCCAGCGCAGCCAGGGCGAGGATGATCTGTCCATTTTCCATATGTCGAGACTTATCGACATATGGAAAATGAGTCCAGAGCAATATGCGCGGGGTTGTGTCAGCGAGATCGGCGCCGTTCAGATTCCCGTCCGGCGCCGATGCGCTTGGTCAAAGCGCGTCCAAGAAGGCCAGCAGTTTGTCATCCGGCTGGAAACGGATGCCCGTCTGGCCGTCCATGGAAGTCACCCTCGCCAACGCTGCCTCCTTCAGACCGAGGTGCGCGTGCAGATAGGTCTGTATTGTTTGAATAGACTCGTGGCCGAGCCAAAGCGAAATCACCGAAAGGCCCACTCCCGCCAACAGCAACTCCATAGCCGCGCTGTGCCGCAGCGTGTGGAGCGAAACACGCTTCGAACGCAGGGAGACGCACGTGTCGGCGGCGAGACCTACGTATTTGGACAACATGAATTATGCCGCATCGGGGCTCATCGGATCTCCGTGGATGGTCGAAAACAGAATACTCGTTCCGCTGCGCGGCGGTTCCGTCAGCCATCTTTTGATAGTCTCCCGCGCCATTTTGGTGAGCGGGGTACTTTTCTCCTTGCGCCCCTTACCGAAGCATCGGATGTGGGCTCCAAACCCCAATTGCACCGAGCTGCGGTCAGGCGAACGTCATCGCTCCTCAATTCCAACGCAGAACAGGAGAGCTGCGATGTCCGAGGCCAAGAAGCCCGATCTCACCACCCTCACCGTGCAACTCCTGAGCGCCTATGTCGGGAACAACACGATCGCGAGCAGCGAGCTCGCCGATCTCGCTCGAACGACCCGCGCCGCTCTCTCCGAAGGCATCAAGCCGGCCTCGCCGCCGGAGCCGGTGTATGTCGGTGCGGTCTCGACGCGCGCGAGCATCGCGTCCCGCGATCACATCTTCAGCATGATCGACGGCAAGTCGTACAAGAGCCTCAAGCATCATCTGTCGAAGCATGGCCTGTCGCCGGCGGAATATCGCACGCGCTATAAGTTGGCTGCCGATTATCCGATGGTGGCGCCCGGCTATTCGGAGCAGAGGCGGGAGGTTGCCAAGACCCTCGGCCTGGGCCGAAAGAAGGCGGCCCCCGCCGAGGTGATCGAGGCGCCGAAAGCCAAACGCGGAACCAATGCAAAGCGCGGCGCCAAGTCGAGCGAGGCTCAAGCGGCCGAGTAGAAACCTCAGGCCCATCGGTCCGCGGCGGCCCGAGCTCCTCGAAACCGCTGGGGACTGCTACAGTCCCCGCGCGGCCTCATGACCTGTCCGTACGCCAAAGCGCGGTGCTGAAAGAGGCATCATCTCGCCCTAGCCGGCGCCCGCGTAGGGCTGATTGCGCCGCGCGGCCAGCGGGCGCGGATCTGCAAGACGAGGCGTGCGACCTCCTCCACCGCGCCGGCCGAGGCGTCGATGTTGGAGCGCCGCAGCTTGGCGGCCAGGAGATGGCGGCCGCAGAAGATGAAGAGCGGCAGATAGCAATAGGCGTCGTCATAGCCGTGGAAGAAGCGGCCTTCCTGATGTCCGTGGAGCGGATCGTCCGTGGCGTCGAGATCCAGGATGACCTGCCGGGGTGGCCGGGCATGCGCGTCCAGGAACACCTCCGCGAACACCCTCTGGATCGCCGCTCCGTCATGCCCGACACGGTGATAGCGTGTCGGCGCGCCGCAGGGGGCGTGTTCGAGCCGGTTCAGGGTCGACTTCCCGGCCAGCGGCGCGCAGCCTGACCGCCCTGCCTCGAGCTTGCCGGCCAGCACGGCCAGAACCGGGTCGCGGCGAAGGTCGTCGTGGTCGATGAGGTTCTCGTAGCCGAGCGCGAGGCCGAACACGCGCAGGCCCACCAGCGTCGTGACAGCATGCTCGATCCGGGCGGGATCGCGGTCGTCCCTGAAGCAGCCGGCGAAACGCTCCACCAGCCGGATCGCCCGGTCGGTCGCGCCAAGCAGCAGCGCCCCCGCATCCGACGTGATCGCCCCGCCGTCGAAACCGGCCACCACAGCCCGGCCGGCCACAGGTGCAAAGCCGAACTGATCCGCGCTACGCTCCGTCCGCATCGGGGAGACCCTCTCGCCAAGCCCAAGTCGTTGCAGCACAACAACTTTGCCTCACTCAGAGCTCCGATGCACCAACCCCATGTGAGAAATGCGGGCTAGCGCCTGTCCATTGCCCTCTCCATGGCCTCCTGCAGACGCGTCCGGTCCTC
>NZ_DAOLAJ010000125.1:0-8518 GCF_035325185.1 Enterovirga sp. | reverse complement strand
AGCCCTTCGCGGGGCAGCGTCAGTTCCGAGCCGTAGCCGGGGGAGGCGGGTTGCGCGCTCATGTCGATCGTTCCTGATCTTCTTAGGGTTAGGCGGCTGCCTTCTGGCGGAGATCGACCTTGAGCAGCCGCTCATAGACCTCCGAGACGCCGGTGGAATCCTTCGCCCCCAGACCTTCGGCACGCGCAGTATTGTAGATCTGGCGGACGAGCTGCCCGAGATACATGGGCGAGGTCGAAAATTCGTCGAGCGCGAGCGAGATGTCCTTGTGCATCAGGTCGAGCGCGAAGAAGGCGGGCCGCTCCTGCGTGAAGAGCGTCTTGCCGAGCCAGTCGAGCATCTTGCTGCCGGCGAGGCCGCCCGAGAGGACCTCGACCAGGACGTCGAGCTTCGCGCCGGATTTCACGCTGGCCGCCAGCACCTCGCCGAGCGCCACCGTGTTGATGGCGGTGAGCAGGTTGTGGCTGAGCTTCATGAGCTGGCCCGAGCCGACCGGCCCGCAATGGATGACCTTGGCGGCGAGCCTGTCGAGGACGGGACGCGCCGCTTCGAGCACGGCCTCCTCGCCGCCGATCATGATGAGCAGCTTGCCGTTCTCCGCACCCGCGACGCCGCCGCTGACGGGCGCGTCGAGATAGCGGATGCCGGCCTCGGCGCAGGTCGCGGCGACCGCCTTGGTGGTGGCGGGATCGACGGTGCTGAAATCGACGATGGTCGCGCCCTTCCTGGCCGAGGCGAGGATGCCGGCCTCGCCCGTCATCGCCCCGCGCAAGGCCGCGGGGGACGGCAGGCTCGCGAGGATGAAGTCGGCGCCCTCGGCGGCCGCCTTCGGGCTCGCCGCGGCGGCGACGCCGCAGGCGGCGAGATTCGCCACGGCCTCGGCGTTCGGGTCGTAGGCCCGCACCGCATGGCCCGCCTCGGCCAGCCGGCGCGCCATGTGCGAACCCATTCGACCTACACCCAGGAAGGCGATCGTCGGCATCTATATGTCCTCGATAGACTGGCCATCCGGCCAGGATGTACTTGACGACGTCCCTTCCGATCTTTCGGACATCGGCGCTTCGCCTCCTGTTGTAGAGGCGGGCTCCGAAGACGCGGAAGGCCAGTCCGATTGACGAGAGGCGAAAGAAATCCTTACTCTCCGCGCCGGAGTATCCGGGCTTGGCGCTCAACCTTTCGAGGCTTCGTCTCTTTCACGAGCTGTCCGAGCGCGGCACGATCTCGGCTGTCGCCCGCTCGCTCGGACTGACGCGGCCGGCGGTGTCCCAGCAACTGGCCCTCCTGGAGCGCGAGGCGGGGACCGTGCTCTTCGAGCGCGCGGCAAGCGGCCTGCGCCTGACGACCCGGGGCCAGCATCTCCTGGACCGGGTCAGGCCGCTTCTGCGGATGGCGGACCGCATCGAGGCGGAGCTTGGCGAGACGGACGGTCCGCCTGCCGGCGAATTGCGCCTCGCCGCCTTCGGCAGCGTCGCGACGAGCATCGTTCCCAGGGCCGTGGGCTATCTCTTCAAGTCGCATCCGGCGATCGACGTGCATTTCGTCGAGCTGGAGCCCACCGAAGGGCTCAAGGCGGCGGTCGCCAAGCAGGTCGATATCGCGATCGTCGACGATTATGCCGATGCGAGCGCCTATCGGCAGATGCTCGAATTCCATCCCCTCTATGTCGACGCCCTCAACGCGGTCCTCTCCTCGGATCACCGCTTCGCGGCGGCGCGCCTCGCCGGGATCGAGCTGAAGGATCTCTCCAACGAGAAATGGGCCATCAACCAGACCGCGGTCGCCTATCAGCTTCAACTGGCGAATGCCTGCCTCGCCGCCGGCTTCGAGATGAAGATCGGGTGCAGCGCCCGCAACATCTCGGCGACGCTGGAAATGGTCCGCACGGGACAGTTCATCACGGTGCTGCCGGCCCTCGCGGTTCAGCATCTGGCCCGGGACCCGGACTTCCTTCTTCTGCCCATCGTCCCGGCCTTGTATCGCCAGATCTTCAGCGCGGCGCCGAAAGGAACGGCCCGGCGCCCCGTGATCTCCGTTGCCCTCGCGGCGCTGGAGCGGGCGGCGCTCGCCTGCAAGCTCTGATGGTGAGCGCCGCGTAATTATTTCTAACGCGCTCCGTCACGGGCCGTGTCCTTTCGGCGCTCCGGGACAGGCGGTACTCGATGAATCCGATGGCGCGGCCCCCCGGCCCGGCACTCAACGGAGCATCGATATGCGAAGCTATGGACGGCGTTTCGTCATCGGCCTGGCCGCCGCTTTCTGCGGTTTGGCAGTTACGGCTGGAGCGAGCGAGGCTCAGGAGAAGTCGAAGCTCGACGAAATTCTTTCGCGCGGAAAGCTGATCGTCGGCGTGTCGAGCGAATCCCCGCCTTTCGGCTTCGTGGACGAGAAGGGAGAACTGGTCGGCTTCGACATCGACATCGCACGGCTGGTCGCCAAGGCGACCTTCGGCGATCCGGGCAAGATCGAGTTCATCCGCCAGAGCGCGGCGCAGCGCTGGCCGAACGCCCAGAACGGCACGATCGATTTCGGCGCGCAGACCACCACCATCTACGCCGACCGCGCCCAGCGCGTCGCGTTCACGCGCAACTATATCGACGGCGGCATCGTCCTCATCGTCCGCAAGGATTCGCCCTTCAAGACGCTGGAGGACCTGAACAAGCCGAACGTCACCATCGCCAACCTGACGACGCCGACCCAGGAGGAGCGCGCCAAGCGCCTCTTCCCACAGGCCAAGCTCCAGACCTTCGACGGCATCGCCTCGCAGTTCAATTCCGTGAAGCTCGGCCGCGCCCAGGCCGCCCAGCTCGATGCGCCGGTCGCCGCCTGGTACGTCAAGAGCAACCCCGACATGCGCGTCATGGAAACCCGGCTGACCGACGTCGTCAATACGGGCCTCTTCATGAGGCCCGGCGATTTCAAGCTCTGGCTCTACATGGACACGGTCGTGTCCGAAATGACGGGTGGCTATCTCTTCGCCGAATACAGCGCGATCTACGAGAAGTGGTTCGGCGAGAAGCCGAAGAACACGAAGTGGCACCTGAACAACTGACGCGGCTCGGCTGAAGGGAGGACGGGGGATGGACTGGGCCCAGTTCGGCAACTTTGCCGCCCGCTACCTGCCCCAGCTCTGGGGCGGGATGCTGGTCACGATCATGGTCGCGGCCCTCGCGGCCCCGACCGCCCTCGGGCTCGGCGTCCTCCTCACGGTGCCGCGGGTCGCCGGCTGGCGGATCCCGAGCCTCCTGGTGGCCTCCTATGTCGAGGTGATGAGGAACACTCCGCTCCTCGTCCAGATGTATCTCTTGTTCTTCGGCCTGCCGCTCCTCGGCATCTTCTGGGACGAGATCACCTGCGGGGTCCTCGCCGTGGCGCTCCAGCACGCGGCCTTCCTGTCGGAGCTGTTCCGGAGCGGCATCGACGCCGTGGGCACCAAGCAATGGGAGGCCGGGCAGGCCATCGGCATGCGCCGCTGGTCGATCTTCCGCCTGATCGTCCTGCCCCAGGCGGCGATCAAGGTCATGGCTCCGGTCTCGAACCAGTTGATCGTGCTCGTGAAGGACACCTCGCTCGTCTCGGCGATCGGCGTGCTCGACCTCACGCTCACGGGCAAGGTCATCATCGAGCGCTCCGGCGCCTCCTTCGAGGTCTTCATCCTCGTCGCCGCCCTCTACCTGGTCCTGACCTCCGTCATCGGCGCCGGCTTCCGGATCGGCGAGACGCGCCTCTCGAGGAGGCTCGGATGAGCATCTCCGTTCTCGTCGCCAACCTGCCCTATCTTCTTCAGGGAGCCGTCGTCACGCTCTGGCTCTCCCTCGTCGTCGTCGTTGCCGGCACGCTGCTCGGCGCGGCGGTCGGTACGCTGGCGAGCGGCGCAGGCCCGGCCCTGCGCAGCCTCGTCACCGCCTATGTGTTCCTGTTCCGGGGCATTCCGGTCCTGGTCGTGATGTTCCTCGGCTTCTACACCTTCCCGGCCTTCGGCGTCCGCCTCAGCGCCTATTCCGCGGTGACGATCTCGATGATCGTCTATGTCGGCGCCTTCGTCACCGAGGCGGTGCGCGGGGCCATCGCGGCCGTGCCAGCCGGACAGGTCGCCGCCGCCAAGAGCCTCGGCATGCGGCGGATGACGATGCTGCGCGAGGTGGTGCTGCCGCAGGCGGCGCGCCTCGCCGTCGCGCCCGTCCTGAACATCTCGCTCATGGCGATCAAGCAGACCTCCTACGCCTCGGTCGTCGGGGCCTGGGAGCTGTCCTTCGCGGCGCGCGAGGTGGTCGAGCGGACGCTGGCCCCTTTCCAGATCTTCCTCGGCGTCATGCTGATCTATTTTCTGATCTGCTATCCGGTTTCGCTGTTCGCCAAATATTGCGAGCGAAGAATCTCCTTCGATCATTGAGGACCGACGCATGACCACCTCCGCCGGATCGCCCGTGATCGTCTCGGTCAACGGCCTCGTGAAATCCTTCGGCGCCCATCGCGTGCTGAACGGGGTCAGTTTCGACGTGAGGCGGGGAGAGGTCGTGGTCGTGCTCGGCCCGAGCGGCTCCGGCAAGTCGACCATGCTCCGCTGTGTCAACTTCCTCGAGACCTTCGAGGAGGGCGCGATCACCGTCGACGGCGTGCCCGTCGGCTACGAGAGCGAGGCGACGGGAGCGCGCCGGATGCTGGGCGAGAAGGCCGTTGCGAAGAACCGCGAGCATGTCGGCATGGTGTTCCAGAGCTTCAACCTGTTCCCGCACAGGACGGTGCTCCAGAACGTCATGATGGGGCCGGTCTCGGTCCAGGGGCAGGACAAGGCCGCGGCGCGGAAGTTGGCGCTCGAACTGCTTGGCAAGGTCGGCATGGACGACAAGGCGGACCGCTATCCTGCGCGGCTCTCGGGCGGCCAGCAGCAGCGCGTCGCGATCGCGCGCGCCCTCGCGATGCGGCCGGCCGTGATGCTTTTCGACGAGGCGACCTCGGCCCTCGATCCCGAGCTGGTCGGCGAGGTGCTTCGCGTCATGCGCGAGCTCGCCACCGAGGGCATGACCATGATCGTCGTCACCCACGAGATGGGCTTCGCGCGCGAGGTCGCGGACCGCGTCATCTTCATGGATGGAGGCGTCATCGTCGAGCAGGGACCGCCGGCCGAGATCATGGCGAACCCGCAGACCGAGCGGTTCCGCGGCTTCCTAGGGCGCCATCACTGAGGCCCCTGGGAGGGCTTGTGCAGGGTAAGTCCTCCCCCCGACGGACGGGTTGACGATGCGCCATCTGCTCTGGCTCCAGGAACAAAGCTTCGAGCACCATGCCCACGAGATTGCGTTGCAGGAGATGATCGAGGCGGTCAGAATCTCCAAGGAGCGCGTCGCACGCATCGAGGCGGCGATCGCCGAGTTCGTCCCCACTTGGTCCCTTGGCCCGGTCGTGCGCGCGCCGCAGACCCTACGCGACATCGACCTCATCGTAGCCATGACCTTCGCGACCGAGATCGGCGACGTCATCCGTTTCGATAGCCCGCGTCAGCTCATGGGCTTCTCCGGCTTGCCGAAACGCGCTTTCCCACGAGATCAGACCGGGACGGATGCGTTGATGAAATGTGTGGGTCGAAAGACTGGGTAGTCGGTAATCGAATTGGCACCCGACCGCTGTAGATGTTCAAACTGGCGTAAGCCTGGTCGCAGCCAAAGCGCATTGGCGGGATACTCGACCTCGCTCTCGGGCTTTCCGCTGCGGGCCGCATGCAATTCGGCCGCGAGCCAGTCCCATATCTCTTCGCCGAGCTCATAGAGCTTGTCAGCCATCCGGTTGAAGGATGTATGGCGGCATGACTGACACCGCTTCGGCTCAATGGCTTCCGAGGCCCTGAGGCGCTCGTCGCCTGCCCAGACACCGTCGAAACCCGCTGCGTCCGACAGCACGTTGCCGAGCTTGAATGCCGTTATTCCGTAGGTGTAGCAGCAGGCATAGACATCGCCGGTCGCACCTACCACGGGCCCGACATGTGAATACCAGCAGTACTTCGCGTCATCTGCGTCGGCATGGGGAAGATTGATCGTCGCAAATGTGGTTGACCCTGCAAGATCTTCGTCAAGCATGACGCTGATCATGCGCAAGAATTGCTCGGCATCGGGCCCCCGATTGAAATTCTCGGGTTTGATCTGAATATAGTCGATCTTAAGGTTGGCCATGTCGCGTGCGAACGCCCTGATCTCCTCCATCATCTCCGGCGTATTCTCCTCGAAAATGAAGCTGGCGCCGAGCGTTGGGTAAGCCCGCGTGCCCCGCACTTTCACCATTGCTTCAAGACCGCGATGGACATCGCTGAGAGTGTGTCCCTTCGGGCGGTGCTTCACCTTGTAGCGTTGTTCACTGCCGGCATCGATGCTTACCCGAATCCAGCTCACCTTTTCTGCCAGCGCCGCCGTATCCAAAATGCGCAGCGTGCTGCCATTGGTGATTAGGCCGGCAACCATGTTCGCTGCCGCCACCGTATCCAGAACGGTCTCCGACCCGGGCTCGGTCGATGGCGCAAAGCTTGCGCGGAGCCGCGCAAAATTTTTCAGCAGTGTGGCTTCGCCGCCCCCGGCGAAATGCACTGACCTCACGCCCCATCGCCCGAGGGCGATTACGAGACGTTTGACAGCATCCGCCGGCATAATATCCGTCTCGCGATGGGACGCCGTGAAGCACCACTGGCAGGCGTGGTTGCAGTGGTCGACCGGATCGATCTCCACCGTGACTGGCGGAACAGCCTTGAGGGCTTCCCGGTCGCCGTTCTTCCTGGCGATGAACAACTCCTTCATGCTATCGAAATGCATCAGAGGATTCCATTCATTGATGTGAGATGTGTTGATGCGTACCGCGGCAGTCATATTAGATCTCCACCAGATGAGTGCTGTAGGTCTCGAAGCCACGATCGAGGGTAGCGACCACCCTGTGGCGAAGCGCGAACACATCAAGGATCGCTGGGAATGCCGGTCCCCGGCCATCACGGTGATTTCGATCGGTCGAGAGGATGATCGAACGACCGCCCGGCTTCAGGGCACCACGCAGGCCTCGCAGGTAGCGGTGAATCGTGGCGGCTCCGGCGTCAAAGATGGCGCGCTCGAGTTCATTTTGCGCGTTTGCGTAAAGGAGCGGCGGGTTGAAGACGATCATATCGAACCTCACCTCCGGATCGATGTGATCGTAGAGATCGCTCTGGTAGACTAGGCCTCGCAGTCCGTTTCTCGCCAAATTCCTGCGGGTGACATTGACCGCATCGAGATTGATGTCGGAGCCGAACAAGGCTGCGTCCGGCACTGCCAGTCCGATCTTGCAAAGACAAAAGCCTGTCCCCGTTCCCATCTCCAGGATGTTGCCGTGCGGATGCTGTTTGATGATCGTCTGAGCGAAGAAGCGGCTGGTGGTCGTCAGGGTGGGGCTCAGGACATTGGGATGGATCTCCAGGTCGATGCCTCCAATGCTGACCTGCGTTGAGGGTGCCAGCGTCTCGTGACGGCGGATCAGATCGCGAGCCTGCGGAAATGGAGTTCCATTCCTATCGTCCGACGGCAAAGCGGCGTCGGCGAGGAGTTGGCTATCTCGGTTCAGGAAGTCGTCGGTGGAGCAGAGATCCGCGAGGCTTGAAGCGTGAAGATCAGGGTATTCTCTACCCATCGCAAGGTGCTTCGACGATGAATCCACTCCAAATTGGCAACGGTCCCCCAATAGATCGCTTTCTTGATGCCTATTCATCATCGGTTTGTTCCTCTGTGACGGCGTCTGCCAATGAGCCGGCCGCGAAGCCGAGCCGCGCTTGACGACGTCACGCACAGCACCACCGTGCGCATCCAAGGGCCGAGAGGAGCGATCGAAAAAGATACCGTCGGGAAACCGGGAAGGCGGTCAGCCATCTATCTCGGGGTCGCAGTGAGCCGCCCTGGGTTTGGCGGAGGCTCCAACTCCTGAGAAGGTGGAGCCACCATGCGCAAGACAACGAACAAGTTTTCGCCTGAAATCCGCAAGCGGGCGATCCGGCTGGTGCTCGATGACGAGCATGAGTATCCGTTGCGGCTGTTGCCGGCTTCGTCCGAGGCCAGATGATGGTCCATCTCGGCGTCCAGCGCACGCTCGGCCAACGCCTTCTTCAGATCGTCGAGAAGGCTATTGGCATCAAAGGCCGTCTTGGGGTCGGCCCCGGCCAAAAGCTGATCCAGCAGGGAATCAGGAATCCGGGGAACTTCGCGTCGTGCCATCGGGAACCTCCAGGTCCTCTATGGCTGCCCGCACACGAAAATCCTGATGCCCCCCCAGAGCCTGATTGCCCGCTTCGGAAGCGACCGCCTTCAGGGCGGCGCATGTGAAGACCCATGGGGTCCAGCCGATGTGCGGGGTTCTACGTATCGCCCCTTCACCTGGCACGAGCACGCCCGCCGGAGCGAAGGAGGACGAGCGGCTGTCGGTGGAGATCGTCAGGGTCGCAGGATGTGAGCATTCGCTACACCGAGCGACTGTCGGAGGCAGGCATCGAGCCCTCGGTCGGCAGCGTCGGCGACTCCTG
>NZ_DAOLAJ010000124.1:0-8554 GCF_035325185.1 Enterovirga sp. | reverse complement strand
GGTGATGGCCTCCACCACGCCGCCGAAATCGAAGGCGCCGCGCTCCTCCGCCATCCGGGCATGGAAGACGACCTGGAGAAGCAGGTCGCCCAGCTCGTCGCGCAGATCCTCCATGTCGCCGCGGGCGATGGCGTCGGCGACCTCGTAGGCTTCCTCGAGCGTGTAGCGGGAGATGGACGCGAAATCCTGGACGACGTCCCAGGGGCAGCCGGTTTGCGGATTCCTCAACTCCTTCATGAGATGGAGCAGGGTGGCGATATCGCGGGACGGAACGATGCGCGCGGTGGGCTCGTCGGTCGGCATGGCGGCGGTCAGGTCCAGGAAAAAGCGGCAGAGCCGGCGTGGGCACCGGGGCAGGGACCCCGAAGAATGATTCGCATAAGATATATTATGGAACCGATATCCCTGGGCGGTCTCGCGAGAGCCTGTATCCGGCCGCGCATCGAGGTCCGGTCAGCCGGTGACGGCCAGCCGCATGCCGTCGAAGGCCGGCTCGACATTCGGAGGCAGCCCGGCGGCCAGCGTGGCGTAGTCGAGATCGGTATGCATGTTGGTGAGGATCGCGCGCCTGGGCCCGAGCATCTCGATCAGGGCCAGGGATTCGGCGAGCGAGAAATGGCTCGGATGCGGCGTGTAGCGCAAGGCGTCGAGGATCAGGAGATCGAGGCCGCGCAGCATCTCCAGGCTCTCCGGCGGCAGGGCGCTGACATCGCTGGCATAGGCCGCCGAGCCGAACCGGAAGCCGAGCGCCCGCGTCTCGCCGTGCTCCATGTCGAAAGGCACGCCGCGGATCGGGCCTCCGGGGCCGTCGATGGCGAAGGCCCTGCCGGCTTCCAGGCGATGCTCGTCCAGCAGCGGCGGATATTGGCTGCCCGGCGGCGTCCGGAAGCAATAGCCGAACCGTTGGTTCAGCACCGCGCTGGTGCGCTCGTCGGCATAGAGAGCGATCCTTCGGCGCATATGGATCACGAGCGGGCGAACATCGTCGAGCCCGTGCGTGTGGTCGGCATGGTCGTGCGTGATGAGGATGCCGTCGAGCCGCGTCACGCCGGCATCGATGAGCTGCTCGCGGCAATCGGGCGAGGTGTCCACCAGCACCGTCGTCGTGCCCCCTGAGCCGGCCCGCTCGACGAGGATCGAGCAGCGGCGGCGGCGGTTCCGGGGATTGGACGGATCGCAGGTGCCCCAGCCCATGGCGACGCGCGGCACGCCCCCGGACGAGCCGCAGCCGAGGATCGTGATGGCGAGCGGCTCCGCGGTCATGCGGCGGCGCTGGCGGAGTGCGTCTCGACGAAGGGCCGCGCCTTGGCGAAGAGGCGCAGGAAATTCGCCGTGGTGAGCTGCGCCGTCTCGGCAGGCGTCGACCCGATCGTGGCGGCGAGCACCTTGGCGGTTTCCGCGACGAAGGCGGGCTCGTTGGTCCGCCCGCGATGCGGGACGGGAGCGAGATAGGGTGCGTCCGTCTCGACGAGCAGGCGGTCGCGCGGCACGATCTCGGCCGCGATGCGCCGGATCTCGGCCGAGCCCTTGAACGTCAGGATTCCCGAGAACGACAGGTAGAAGCCGAGTTCCACGCCGGCCCGGGCGAGGGCCTCCGTCGAGGAGAAGCAATGCAGGACGGCATCGAAGGCCCCTCGCCCGTGCTCCTCGCGCAGGATGCGGATCATGGCCTCGTCCGCCTCCCGCGCGTGGATCACGAGCGGCAGGCCGCTCGCCCTCGCGGCCTCGATATGGGTGCGGAACACCCGCTCCTGCACGTCGCGCGGCGCGTAGTCGTAGTGGAAGTCGAGACCCGCCTCCCCGATCGCGACGCAACGCGGGTGGCGCGCAAGCTCGACGATCTCGGCCGCCGTAACGTCGGGTTCTTCTCCCGCCTGATGGGGATGGGTCCCGACCGTGAACAGCACCTCGGGATGCGCTTCGGCAAGGGCCCGATAGGTCGCCGCATGGCGGACCAGGGTCGAGATCGTGACCATCCGCCCGACGCCGCTTTCCGCGGCCCGGGCCAACACTTCGGGCAGGCGGTCGGCGAGGCCCGGATAGTCGAGATGGCAGTGGCTGTCGATCAGCATGCGCTCACGCTTCCGGCTCGACATAGCGCGGGAAGATCGCAGCCGGAGCCGGCAGCTTCGTTCCCGGTGTGATGCGGCCGGCCGGGCCGACGCGGGCGAAGGCCCGCTCGCTGGGCGGCACCGCCAGAAGGTCGAGAAGCTTCGCGGCCGATCCGGGGATGAAGGGCAGCGTCGCGATGGCGATCGCCCGCAGGGCCTCGGCAGTGACGTAGAGGACGGTCCCCATGCGCGCAGGATCCTGTTTTCGCAGGATCCAGGGTTCCTGTGACGCGAAATAGCGGTTCGCCTCGGCGACGACGGCCCAGATATCCGCCAGGATCGTATGCAGGGCGAAGCCGTCGAGAGCCGCCCTTCCCCGCTCGGGAAGCTGGTCGGCCAGATCGAGCAGCAGCCGATCCGCGTCCGTGAAGGGACCCGGCTCCGGCACGGCGCCGCCCAGGTTCTTCGCGATCATCGAGAGCGAGCGCTGGGCGAGGTTGCCGAGGTCGTTGGCGAGATCGGCATTGATGCGCGTGACGATCGCCTCGTGCGAATAATTGCCGTCCTGCCCGAAGGGGACCTCGCGCAGGAGGAAATAGCGGAGTTGGTCGACCCCGTAGTCCGCCGCGAGCGAGGCCGGGTCGATCACGTTGCCGACCGATTTCGACATCTTCTCCCCGCGGTTGAAGAGAAAGCCGTGGCCGAAGACGCGCTTCGGCAGGGGCAGGCCGGCCGACATCAGGAAGGCGGGCCAATAGATCGCATGAAAGCGGACGATGTCCTTGCCGATGACGTGGACGTCGGCCGGCCAGAAGCGCCACAGGGGCGAGGTCTCGTCGGGGAAGCCGGCGCCGGTGAGATAGTTCGTCAGCGCATCGACCCACACATACATGACATGGTCGGGATCGCCGGGCACCGGCACGCCCCATTTGAAGGTCGTGCGGCTGATCGAAAGGTCCTCGAGGCCGCGCTCGACGAAGGCGACGATTTCGTTGCGGCGCGTCTCCGGGCCGATGAAATCGGGATTGTCGCAATAGTGCTTCAGGAGGCGCTCGCCATAGGCCGACAGGCGGAAGAAATAGGAGTTTTCCTCCACCCACTCGACGGGCGTGCCCGTGGGCGCGCGGCGGATGCCGTCGGGGCCCAGGGTCAGCTCGCCCTCGTCGTAATAGGCCTCGTCCCGGACCGAGTACCAGCCGGCATATTTCGACGGGTAGATGTCGCCGCCCGCTTCCATGCGCCGCCAGACCTCCTGGACCGAGCGCTTGTGGTCCTCGTCGGTGGTGCGGATGAAGCGGTCGAAGGAGCAGTCGAGCAGTTCCGCCATCTCGCGGAACTTCGGCGCCATCCTGTCGACGAAGGCTTGCGGCGAGATGCCTTCCTTGTCGGCCGCCTGCTGGATCTTCAGCCCGTGCTCGTCCGTGCCGGTCATGAAGAAGACGTCGTAGCCGTCGAGCCGCTTGAAGCGCGCGACCGCGTCGGCCGCGATCACCTCGTAGGCATGGCCGATATGGGGCGCGCCGTTCGGATAGGAGATGGCGGTGGTGATGTAATAGGCCTCGCCGGCCATGCGTTGAACCCGCGCGGAAAAGGGGAGGCGGTCAGGCCGCCCGGCGGACGGCTTCGGCCAGGTCCCCGAAGGTCGATACGATGAAAGCGCGCCGGTCGAGATTGTAGATCTCGACCGCGCGCGCCGCCTCGGTCACGTTCTCACACACCTCCGCCAGGGGCGCAAGGCGACGGGCCCCTGCCCCCGCCTTGCTTTCCACACGCGCCGCGAGCCAGCGCAGGATGGCGTCGACGAGGACGGGGAATTCCTCTGCGTCGCGCCGGTCCCCGGTCTTCTCGGCGAGCGACAGGATGGCCGATGCCGGGGTGCCTGGCAGGGCGTCCAGGAGAGCCGTCAGTTCGTCGATGAGCGCCATGCGCCTCGGATCGAGCAGCGTCAGCGCGCGGCGGACGGAGCCTTCCGCCAGGGCGGCGGCCCGCATCCGCAGGGAGGCGTCGGCGGGAAGATCGAGCCCGGCCAGGACCCGGTCGAGATCGGCCGGCCCGAGCGGCGGCAGGGTGAGCCTGCGGCAGCGCGAGCGGATCGTCGGCAGGACGCGCTGGGGAGCATGGCTGACGAGAAGCACGAGCGCGCCCGGCGGCGGCTCCTCGATCGTCTTGAGAAGGGCGTTCGCGGCGGAAGCGTTCAGGTCGTCCACGGCATCGACGATGCAGATCCGCCGCCCCCCATCCGCCGCCGTCGAGGCGAAGAAGCCGAGAGCCTTGCGGACCGCATCGACCGAAATCCCCTTCGGGGCCGCCCTGCCCTCTTCCGCCGTTCCCCTTTCGAGCGCGATCAGGTTGGGATGAGACCGGGCCGCGACCTGCCGGGCCGTCTTCCCGCCCGGGTCGACGCCGAGCCCGTCGCCGCCGCCAAGCCTTTCAGATGGCGGGGCGAGAAGGTGGCGCGCGACACGATAGGCGAGCGTCGCCTTGCCGATCCCCTCCGGGCCGCCGAGCAGCCACGCATGATGGAGGCGGCCGGAGCCCTCGCCTTCGCAAAAAGCCGCGGCCGCCCCGTCCTGCCCGAGGAGGAGGTGTCGCTCGCGCGGATGGGGAATCTCGATTTCGCCCGCCATGAGCTACCCTGCCCTGCCCTTGATGCGCGGGGCGAGCGCCGACCAGATTGCCGCCGAGACCTCGTCGGCGGAAGCCGCGCCATCGACGACCACGCATCGTTCCGGCTCGGCCGCGGCGATGGCGAGAAAAGCCGCCCGCACCTTCTCGTGATAGGCGGCGCCCTCCCCCTCGAAGCGATCGGGCGGCTCTCCGCGAGCTTCCCGCCGCGAGCGGGCCCGCGCAAGCCCTACCGGGACCGGAACGTCGATGACGAAGGTGAGATCGGGCGTCGTGCCGCCTGCCGCCGCAGCCTCCAGCCGCGCCAGGAAGCCGGGCTCGATGCCCGCCACGGCCCCCTGATAGACTCTCGTGGAGTCCACGAACCGATCGCAGAGGACGATCTTTCCCTCCCGCAAGGCCGGCGCGACGAGCGTGTCGACATGATCCAGCCGGGCGGCGGCAAAAAGGATGGCCTCGCCCGTTTCCTTCAAGCGCTTCGCTTTTGCTTCCAGCAGGATGGCGCGGATTCTTTCAGCGCGATGCGAGCCCCCCGGCTCGCGCGTCGTCACGACTGCGCGCCCAGCAGCTTCCAGCCGCGCCCGGATGCGCCCGATCTGCGTCGACTTGCCCGCGCCCTCGCCTCCCTCGAAGGAGACGAAGACCCCGCGCGTCGAGGATGCCTCGGTCGGCCCGGCCATGTCCAACTCCTCTAGAGGATGGCGCGGACCGGGTGAACCCACGCGAAGAGGGACCTCAGCGTCCGCCCTTCATATCCGGGCGACGCGGCGGGAGCACGTCCGGGGCCGCAGGCGCGTCGTCCAGCCGGGCGGCCCGGATCGGTTTGCCCTCCGCCGGCCGGGATATCGAGGAAGGCCGCCGCATCGCGGGAGGCTCGCCCTCCGCCCCCTTGCCGCTTTTCGCGCCTTGCAGGGCGGCGCTCCTGATCTTCGGTTCGGGCGGCTTGCGCTCCGGCTCCCCAGGCTTCTCGGCCTGGGCGAGCATCATGCGCGAAGCCGCAGGCAACCCGTCCGTCCGAAGACTGGCCAGAAGCATCTGGTCGTCGCTCCCGGCCAAAGGCGCGCGGCCGACATATTGGACCCTTACGCGGCTCGTGCCCTTGCGGTGAAACCCGAGGGCATCCGCCGCGCGCTCGGAGAGGTCGATCACCCTGTCCTGCTCATAAGGCCCCCGATCGTTCACCCGCACGATCATGGATCGCTTGTTGATGAGGTTCGTCACCCTCACGTAGCATGGCAGGGGCAGCGTGGGATGCGCGGCGGCGATCGAATCCCTGTCGAAGATTTCTCCGTTGGCCGTCAGCCGGCCATGGAAGGCCGTGCCGTACCAGGAAGCCCAGCCCTCGCGGTCATATCCCCGCCCGGGACGAGGAACATAGGTTCGGCCAGCCACCACGTAGGGCTTTCCGACCATCTCCCGCCCTCCCCCCTTGGGGATCGGCTGGCCCTCGGGAATGACGCGCGGGCTCGAGAGGACGCCATATTTGGCCTCGCTCGCGTTGCGGCGCGCGACTGTCGTCGACGAGCAATTGGCAAGCGGGAGGGCGAGGATCGAAACCGCGATCGCTCCGGCCACGCGCAAGGCGCGCGCCTCCCCTGCCCTGGCCGGCCCGATCCCCCAGGATCGCGCCGCCTGCTCTTCGATCCGTGCCACTCCACGCCTCGTCCTGAAACCGGGCGATCAGGATCGGCGGGAGGCGTTAAATTTTCTTTTGCACCGCACCCTTTTTCAGATTCTTCTCAGGATCGGTTAAATATCTTTTTGCTTCAATCGGTTAATAAAATATATCGATTCGTTTCATGAAGAGGGGTCGCAGCGCAGGCGGAAAAGAAAAAAGCCACTATTTCTGAGGTGGTTGACGGATTTTTGAAAGGCAATTCCTTAAGGTCGGCTCTCATCGGTGAGCTGCTTGATCGAAAGGGCTCCGCGCGCCTTGAAGAGGAGGTCCAGAGCCTCCAGCATGAGCTGGTGGATCTTGGTGCGTTCGGTATAGGCGATGTCGCGGAGCTGATCGTGGACCGGCGGCTCCAGATAGACGGAAAGCTGCTTGGCCCGCTGCTTCAGGGTGGCGCGTTTCGCTTGGCTCGCCGCAGGCGAGATGGGGCTGAGCTGGACGATCTCGGCCCCCGGCTGCTTAGCCGGACCGGGCGCGGCGGCCGCCACGATGGATGCGAGGCTGAGTTTAGGCGGCTTTGACATTCGACGGGATTCCCTGCGTGCGCTTGGCGATCCAGGACCACAGGCTGCGGATCTCGTTCGCGGCCATCCCGGTCGGATTGTATTCCGTGACGCCCTGGCCGAGGCCGAGGGCGTCCTGGTGGTCGTTGCGCATGACGATATTGACGTCGGGCAGGACCCCGAGAACCGCGAGGCCGTCGGCCGCATCGCGGACGCGGTAGCTGCGCGGCGGCGTCTGGTTCAGGACGAAGGCGAATTTCTTCTCGAGGCGATAGATGGCCGCGAGCGTCGGCTTGAAGGCCCGCAGATCCGCGGGCGTCGGTCGGCAGGGTACGACGCAGAGATCGGCGGCACGGATCGCCGCGAGGCTTCCGGGGCTGTCGACGCCGGGCGTATCGATGAAGACATAGTCGAAATCGGAGGCCCGCAGGCGCTGCATGATGTCGTCGAGCTGGGTCGCATCGATCTGCGCCACCTCGGGCGTATCCGCATGCCGGTGCTCGACCCAGTCGGACACGGTGGCCTGACGGTCCATTTCCAGGATGCAGACCGATTGCCCGGCTTGCTGCGCGGCGACGGCGAGCGAGATGCAGAGCGTGCTTTTTCCGCTCCCGCCCTTCTGGGTGACGAACGCGATCGCCTTCATCGGCGTTCCTTTCGCAGGGAATGATGTGCCCGAGGTGGAGTTCCACTCCGGTCCGGTGCCGTGAATCAGATGATCCTTGGACGCCGTGACGGAACGACCTGAGCCTCGGCATGGTTAACGATGCGTTAAGATGCCCTCCTCCCGCTGGAAAATCGGCGAAGCCTTTGATCACGCGCGATCAGGGGATCCCGCACTCCCTTGATCCGTGGATACGTGGATCCCGAGCGTCCTTTGACGCTAGGCCTTTGCCGAGATGTCATGATTCTGGTTGCCGAGCGCAGCGAGGCGACGGGGAAGCTTGTCCCCGCCGCGCGGCGATGGCAAAGCGCAAGGGCACAGGAAGGGTGGCCGAGTGGTTTAAGGCAGCGGTCTTGAAAACCGCCGTGGGGGCAACCTCACCGTGGGTTCGAATCCCACCCCTTCCGCCATAGGCGCATCCAAACCCTGGCCGGGCCCCCACTTTCGAAAGCCGCTCCCGCTGGGACGATTATCCTGGCCGCGAACAGAGCGGAGGATGCGAAGCGGTTCCGTCCGATCATCGATCATCGCCTGAGGAATATTCGCTCCGGCGGCCGGAGGCAGCTGCGCTGGGCAGATCGGAGAATAGGGAGCCCTTGCCCTGGCGGTGTCGCGCCGCATCGCGCATCATGCGGCGGAGAGGATCAGGAGATGAAGGCACTCGCAACAGCTCTTTTCCTGCTCGCCGGCGCGGCCACGGCCGCCTCTGCCGGCATGGGCAATTATCCCGGCATTTCAAAATATAATTATTGGCGCGGGGAAGCTTGCGGTGACGGAGGCGATCCCGGCTCGGCCTGCGAGCGCCTGTTCCAGCGTATGTGCGGAAAAACGCCGAGTGCAGCCTGCGTCAAGAAGCACCAGAAGGCTTTCGATCGGGCGCCGAAATTCAACCGGCGCTGAGAAGCAGCCCGGACATGTGGCCGAGGCGGCCCGCCGCGGCTGCCCCGCCGAGAAGTAGAAACAATGCCGGTTAAGATGCAGGAAGAAATGGTGCCCAGGGGCGGAATCGAACCACCGACACTGCGATTTTCAGTCG
>NZ_DAOLAJ010000123.1:0-8770 GCF_035325185.1 Enterovirga sp. | reverse complement strand
CGGCGGCGCAGGCTTCCACCATCGCGGCCTTGGCCCGGCCCCAGACCGTCCGCAGTGCGATCCCCATGCGGACCTGCCAGGACAGGCTGCTCGAGCGGATGGAGCGGGCCAGCTTCACCGCTTCGCGCATGATGGCGGAGCGGTCGAAGCGGCCGGCGGAGACGAGGGCGACCACAACCCGGCGTTCGGCCCGGGCCTGATCGAGGAAACTGCGGAGGGAGAGAGGGCGGGGCACAGCCAGTTCCTGTCTGATTTCGACAGGACTTTATCTTTAGGAAAGGATAAGTCAACGCCGAAAACGACATTCCTTGCGTTTTCCGACAGACAGCCCTACTCCATCCTCATGACGCCTGCCCAATCTCGTGCTGCTCGTGGCCTCCTCAAATGGTCTCAGGACGACCTTGCCCGAGAGGCGCGCGTCAGCGTCGTTACCGTACGGAACTTTGAAAACGAGAGATCGACCCCTCAGAGGGCAACCCTCGATGTGATGACTCGCACCCTCGAATTCGCTGGCGTCCAGTTCATCCCGGAGAACGGCGGCGGGGCGGGGGCGAGGCTGGCGAGGAGGAGCGACGAGGGGTGATGGCGCACATGCCCTCTGGCTGCCTGGGCGACGAGTTATCGAGGGGGTGGCCGATAGCTCTTCCAAGGCTGCGCCCCCGGCGCTCTGTACCCTGGCAAACTCGCTATTTCCTCTGAAGTGAGCCAGACGATTTCGCTGGCCGGCGTCGCCACCATGCGGCCGATGCCGGATTGCGGCACACCGCGCGCCGCCAATATCCGCGCCATCCCGACCGTCTCGGCCATGGCCTCTGCGGTCTCAACGCCGTTCGCCGAAGCGCCGTGGATGCCGACCGATCCGCGAATTTCCTTCACCGGAGCGCTGGCTAGCAGCATGAAGCAGGCCGATGCGCAAATCGCATCGCGCGGGACAAAGACCGGCAGTCGCGCAATCTTGATCTCGGCGCCGATGATGTTGCCCTCGCTTACCACGCCTCCGGGCGAGTTGAGGACCACGCTCGCGATGTCGGTGCGAACACGGCGGGTGACAGGGTCCATGATCGTGCGGGTGAAGCGGGCCGCGTCGCCTGGCTCGATGACTCCTTGGACGTGGACCAAAGCCAAATCCGGCACAATCTCTTCGATCGATATTGAAGCAGCTCGGGCGGATGAGGCCATCGCCATAAAGGTGCCGAGCACGAGGGCGAGGAAAGCGCGAGCCATGGCGGGATAATATCCGGTGTCGTTCGGAGGAACGAGCCCCATCGTGGTCGGAATAGTGACGTACATGGCGCGCCCCCCCGATTCGGGGGATCAAAGCCGGACCAACCAGCGGTGCTGTTACAGCAATTCAGATGCCCGGCCGGAATGCGCCGGCTCGCTGAAATCCGTGCGCCGGCTCGTCTTTTCTGCGGGCTACAGGTGATACAGGTGCTACCTCATTGATATCCCAGGATAAAGTTCTGTATCACCTCGAAATCCGGCAGGTGATACAGGTGATACAAGCCCCGGCATCGCGAAGGGCGCGAGGCGCGGCGCCTCACACGATCTCTCTCGCCAACGCCCGCATCTCCCGAACCATCCGATTGAGCATGCGGCGCGTCTCGATCGCCTCGCAGGTAAATCGGCCATGCCGATAGAGTCCGTTGGCGCTTCCCCGTGGCGCGCCGGGAGACTTTCCGCCGTGTATCCGGCATCGACCGTTCGGCATGGCCGCCTGCCGGCATGGGCTTCCGCTTCTCGTCCTGGCTCCGCAGCGCGGCGACAGGAACATGGGCAGCGGCGGTGCTGACATGAGGTTGTCCCTAAATTCCGCCTGCACCCCCACCCACCGTCTGGACGGCGCCGACGACGGCCTGACCGCCCTCGTGGACGTGGACGTGCTTCACGGTGACCTTCTGCTGGCCGCCCTTGCCGCGATATCGATTGAGGGCTTCGAGAAGGGTGACATAGGTGCGGGAGAGCTTGTTGGCTTGGTTCAGGTTCTCCTGCCGGCCGGCGAAGTTCTGCTCGGGGATCATCGCCCGCCGGTAGCACTCCATGGCGGCGGCGTTCGCCGCGATGAGTTGCGCGGCCAGCATGCCTTCGAGCTCGTCCTGAGGGCCGATGCCGGCGAGCGCGGAAGCCACCGCCGTCTTCTGCTTGTCCTTGTAAGCCTCATCGTCATTGAAGAACCAAAGGGCGCCCATAGCGGAATTGGCGAGCACGTTGTTGAAGGCGTCCGAATTCGAGCCTCCGAGCCATTTCAGCTTGGCCTCCCGGTCGACGTGCATGGATGCGTCGGGAGCAACCGTCGTCCCGGCGGGCGCGATCTTGGTTTCCACGGGTTCCTTCGTCGCCATCAGATCAGTCCAAGCACAATGAGGAAGAGAAAGCCGAGCGCGGCGTAGGCGAGAGACGGAATCACTGCCCCTGCATAGACATTTGGAGCCCGCGCGGGAGGGCATTGCTCACCGCGGAAAGCACCCGGCTCCGCGTTTCGGCCTTCATCTCCACCTCGTTGAGGCGCGTCATGAAGGCCCGGACCGTTTCCGGGTTCGGGTCGTAGAGCACCCGGCGCGCTTCAGCCATGACGCGGCCCCGCATCTCGGGGTGGACCTGCTTCATGGCCGTGAAGGCGGTGCGGATGGCGGAGGACAGGTGCCCGCCACCTGCCTGGACGGCGGCCTTCGTCATCTCCGCCAGTGTCCCGCCGGTATCCGCCTCGTCGGCAAGCCGTTCCGCGGTCGGCGAGCCGCCGGTGACGCGATTCGTCTTCGTCATGCCGGCCTCGCGCCGAATGAATTCGTGGAACTGCTGGCGCGCCCCATTGTCCGGCACGAGCCACCTGATTTTCTCGCGGAGGGCCGGGTTGCCATAGGCGAGCCGAACCTTGTCGGCTCCATCTGGCGCGTTGCTCAAGCGCTCCCGCAAGGCGTTCGCGGCCCCGAGGCGGAACATGTCCAGCTCGCCCGGCGACATCTCGCCGACCGTCTTCCGAAGGGCCTCGGTCGTGGTCGACGGATGGAATGCCTTCTGCCCCTGCCGGAGGGCGTCCAGCAACTCGCTCTCGCCCGCGAACTGCTTGCGGGCCGCCGCATAGGCCGGGTTCAGCTTGTCCAGGCTGGACAGGATGTCCTTTTTCAAGCCGACGAGGGCGGAGCCGAGGGTGTTCGTGCGGCCAGTCGCCGGGTCGGTGTTCCGGTCGATCATCGTGTCGAGGCCGCGCTTGATGTAGTCGAACTGCCGGGAGTTCGGCACGGCCGCGAGGCTGAACCCTCCCTGTGCGTCCGGCTGCCAGATCATCTGCGACCCCTCCCGATCGGAGATGCGCAGGATGTTGTTCGCCTCGGCGCGGGCCGCGTTCGGGATGCGATCGAGAAGCGAGAGGAGCTTCTGCCCCTCCTCCGAGTCGTAGCCCAACCTCACCGAATGGGCGCGCTCGTAGGCAGGGCCGGCCTGCGCCGAGCGGCGCGACATGATCTCGCCCGCCGTCTCGATCGAGCCGCGATCTCCCATCAGCGAGCCGATGCGATCTCCGATCCGATCGGCCTGGCTCGGCATCGTTTCCGATCCGATCTGCCTCGCCTCGAGGAATTCCCGAGCGGGCGTCCGGCCCTCTCCCGGCAGCCGCGCCACGTTGCCGGCGACGCCGCGTGTATTCGCCCCGGCCGCATCCGCGAGGGCATAGGGCTGGCCGGAAGCACGGGCGGCCTCCATCTCGGCCGCGATGGCCGGAAGGTCGGCGCCGTCGCGTCGCAGGGCGCGGGTCACGACGCGATCGGCAAGGGCGCCGGGCGACGTCACGGCCCTCGCCTGATCCGCGACCATCCGGCCGGCACCGGCAACGCCATGGACGGCACCGCCGATGACGGGAGCGAGAACAGCACCCGTCGCCGCGCCGGAAGCGGCGGAAGGCAGGCGGTCGACAAGATCGCCTTCGCCAGCTCCGAGGCCCGCCGCTCCGCCATAGGCTGCGCCCGTGGCCGCCAGATTGCCCGCGGCAGCCGCGCCCCGCGCGAGGAGGCCGGCGCCCTGCGCGGCCCGGAACGGCGTGAGCATGGGCGTCGCGGCGACGCGGGCTAGCGCGCCGCCGATCTCGCCCGCGGCCATGGCGCCCGGCTGATCCTCCACGGCCTGGCGCTGAAGCGCCCGGTTCTCCTCGGCCGCGGCGTCATAGCGCTGCCGGGCATCCTGCTTGCCCATGACGAGGTTCTGCACGCCCTCGGCCAGGCGCCCGGCGGCCACGAGGGGCGAATAGCGGACGATCGAGTCCTTCACCCACGAGGGAGCCGTCTCGTCGAAGCTGGACGCGGCCATGGCGCCACGCGCCTCGTCCCCGAAGCCGAGGGTGATTCCCTTCTCGGCGCCGCGAAGGGCGGCCTCGCCGGCGCCCATCTTCTCGCGCTGCGGGGCGGCCTTGGGCGGCCGGGCGGATGCGCTCGACGCAGGCACGTCGAACTGGTCGAACGGGTTCCCGCCCCGCAACGGGGCGGGCGTGTCGAACTGATCGAAGGGATTGGCCATCTACTGCCCCAAGATGCTCGCGGCGGCACCCGCGCCGTATTTCTCGTCGAACTGGCTCCTGAGGCCCGGGTTGGCGCGGAGGTATTCGGCCGCCGCGGCCGGGACCTGGCCGCCTCGGCTCGCCCCGGCTTGCGGCGCGGCGCCTCGTGCGCTCTGGCCGCCGCCGGGCCGGTAATAGGAGCGGTCCCGCAGCTCGGCCGCCTTGTTCATGGCGACGCTGAGGCGCCGCTCGATCGCCTTCTCGGCACGATCGAAAATCGCGTCGCGGACAGCGCGGGGCTGGTTGGCGGAGCCCGCGACTTCCAGAAGGATCTTCCTTTCCCCCTCGGTCGGGTTCCCGCCGAAAATGCTCTTGAGCTGCGCCAGGGCGCCCGTCTGGACGACGTTGTTCAGGTTCATGGTGGCGATGCCGCCCTCCGATCCGAAATTGGCGGTCACCGCGCCGCGCAGATCGGCAAAGGCGCCATCATAAGCCTTTGCGGAGAGCGACTTGGCCTCCCGGATCGAGTTCAGCGCTTCTTGCGCCGAGGTGATCGCGGCATCGGCCTCGCCGATGGCCTTGTGATCGGGCTTCTCGTCCGCCCCGAGCTTGCCCTCGGCAATGTAGCGGGTGCGCTCCGAAGAGCCCTCCCGGAGGCCGAGCCGATCGGCCTCCTCGCGACGTGCGGCGGCTTCCGCCCTGATCTTCTCCGCGGGACCATCCTTCTGGGAGTTCCGGTCGGTGAATTCCCGATAGCTGAGGCCGCCGTGCTGGTTGTTCGCCCGAGCCCAGAGATATGTCTTCACGCTCTCGGGCAGCCTCTCATTCTCGTTTAGGCGCTGAGCCAGCACCATTTTCGCAACCTCCTTCACGCCATCGGGCATGTCGGGATCGGCCATGATGGACATGAGTCGGCTCATGTCCCGGCGCATGATCGAATTCTGGAGGGGCTGCGGCACATGCTCCGGCTCCGTCCACGTCCGGGGATGGCCGGCAGAGCGCGGCTGAGCGGGCTGGGAGGAGCCAGCCGACGCAGAAACGGGAAGGCCGGCAGCGGGGTTGCCGGCCTGGGCGGGAGTTGCGCCGTCCGGCGATGCGCTCGGCCCTGCCTTGTACGCGAGCGGCACGCCCATCCCCTGATCCGGTGCGTTCGGATCGTCGTAGACATCGCCACTGGGCTGACCGTTTGCCTGCACGGTGGGGCTGCCTGCCTGGACGGGCGTGGAAGGCGCAGTGGGCGCGGCGCCCCGGCTTGCTCGCCACTGATCGACGGCCTCGCGGAGTTTCGGCTCGCGCTGGTACTGCTGACGAAAGAAGTCGCGATCCAGTCCCTCTGGCAGAAGGCCGGCCGCGACCATCTGCTGAATTTCCGGCTCGGATGGCGGGCCGGAGGCGGATTGCGCGGCAGGAGCCCCTGCCGGAGACTGGACGGCCGACGCGCCACCCTGTGGGATGCCATAGCGGTCGACGCTCTGCCCCCCATAGCCGAGCGTGAAGAAGCGATGGTTGCCGATATCGACGCCGCTACCGTTGTCCCACGACGGAGCGGAGCGGCCGAGCGCAGCCTGCGCCTTCGGAGCATAGAAATGCGTCGCTCCGCCGGTTGGGTCCGCCTCCTGCCCGCGCAGGATCGGCAGCACAGCGGACGCCACGAGGCGGTATTTCTTGCTATTCGGATCGTAGCCCTCAAGCTCCTGCCGGCGGCTCGACCAGGGCTCGAACTGGTTCGGCGCAAGGACGATTTGCGAAAGGGACTGCCCCGCTCCCTTGGCCCGGTTGCCGATGACACCAGCCACAGCTCTCCAACCGGACGGACCTTCGCCCATGGCCTCGCCCATCACTGTGCGAATCGCCTTGTCCTCATCGGGCGTGATGCCGTCGATAGGGGCGACGGATAGCCCTCCTGAGGCGCGGGCGGGCGCCGGTGCTGACGGGGCCAGTTCCGTGCTCGGAGCAGAAACCGAAGGATCGAGGCCGAAGAACGAACCGAGAGCGGCAAGCCCGCGCTCGCCGGCCGCCGCTTGCCGGGCATCCTTCGCTCGCTCTTCGTCCTGCTTCATGACTAGGCCGGCAAGGTCGGGGCGGCCGGCCGCAGCAAGCGCTGCGGCTTTGCGGTTGTCGCCGAGTGCACCCATGATCAGCTTGCGGTCCTCGACTCGCTGCATGCTCTCGTTCATCGAGTCGATGCCTTGCCCGAGAGCGGCCAACCCACTCGCATAGGAAAAGCCGGTGAAAGGTTGAATTGCCATCAGGCTTGCCCCTTGCAAGAGATGATTTCGAGATAAGACTGAAGGGCCGCCAAAGCTTCGTAGAGCCTTGCTATTGCGGTGCTCATCATTTCTTCCGCAGAGCCGGCGAGGCGGGGATTGTTCTGAACAAGCCAGAAGGCCGCATCGACCTGACTCTTCGCCTCTTGGAGCCGAAGCGCGGCCTGTACGATCGGCCCCTCGACGGGGAGGAGCGGGGCACTGCCTCCGGCGACGAGGGGCGGCGAGAGATTGATATCCGTTCCGATCACGGCCGTGCCTCCCGATGGGAGGAACCTGCATCCGCGACGATCTGGCGGAGATGAGAGCGGATCAGCTCGGCGAGGCTCAGCCCGCGAGCGCGGGCGGCCTCGGCCGCAGCATCACGAAGGCCCCGCTCGGCCTTCAGGAATATCGGTTGCGTGTATCGGCAGCGACCCGGTCGCATTCGTTCGCCTCCATCCAGCGAACGAATCTGCCATAGTGCAGATGATCCAGCTATTCTGTCTCGTGCAATGCTATTTTTTAGGAGGTGACTTCGCCTGACGACGCTTGGTTACTTCTGTCTCCTCCTGCCTCATTTTCTTATTCGCTCGACGCATAGCTTCGTTCGCCTGGTCGCCCGCGCTGACCTCACCCACGATCTCCGCCAACGAACGAGCCGGCGCGGGCGGATCGATCGTCTCCGGGGCATTGATCGTCACATTTCCCGATCCGCTCCAGTAATCCGTGATGACATTACCAAAGCCCTCCATCAGCACGCACTCGTCCCACGCGGAGTTGTAGATCATCGTATCCATGGCTACGTCGTAGCCGTCCTGCGCCGGGGTAGTAGTATGCTTTTCCTTGCTGTGGGCAGCGTATCCGTCAGGCGGTCCAGCCACATCTCCGCCGGACCAGAAATTTATCGATGAAATTACGTCGAATGCATGCTTGAGTGCTTGGCGCGTCTCGATCTCTGACCAGCCTCTTTGCTTAGCTATCTTACGAACTGCCCGGAGGACGTTAGCCATCGTCTGGAAGAGCTGCAACGAGGCTTTGTCCGAAATCATCGCCGAAACCATCGGCGAGACCATTGCCGACATTTCCAAGCGAGATTCGACTTCCTGCCCCAGCGATCGACCCGAAGCCGCCGCCGCCTCTTCGAGCGCCTGCCGTAACTCGACAGTCGTTCTTGTCATTACGGGAACCCGTCGCCCGCCCTCCGTTCGTGGTGCCCTCTTCGGCATGGTCACTCTCGTCTCATCTGTGCAATAGCGTTACGCCTATCATTCGCTATCTTGACGGGCAACGGGGAAATCAGCCAAAGAGGAGCCGCTAGCGATACGCATGTGTAACGCTAATGGGGGTTCGAGGAGGCTGCGCCCATGCATCCCGCTATCGAGAAAATCATCGCAGAAGGCGGCGGGGTGAACGTCCGTCCCCTCGCGAAGGCGGCGGGCGTCTCGGCCGCCACGCTCTATCGGGCGATCAATCGCGGCGAGATCGAAGCTACCCAAATCGGCAAGCGGATCACGATCCCGGCGCATGTCGCCAGGAAGTTGCTGCGCCTGCCGGAACCCGCTGGGGAGTCCGCTTGAGATGAAGGGCGCTCTCCTCACGCGCGAGCAGACGGCGAAGCTGCTGGGCATCAGCGCGCGCACCCTCGAACGCTACGACCGCGACGGCACAGGCCCCGGCTTCGTCCGGGTCGGGCCGCGCATGGTTCGCTACGACGAGGAAGCCTGCCGGGCCTGGGCCAAGTCCCGAGCCTTTCCGCACCGCGCCGCCGAGATCGCGCGGACGCCCCCGAACCCGAAAGAGAAAACCCCCGCTGCCGGCTGAAGGGCAACGAGGGCTCTCGGTATCGATATGTGGTTCCGGCAAGCCCCACATAACCCGGCCGACAGCTTTTCGCCACCCCTTTTCCCGGCGGTCCTTTTGAAGGACCCCCCAGTGAAGAAGAGAACCACCAGGACCAGGCTCCCGTCCCCGGCGAGCCCCGCATTCATCCTCGATCCCGATACCGCGCAGAACGTCGTCCATCGGCGGCTCGCCA